>JBEKQJ010000307.1:0-3859 GCA_049519835.1 Caulobacteraceae bacterium | reverse complement strand
TTCCGGGTGAGCTCGCCCGACACCTGGCGCCTCCGCTTCATCGCCGGCGCGTTCTGGGAGCGGTTCCGCGTCGAAGACGTCATGAACTTCGACTACAAGACAATCCCCGCCTGCGATCCGCAGAACCTCGCCATCGCCCAGGCCGGCGGCCCAATCTGCATCGGCAATGTGGTGCCGTCACCCGGATCGACGATCATCGATCCCAGCATCCGCGGCGACAACACCGCCTTCGGCGAAGACGCCACGCGTGGCTACGACCAGGAAGCGGCCTTCGTATCCGGCGACTTCGACATCATTCCAAACGTGCTGACCATCAGCGGCGGCACACGCTACTACCAATACAATGAGTTCGAAGTGGGCTCGGTCTACCAGACGGGCACCGGTTGCTTGAACGTGGCGAACGGCTGCTTCGCCGACAACGTCAACATCGATTCACACAACGACAAGGTCACCTACCAGGGCTTCAAGAGCCGGGCCAACATCACCTGGCGCATCACGCCCGACATCATGACCTACTTCACCTTCTCGCAGGGCTTCCGCCCCGGCGGCTTCAACCGCAAGGATAACACGGGCGTCGCCGTCGGCGCCGACGGCAACCCGCAGTTCCTGACCCCCAACGGCTATGCGCCGGACTCCCTGACCAACTACGAGATCGGCATGAAGGGCCAGTTCTTCGAGCACCGGCTGCAATTGAACCTCAGCGCCTACTACATGGATTGGGACAACGTTCAGCTGCTGCTGTTCAACCCGACCGTGCTCGGCAACACGACCTTCGTCGCCAATGGGCCGAGCTACAACATCAAGGGCGTCGAGGCTCAGTTCACGGCCCGGGTGACCGAAGGCCTGACCTTCAACGGCTCGGCCTCCTACAACAACGCCACCCAGTCCAACTCGCCTTGCCTGGTCAGCAACAACCCAGCCAGCGCCACCTACGGCAACTGCATCACCGAGGCGGTGTTCAAGGGCATCGGCCTGGCGCCGTTCCAGAACCCGTTCGGCGCCTCCGGCACCGTCCCGGCCTTCTCGCCGACCTTCCAGGGCAATATCCGCGCCCGCCACGAATGGAACGTCGGCAACGACTACCGGGCCCATGTGCAGGTTGGCGGCAACTACGTCGGCGGGATGTGGAACCAGCCCGCCACCTACACCTCCGGTGAAGGGGTGCTGATCCCGAGCACCACCCTGCTGCGCTACTACCAGCCCGGCTACGGCACGATCGACGCGGCCATCGGCATCGCCAAGGACAAGTGGTACGCCGAGATCTACGGCACCAACCTGGCCAATTCCAACGCCAGCGTGTTCACCTCCGCCGCCCAGTTCATCAAGTCGGAGGTGCCGCTGCGGCCGCGGGTGATCATGATCAAGGTTGGCGCCAGCTTCTAGCTGCGGCCAATTTGGGAGAACGATGCGGAGCGGGCGGCGACGTCCGCTCCGTTCATTTCAGGCCCAGGGATTCCCCCACCCCTTCGCTGGCCGCTCGCCGGCAAGCGGACTCGAGGATATCCGAGTCGCGTGGCGCACCGACGTTAGGCTGGCCCCGCCCCATATCGGCCGGCTGACTTGCTTTGAAGGCTTCAGCTAGCGCTATGCGGCGGCGAGGGCCGCCGGCTCGTCCGCTTCGGTTGCGGCTCGACCGTGGACCGCTTTCCGACGCGGCAGGCGGGCGACGTCGCCAAAGTTCCGGTCTTCCTCCGTGTACAGATTGTTGAGGGCCATGGCGACAAATCGCGGCTGGATCTGCGGCTCCAGCTCCATGAACTGGCAGGCGGCCAGAACCTGATCGATGATGAAGGTCGGCTGATAGCCGGCCAATGGGATGCCGTTGCGCTCGTTGATCTCGCAGATGATGTGGTCGACCATGGCGTCGGTCACCTCGACCCCGGCTCTCTCGGCCGTCTTGCGGAAAATGTCGCGGTATTCCTCCACCGAGGGCGCATTGATGCCGATCTTGTAGGGGATCCGGCGCAGAAACGCGGGATCCATCAGATCGCTCGGCGACAGGTTGGTGGAAAAAATCACCAGTTCGTCGAAGGGCAGCGGGAAGCTCTTGCCGGTGTTGAGCTTGAGATAGTCGATGCGGCCTTCCAGCGGTACGATCCACCGGTTGAGCAGGGCCTCGGGCTTGACCAGCTGCCGCCCGAAGTCATCGATCACGAAGACGCCGCCCAGCGCCTTGATGTGAAGCGGCGCTTCGCAAAAGCCGGACTCCGAGTTGTAGCCGAGGTCGAGCATTTCGAGGGTGAGCTCGCCGCCCACCATGATCACCGGGCGCGAGCAGGCCTCCCAGCGCGGATCGAAATCCTCGCGGCGCAGGACGGGATCGTCGGCGGGCGCATCCTGGGTTTCCTGCACCGACTGGTGGACGGTCGGATCGAAGACCGTGATGATCTGGCCGTCGACTTCGAAGCAATAGGGAATGTAGATCACGTCCTTGAACAGCGACCCGATCCTTGTGGCGATGGAGCTCTTGCCGTTGCCGGGCGGACCGTAGAGCAGGATGGAACGGGCGGAGTTGATCGCCGGGCCAATCTTGCAGACCAGTTCCTCGGAGATAACCATGTCGCCGAAGGCGCGGTCGATGGCGCCGTGATTGATCTTGACCTTCGAGACGCCCTGGCGGCGGATCTGTTCGCGAAACGCCGCCAGGGTCACTGGCGCCGGACCGATGTATTTGCACTGGCGCATCGCCGCCAGAGCCCACTCCGCGCCCGCCATGCTGACCGAGTAGCACCGCTCAGCGGCCAGGCCGGCCCCCACGGCGCCCAGGACGTTGATCAGTTTGCGCTCTCCCGCTTCGTCGAGCAGCTCCTGTACGGCGCGGGGCGGGAGTTTGAGCAGTTCGCCGATCGCCGAGGGCGTATCCACGCCGACCACGTGCATCGCCTTCATCATCAGATTGAGCAGGAGCGATAGCGACAGTCCGGTGTCGGCCACCGTGTGCGGAGAGGCGGGGACAGCTTGCACCGCCGCCGCCAGGACTTCCGGTGATATCCTGCCGAGTTCGACCAGGCTGTCCCCGAGGCTGCCGCCCTTGTAGCGCTGAACCGCCAGGCCGTCGGCGACATCTTCCCGAGTCACCAGATTCTGAGCGACGAGTATGTCTCCGATAAACATGGGGACTCCTTAAGCTAAACAAACGCGACCATGCGGCCAGCCCCCGACGATCGATCGGAAGCTATCCTGGGTAATTCATTCACCGATCTCGTCATGCGCCGGCGGCGCGACCGGCAGCCCGTCTCAACTGTCGTTCGCTGGTCGACGCGAGCGGACTTCGATCTTGTTGACGAGATCGACCACCCCTGAGATCCGGTGAACCGCGTGTTCCGCCGCGATCTTCTGGTACTGCCAGTCGACTTCCCCCGTCAGGGTGACGATGTGGCCCGTCACCATGGCGACGCCGTCCCGCACCGAGACGGAGATGCCGCCGGCGTCGAGGCCCGGCTCGGCCCCCAGTTCGGCCTCGACTTCGTTTTGAAACGCATCGGGCCCCGCTTCCACGGCCACTTCGCGATTGGTCGGCTCGGCTGGTTTGGCGAGACCAAGTCCCGACCAGAGTTGGCTTTCGATCTCGCTTCGGAGCGTCCCGAGATCGACTTCCTGATCCCCATTCAAATCGTGGTTGGGTGCAATCGCCTGTGTCATCGTTCGTTCTCCATGGTGCAGAGCCGTACCGCTACGCATCATGATCGATGCGCATCGACGCCCAAACCGCTCTCATCAGGATCCGTACTTTTAATACTTGGAACGCTTGTCAATTCGACGCGGCGACGCTAATCGCCAATACAATCTTTTACGATTGACATCTCATTGCCTACTTCCTCGGATGGTCAATGCGACAATATGACCTCACGGCCCCGCG
>JBEKQJ010000306.1:0-3879 GCA_049519835.1 Caulobacteraceae bacterium | reverse complement strand
TGCGGTTCGCCGAGGAAAGCCACCACCGCATCGACGTCGACGCGATGCTCGAGACGGTGGACGAACGCACGCGCCTGGTCTTCGTCGCCAACCCGGCCAACCCCACCGGCACCTTCATCACCGCGGCCGAGGTCGAGCGCCTGCACGCCGGCCTGCCGCCCCAAGTGCTTTTGGTGCTCGACGGCGCCTACGCCGAGTTCAACAGCGACCCGACCTTCAGCGACGGCTTGGCGCTGGCCCGCGGGGCGGAGAATGTGGTCGTCACCCACACCTTCTCGAAGCTGCACGGCTTGGCGTCGCTCAGAGTCGGCTGGGCCTACGCCCCGGCGCACGTGGCCGGCGCCGTCGACCGCATCCGCCTCCCGTTCAACGTCTCGATCGCCGGCCAGGCCGCGGCCGTCGCCGCCCTGGCGGACGCCGAGTTCCAAACCCGTTCGCTCGCCCACGTCGAGCAATGGCGCCCGTGGCTGACCCAGCAGATCGCCGGCCTCGGCCTGGAGGTGACGCCTTCGGCGGCGAACTTCATCCTGATCGGCTTTCCGCAGACGCCCAGGAAGACCGCGGCTGAGGCCGAGGCTTTCCTCGCCCGTCGCGGCCTGATCCTGCGGGGCGTCGCCAACTATGGCCTGCCGGACCATCTTCGGCTGACAATCGGGCTGGATGAGCACAACCGCGCGGTGGTCGAGGCCCTGGCCGATTTCCTGGCCGCATGAGCGAGGCGATTTTCCAGCGCATGGCGGTGATCGGCTGCGGTCTGATCGGGTCGTCGGTGGTGCGCGCGGCGCGGGCCAGAGGCGTGGCGGGTGAGATCGCCGTCTCGGATACGAGTGCGCAGGTGCTGGAACGGGTTCGGGCGCTCCGCCTCGCCGACGAGGTCTTCGCCGACTCCAGGGAGGCGGTCCGCGGCGCCGACCTGGTGGTGCTGGCCATGCCGCCACTGGCAATCGGCGCGGCGGCGGCAGAAATCTCCGACTCGCTGGCGCCTGGGGCGGTGGTCACCGACGTCGGTTCGGTGAAGACCGTCGTCGCCGAGGCCTTCGCCACGACCCTGCCCGAGAGCGTCTTCGCCATCCCCGGTCACCCGATCGCCGGCACCGAGAATTCCGGGCCCGACTCCGGCTTCGCCAGCCTGTTCGCCCATCGCTTCACCATCCTGACGCCGCAGGCGCGGACCGACGCGCCGTACCTCGCCGCCGTGGATCGGCTGACGCGATTCTGGGAGGCGCTCGGCGCCAAGGTCGAAACCATGGATGAGCGCCACCACGACCTCGTCCTGGCGGTGACCTCGCACCTGCCCCACCTGATCGCCTACAACATCGTCGGCACCGCCGCCGACCTCGAACAGGTGACGCGCGGCGAGGTGATCAAGTACTCGGCCGGCGGCTTCCGCGACTTCACCCGCATCGCCGCCTCCGACCCGACCATGTGGCGGGACGTGTTCCTGGCCAACAAGGAGGCGGTGCTGGAAATCCTGGGCCGCTTCACCGAGGACCTGCAGGCGCTGTCGCGGGCCATCCGCTGGGGCGAGGGCGACAAGCTGTTCGAGCTCTTCACCCGCACGCGCAGCATCCGGCGCAGCGTGATTGACGCCGGCCAGGAAACACCAGAGCCTGACTTCGGCCGCCACCACGAGGACGGCTGACAAGAGGGGCTGGCTTGAAAGCATCGGTCTATTGGGCGTCGCTGGCCGCGGCGGCGATGGTCGCTCCGGCGGCGGCGGACGAGAAACACTGCCAGCTGCAGGCGCTGGGCGAGATGCCGGTCACCATCGAAGGCGGTGTGGTCAGCACGACCGGAGAGGTGGACGGCAAGCCGGTGCGGCTGATCGTCGACACCGGCTCGTTTGGCACCATCCTTTTCGAGGCCGAAGCGCAGAAGCTCGGCCTTTTCCTGAGGCGGACCGGCGGCAAGGCCTATGGCGTCGGCGGCGCGTCGGACGTCTACACGGCAAGGGTGAAGTCGTTTCGCCTCGGCGACCTCAGCGAGCGGGACGCCGACCTGGTGGTGACCGGGCGCGGCCTCGGCGGGGCCCAGGGGCTGGTCGGCGGCAAGTTCCTGCTCCAGGCCGACGTCGAGTTCGACCTGCCGCACGGCAAGATCCGGTTCTTCCGCCCCAAGGACTGCGAAGGCGACCAGGTGGTCTACTGGGGCGAGGCCTATGCCGTGGCCCCGATGCTCCCGACCACCGCCGACGAGATCCTCACCGAGGTAAAGGTCAACGACATCCGGCTGGTGGCCAAGATGGACACCGGGGCTGGCGTCTCGGTGATGACACCACAGGCGGCGACTGTCGCCGGGGTGGCGCTGAAATCGGCCAGCCTGACGAACGAGGGCGAGACCCAAGGCCTGGGACCAAAGGCGGAAGCGCAATACGCCGACGTCTTCCCGACCTTCAGCTTTGGCGAGGAGACAATCCACAACGCCACGCTGCGGGTCGTCGACTTGTTTGGGCGCGACAAGGAAACCCAGCTCAACGACCTGATCCCGACACCGGTGACCGATCAGCCGCAGATGCTGTTGGGCGCCGATTTCTTCCGCGCTCACCGGGTGTTCGTGGCCCGCGAGCAGCACAAGATATATGTTTCCTATCAGGGTGGGCCGGTCTTCCAGCCGCCGACGGCGCCGCCGCCCCGGGTCCAGGCGCAAGGAGACCATGAGCGATAGCCACGGACCCTGGGGACCCGAGCGGCCGACCGAGCCGCCGCGACGGCCGCCCCCCCGCCCGCCGCTGCGGGGCGCCGTCCTGTGGCTGGGTCTGCTGGCCTTCACGATCGGCTTGGTCATGGCTCTGAGCCTGCTGCTGCCCGGCCAGACGCCCGGCGAGCAGGATGTCTTTCAGCTCGTGCGGCTGGTGGGCCTGGCCGCCCTCGTCTCCAGCGGCCTGATGGCCGCGCGCCGGATCCACATGGTCCAAGCGGCCCGGTACGCTCTGACCTGGGGAGCCATCCTGATCCTGCTGGCCCTGCTCTACCAGGATCGCGCCGGGGTGCTCGATTTGGGCCGGCGTCTGGCAACCGCCTTCGCTCCGGCCGAGCCCATGGTCAGCCGCCCGGTGGTCACGGCGTCCAATTCTACCCAGACTTCGCCTTCGCCCATCGAAGTGCAGATCGGGCGCAGCGAGGGCGGCGGCTTCTACGCCATGGGCCAGGTGAACGGCGAGCCAGTGCGGTTCCTGATCGACACCGGCTCGAGCGAGATCGTGCTCAGCCCGCAGGATGCGGCGCGCGTTCACCTGGTGGCCAACGGCGAGGCCAAGTCGGCGGAGACCGCTAACGGCGTCGCCACCGGCCAGGAGGCGACCGCCGACAGTGTCGGGGTCGGACCCCTTCGCCTGACCTCGGTGCCGGTGTACGTCAACAGCGCGCCGATGAACGTCTCGCTGCTTGGCCTCAGCTTCCTCGACCGGCTGGATTCCTACGAGGTGCACGGCGACCAGATCATCCTGCGGGGCAAGCAAGCGCCATAAGGCTTGGCGGCCGCCGCATTCGGCCCCAACATCTATGCAGAGACGGGCGGAGGAAACGAGCATGCTGAGCTGGCGCGTGGGCGATGTGACGGTGAAGCGCATCGTCGAGATGGAGTTGCCGATCCCGCCGGGCGGGCATTTCCTGGCGCAGGCGTCGCCTGAGGCTCTGCGCCAAAGCCCGTGGCTCTATCCGCATTTCGTCAACGACAAGGACGAGCTGCTGCTCTCGGTCCACGCCTTACTGGTCGAGGCGCCCGGTCTGCGCCTGGTGGTCGACACCTGCATTGGCAACGACCGGGCTCGGGGCATCACCGGCGGCCAGCCGCTGGCCACCCCGTTCCTCGCCCATCTTGCCGACGCCGGCTGGCCGCGCGACAGCGTCGATGCGGTGGTCTGCACCCACCTGCACGTCG
>JBEKQJ010000305.1:0-3932 GCA_049519835.1 Caulobacteraceae bacterium | reverse complement strand
GCCAGACGGCGCTGGGGTGGTCGGCGGAACGCGAGACCTGGATGGTCGCGGCCTTGTAGTCCTCCGGCTTGGCCAGGAAGATGTTGTCGACATAGGTCTGCGGATTGCGGTCGTAGAGCGGGAACCAGCTCGACTGGATCTGGACCATGATCCGATGGCCCGGCAGGAACACGTGGTTGGCGGTCGGCAGGGCGAAGCGGTAGCGCTGCAGCTTGCCGGCGGGAACCGCCGAGGGGTGTTCGAAGCTGTCGCGATAGCGGCCACGAAAGATGTCCATGGCGATCGGCAACTGGTAGCCGGCAAGCTCCGGACGCGACGGGACGAGGTCGGGATAGACGTCGATCAGCTTGACCACGAAATCGCCGTCTGTCCCGGTCGTGGCGGCCCAGATGTCGGCGACCGGCGCGCCGGCGATGCGCACCGGCTTGTCGAGCGGACCGGTCTCGTAGACCAGCACGTCGGGCCGGGCCGCAGCGGGCCGCTGGTCGGTGGTGAGCCAGCTTTTCCAGCGCTCGCCGTCGGAGGCGACCACCGGCGGGACGAGGTAGGGCGCCGGCTTGGCCGGGTCCGAGACGTAGGAATCGGCCGCCGCGCCGGCCGGCTTGTCGAAGCCGAGGCCGAAGCCGGCCTCGAGATAGAGCGGCGTCATCGGCGCCGCGCAGCCGGCCTCGCAGGCGTCCGGCCAGGATGACAGCCGATCCCACTGGTTGAGGCCGGTGTCGTAGATGAACACGCGCGGGGTGTCCGCCTTGGGCGCGCCGTCCTTGAGATACTGGTCGAAGAACGGCTTGAGCACGTCGCGCCGCCACTGCAGGGCGGTGTCGCCGTTGAAATGCAGCACGCCCAGTGTCGAGCCGTCGTAGTTGGCGCCGCTGTGCCGCCAGGGGCCCATGACCAGGTAGTTGGTGTCGCCGTAACCGGCCTTGGTCAGCGCCGTCCACGAATGGATCGCGCCCCACATGTCTTCCTGGTCCCAGAGCCCCTGCTCCCACATGGTGGGGACCTTGGAGGGATGCGCGGCGAGGAGCTTGTCGAGCGCCTGGCCCTGCCAGAAGCCGTCATAGGCGGCATGGGCCTCGACCCGCTTCATGAACGGATCGTCGCCTACGCCATGGGCCCTGGCCCAATCGTCGATCGAGCCGGCGCGGCGATAGCCCTCGTAATCGTCGGTGGTCTCGCGGGCGATCTTCGGCCCCTCGCCGTGGTCGGCGGTCTGGCCGACGAAGAAGTCGAGGCTCCCCTGGCGGAAGGCGCCGTAGTGGAACCAGTCGTCGCCCATCCAGCCGTCGACCATCGGACTCTCGGGCGCGGCGACCTTGAGCGCCGGGTGGGGATCGAGGAGGGCCATGACCACGGTCCAGCCCTCGTAGGACGAGCCGATCATGCCGACCTTGCCGTTGCTCTCCGGCGTGTTCTTGACCAGCCAGTCGATGGTGTCCCAGGCGTCGGTGGTGTCGTCGGTGGCGGTCGGATTGAGCGGGCCGCGCGGCGGGCGGGTCATCACGTAGGCGCCCTGCGAGCGGTGGGCGCCGCGGATGTCCTGGAAGACGCGGATGTAGCCGTCGGCGGTGAACAGCTCGTCGCTCTGCGAGAGATTGGCGACGCGCGAGGGGCTGACGTTGCGCCGCACACGGTTGAAGGCGTCGTAGGGCGTGCGGGTGAGCAGCATCGGGGCGTTGTGGGCGCCCTTGGGGATGACAAGAACGGTGTAGAGCTTCACCCCATCGCGCATGGGGATCATCGCCTCGCGCTTGACGTAGTCGGCGTTCGGCGGCGTCTCGGGCGGCGCGACGGCCGGCGTATCGGAGAGGTCGGGCCCCGGCGGCAGGTCCTGGGCCAGGGCGGGGACGGCAAGGAGCGCCAGCGCGCTCACGGCGGCGAGAATCGATTTCATGGCCGGCGCATAGGCCATGGTCGCGGCGTATCGTCCAGCACGGCTCACCATGCCAGCAGGTCGAGTCCGGGGATATCCCGGAAGTCGCCGGCATTGAGCGTAACAAGTGTGACGCCCTGGACGATCGCCTGCGCGGCAATCATCCGATCGAGAACCTTGCGCCGGGAAAATCCGGTCACCCCGATTATCTTGCCGTAAGCCACGGCGGCCGCCTCATCGAAGGCCACTGTCGGCACAAGCTCCAAGATCGCATCCAACATCGGCCGACGGACGGCGGCGCGGACCGGATCGGCATAGACGCCGCTCTCGAGTTCGACGCGCGTGATGGCCGAAATCACGGCTCCGCCGTCCAAGGTCGCGACACGCCGGATGACGTCAACGTCGCGGTCGCGAAGATGGATCGCAATATTTGTGTCTAGCATGAACGCCAAGGCTCAGAGCCCCGGCCGTTCGGGAAACACAATCTCGAGACGCTCCTGGATCTCGTCCGGTCCCGGCATGGCGAGCAGCCGCTCTGCGAGCTCCTGAAGCGACGTTCGCTTGGGCGTGATCGTGAGCACGTCGCCCGAACGGACGATGGTCACTTCGATATCCTTGCCGAACGCCACGTCCTTGGGCAGGCGGACGGCTTCGCTATTGCCGCTGCGGAAGGTCCGGCTGGTTACAGTGGGCATGAAAAGCTCCATCGGTATATACGCGTATATACGCGCGTGGCCCCGAGCGGAAAAGGGTGACGTCTTGATCGAAGGCCACGGCCACGCCAGAAAGCGGGGGGACCTGCAAACGGAAGCACCGCATGAAGAACCTGCTCCTCGCCATGGCGCTGGCCGCCGCCCCTGCCGCGGCGCTGGCCGACGGCAAGGCCGTCTACGAGGCCAATTGCCAGGCCTGTCACCAGGCCAACGGCCAGGGGATCAAGGGCGCCTTCCCGGCCCTGGCCGGCGACAAGATCGTCGACGGTCCCGACGCCGGGCCGATCACCCAGGTGCTCAAAGGCAAGGGCGGGATGCCGGGCTTTGCCCAGCTGAGCGACGCCGACGTCGCCGCGGCGGTGACCTACATTCGCTCCACGTGGGGTAATCATGCCAGCCCTGTCACGCCCGCCGAGGTTGCCCGGATCCGCCAGGCGCACTGACGCGGGTCCGGCGCTGACGTCCGGCCGGGACGGCCGCGCTCCGGGAATTGTCTCCGACAGCGGGGAGTCCGCCCGGACCGCGGGCGTCCCGCCCGCATGCGCCGGCGCAAACGTAAACCTCCCCTCCCCTGCGTCATCCCGGAACCGAGCACCGCGAGGTGTCCGGGACCCAGGTGTCACATGCGCATCGCCAGCCGCCTCTGGGTCCCGCATCTTCGGACGCCTGATGGCGTCCTTCGTGCGGGATGACGCAAGATATGGGGTTTGGCGCTGACGTGCGGCCGGGACGCTCCGAGCTCATGACCGCCGCCTCCGCCGCGGACGCAGTTTCCTGAGGCCCCGGGCAATCAGCGAGGGCCAGGTCTGCGCCAGGCGCGCCGGCCGGATCGTCACGCCGCGGAAGGTGAGCTCGCCCGCCGCGCAGCGGTCGGCCCGCACCCGAAACTCCAGGACATTGGCCGGGTCCGGATTGAAGAACCCCAGAGTGAGGCGGCGCGGCGACCAGTCGGCCGAGGCCGGCAGCCAGCGCTGGCTGAGGTAGGCGCGATCGTTGGCCAGGACGTCGATCTCGATGCGCCCGGCATCGGCGCCGACGACCATCAGATCGAACTGCGCCACGTAGTGTCCGCGCGGCAGGCGCTCGTAGGGACCGAAGATCATGTGTTCCGACGCGCCGGTGATTGCGTGGCGGGTTGCGTCTCCGCTCAGGGGTCCGTCGAGGTCGCGGAACCGCCAGGGACCAATGAGATCGGCGCGCGCGGGGGCGCGGCCGCCCGGCCTCTCACGCTGTAGAGCCGCCGCAAGCTGGTCCAGCCGGGCCGCCGCAAGCTCGTAGGTGCGGGTTTCGATGGCGATGAGATCGGCGCAGGCAGGATCGTCTCGCAAGTCGTCGTAGGCGCGCGC
>JBEKQJ010000304.1:0-3957 GCA_049519835.1 Caulobacteraceae bacterium | reverse complement strand
CGTCCCGCGGCCAGGATGTGCGCGTCCGACTGGAGATCGACCTCGAGGAGGCGATCAAAGGGGCGAAGAAGCGCGTCGCGTTCACCGACGGCCGCACCCTGGACGTGGCCATCCCAGTCGGCGCCGCCGACGGCCAGACCCTGCGGCTTAAGGGCCAGGGCGCGCCTGGTCGGGCCGGGGCGGGCGACGTTCTGATCGAGATCGCCGTGCGCCCGCATCCGAGGTTCCGGCGCGAGGGCGAGGCGCTGGTCATGGACGTGCCGGTCTCGGTGCCGGATGCCGTGCTTGGCGGCAAGGTGCAGGCCCCGACGCCCGACGGTCCGGTGACCCTCAACGTGCCCAAGGGCTCCAATTCCGGCACGGTGTTGCGCCTGCGCGGCCGCGGCCTCGTAGGCGGCCAGGGCCGCCGCGGCGACCTGCTGGCCCGGCTCATCGTCACCCTGCCGGAGTCTGACGATCCGACGCTGGAGAAGTTCGCCGAGGACTGGCGCGCCGAGAGGCCCTACGCGCCGAAGGCGAAGTAGCCACCCCGTCGGTTGCCAGCGCGTCACGCCGCCGCCGCATTTCTGAAACCTTCCCCCGCCAGAGTGCGCTCGTTCGCCACGAGATGAGTCACGCGATGTTGAAATCCGCCTTGCCCTTCCTCTTCGCCGCGCTCGCAGCCGGGGCCGCCTTCGCCCAGCAGGGGCCGTCACCGCGCGAGGCCTGCAAGCCAGACGTGGAGAGGCTCTGCCCTAACCTTCAGCCTGGCGAGCGTCCGCGTGATTGCCTCATGCAGCACCGCGACCAGGTCTCGGACGCTTGCAAGGCGGCTGTCATGCGGGCCAGGGCCGCCCACGATGCCGCGAAGGGCGCCGCGCCGAACCCAGCTCCGAACCCCAACTGATCAGGCAGGATGACGCTCCCGCGCGTAGGCCTGGGTTCCACGGCTGAGCGCGCTGTCTGAAGCGATCACGGCTTCGGGTTCGAGGTCGCTCGCGCCCTCCAGCCGACGGTAGAGCGGCGCGAAGTCGGTCTCGAGGGTCTGGCGCAGCAGATCTTCGAAACTCTCGATGACGAAATAGGACTGTTGATAGTCGTCGATGCGGTAGCGGGTGCGCATCACCCGCTCGAGGTCGAAAGCGATCCGATTGGGCGAAGGGTCATCCAGCGCGAAGATCGACTCGCCATAGCTCGAGACGATGCCGGCGCCGTAAAGCTCGAGGCCGGCGCGGCCGCGGATCAGGCCGAACTCCACCGTGTACCAATAGAGCCTGGCCAGATGGTCCAGGGCCCCGAAACCGACCGAGCGCAAGCCGCCCTCGCCGTAGGCCTGCATGTAGTCGGCGAACACCGGGTCGGCGAGCAGCGGCACGTGGCCGAACACGTCGTGAAAGACGTCCGGCTCCTCCAGGTAGTCGGTCTGCTCCGGCCGGCGGATGAACCGGCCGGCGACAAAGGTGCGATTGGCCAGATGGCGGAAGAACACCTCATCGGGCACCAGGCCTGGGACGGCGGCGACCCGCCAGCCGGTGAGTCGCCCGAGGCGCTCGCTGAGCTCCTCGAAGTCCGGTATCCCCGGCTTCGACAGGCGAAGCACGTCCAGGCCATTGAGGAATGCCGGCGTCGCCCGGCCCCGCAGCATCTGCGACTGGCGGGCGAACAGCTTGTCCCACATGGCGTGTTCGGCGGCCGTGTAGCGGTTCCAGTCCTGCGGAATGGTCCAATCCGCCGCCGCGCCCGGCGGTATTTCGCTGGTCTTCATAAGGCCGCAGTTTAACGCGAACCCTTGGCGACTGCGACCATATCGACGCTTGCCGCCAAGCTGACCGATGTTCAGTCTGCGTTCAGACGTCCGTCTTTAGGAACTCGCGCGGTGAAGACTCGGCGAGTCATTCTGGGAGCGGTCCTCGCGGCCGCCGCCCTTGCTGGCCATGTCCAGTCCCGACCCTGGCGCGGCCAGGGCGGACAGCCCACGCACGCCTGGGGTGGCGGCCAACCGGCCCGGGCCTGGGGCGGTCAGCGCGACGCGCCACAAGGCGGCTATGGGCGCGGCTATCCGCAGGCCTATCCGGGCCGCGGCTATGGTGGCTATCCGCCGGCGAGGTACGGACCGACGCCGGGTTACGCCCCCAATCCGTACGGACCGCCGACGGGCGGCGGTTGGCGCCAGCAGGGCGCGTGGCGCCAGCAGGAAGACTTCCTTCGCCAGGGCGTGCGGCAGGGTCAGATCGCGCCCCTCGGCTCGGTGATCCAGAACCTGCGCCGGATTACCCCGGGCCGCCAGCTCGACTCGGACCTCGAATACATGGGCCCCCGGCCCGTCTATCGGGTGCGCTGGATGACGGCGAACGGCCGGCGCGTTGACTATTTCGTCGACGCAACCACGGGCGCTATCCTGTCTGGACGCTGAGCGCGCTCCGCAAAAGTGGAAACCGGTTTTGCGAATGGAGCGCGCTCAAATGTTAAAGTGCGGAGCACGGCGGACGGCGCGGTCGAACTCGATCGAGCGTGCCGTACTCTGAGGGGGGCAGACGGTTGCGCATACTGCTTGTCGAGGACGATCCGGATTTGTCGCGGCAGCTGAAGCTGGCCCTGACCGACGCCGGTTACGCCGTGGACCATGCCGCCGACGGCGAGGAGGCCGCCTTCCTCGGTGAGACCGAGCCCTACGACGCCGTCGTGCTCGACCTCGGCCTTCCCAAGATCGACGGGGCTTCGGTGCTCGAAGGGTGGCGGCGCTCCAAAGTGGTGACGCCGGTCCTGATCCTCACCGCCCGTGGCTCGTGGAGCGAGAAGGTGGCCGGGTTCGACGCCGGCGCCGACGACTACCTGACCAAGCCCTTCCACACCGAGGAGCTGCTGGCGCGCCTGCGAGCCCTTGTGCGCCGCTCGGCCGGGCATGCCGCGCCAAGCCTCTCCTGCGGGGCGCTGCGGCTCGATCCGCGCGCCGCCCGAGCCTCGGTGGGCGGCGAACCGGTGCGCCTCACCTCGCTCGAATACCGCATGCTGCACTACCTGATGATGCACCAGGGCCGGGTGATCAGCCGCACGGAACTGGTCGAGCATCTCTACGACCAGGACTTCGACCGCGACTCCAACACCATCGAAGTGTTCGTCGGCCGCCTGCGCAAGAAGATCGGCCCCGATCGCGTCGAGACCGTCCGCGGTCTCGGCTATCGCCTCGTGGCGCTCGAGGGCGAGGCCCTCTGAGCGCGCTCCGCAAAAGTGGGAACCGGTTTTGCGAGCAGAGAGCGCTTAGACTCTTAAGTCTGCAGCACGATTGGACGGTTCGGGCGACTCCGCCCGAACCTATCGTGCTGTGAGCGTGAAGACGCCCAGGCCGACGCGCGAGCGAGGCCCCTCGCTCGTCCGGCGGCTGGTGCTGCTCGCCGCGGCCTGGAGCCTGGCGGTGCTGGTGGTGGCCGGGGTCTCGCTGTCGTTGTTCTTCGCCCACACCGCCACCGTCCGTCTCGACGACGCGCTGAGCGACACGGTCACTGGTCTGCTGGCGGGGACTTCGGTGGAAGGCGGTGTGGTCGCCCCGCCCGACTCCGTCGTCCACGCCCCCAAGGAGCAGCTCGCCTATTCGGGAGAATACTGGCAGATCGCCACGCCAGATGGGGCCGGCGGTCTGAAAGCGCTGGCCACCTCCCGCTCGCTCTTTGGCCGGGCGCTCACGGCTCCCGCAGAGATCGTGCGCGGCTTGGCGGCCAGTGAAGGCAAGACCCTGTTCTACGACCAGGCTGGGCCGCTCGAGCAGTCGCTGCGCGTCGGCGCGTCGGAGGCCCGCATCGAGGGCTATCCGACGCCGTTGGTGTTCATGGCAGCGGAGGACCGCACGCCAGTCGACCGCGACGTGCGCACCTTCGTCACCACAATCGCCGTGGCGCTCGGTATCCTGGGGATCGGCCTCGTGGTGGCGGTCATCGTCCAGGTGCGCGTCGGCCTCCGGCCGCTCTTCGCCCTGCGCCGCGA
>JBEKQJ010000303.1:0-3984 GCA_049519835.1 Caulobacteraceae bacterium | reverse complement strand
TACGGCGGCGCCGGAGGGCTGCACCTCGTCGCCGATCGAATGGATGAGCCGCGGGTTGATCGCCTTGTTGGCGTTGGCCAGCCGCGAGACCATCACCGCCAGCTGCAGGGCGTTGACCAGAGTGTAGCCCTGGCCGATGCCCATGCTGGGCGTCTCGCCGGCATGCCAGACTGGGTCGTGCGGAAAATTGCGGCGCTTGTAGACGCTGTCGGGGATCAGGCCCGGCTTCTGGCCGGGGATGCCGAGATCGAAGGCGCTTCCGAGCCCGAACCGACGGGCCATGGCGGCGATGCGGTCGGGCCCGACCGCGAGGGCCGTCTGGTAAAAGAAGATATCGCAAGAGGTCTTGATGGCGCTGTGCAGGTCCTGCGAGCCGTGAGCGCTATCGCAGCTCCAGGTGCGCCCCCCCCAGAACCAGTGCTTGTTGCAGATGTAGGTGCGGTGAGGGTCGACCCCCGCCTCCAGGGCCGCCAGCGCCACCATGGTCTTGAAGGTCGAGCCGGGTGGATAGTTGGCGGTCAGCGCCTTGTTGAACAACGGCTTGCGGTCATACTCCGAAAGCGCCTTGTACTCGGGCCCGGTGAGACCCTTGACGAAACGGTTGGCGTCGAAACTGGGCGCCGAGGCCAGGCAGAGGACGTCGCCGGTGCGGCAGTCGAGCATCACCGCCGCGCCGCTGTCTTCGCCGAACACCTCGAGAGCGCGGTTCTGGATATCGGCGTCGAGGGTCAGTCGGATCGGGGCGCCAGCGGTGGCCGGGACGTCGCCGCCTGGGTCGTCGCGCACCACCCGACCCTTGACGTCCACCTCGACCTTCTTGGCCCCAGGCTTGCCGCGCAGGTTGAGGTCGTAGGCCTTCTCGACGCCTTGCCGGCCGATGCGGAAGCCGGGATTGAGCAGGATCGGGTCGGCGTTCGGCCCGGTCTTGGCGATGTCGGATTCGTTGACCTTGGCCACGTAGCCGACCACGTGGGCGAACGCCCCGCCGAAGGGATAGACGCGGACCTCGCCCATGTCGGCCGTGACGCCGGGGAGCTCCGGCGAACGGACATTGACCCGCGAGAACTCCTCCCAGGTCATGTCCTCGACCACGGCCACCGGCGCACGGCGGGGCGCGTTGGCGATGTCGTTGGCGAGGCGCGCGCGATGGGCCTCGTCCATCGGCACCAGCAGGGCGAGATCGGCGAGGGTCTTGTCGATATCGACGTTCTCGTCGGTCGCCACGAGCAGACGAAAGGCCGGACGGTTGGAGGCCAGGACGACGCCATTGCGGTCGAGGATCAGACCGCGCGGCGGCGGCGTCAGGCGAAATTCAAACTCGTTGTGCTCGGAGAGCACCTTGAAGCGGTCCGCCTCGAGGATCTGCAGATCGACCAGCCGGGCGCCCAGCGCCAGCAGCCCCGCTCCGGTCACCCCGCCGAGCAGGAAGGCGCGGCGATGAAACACCGCCTGGCGCTCGTTGACCTCGTCGAAATGAAAATTCGGCTCGAACATCTAAAAACCGGGGGTTGCCGCTTCATAGCGCTCGACGAGCCGCCAGGCGAAGGGAAACAGGGCGACGCTCACCGCCAGTTGCAGGCCGACCCCGACGAGGCTCGGGGCCACCCCGGCCCGGAAGGCCGTGAGCGCGAAGCCGACCAGCATGGCCGCCGCGCAGTTGACCGCGAAGGCCCCCCACAAGGCCCAGACTTCCTGACCCCCGAGTATGCGACGCGCGAAGAATGTCAGGGCGTAGGTGACGAGCAGGCATACCGCCCAGAACCCGGTCGGCGTATGCCATAGGAAGTCGAGCGCCACACCAAGGACGACGAGGGCGAACGGCGCGCCCATCGAGGGGCGGCCCAGCGCCCATGCGAAAGCCGGCACGAAGGCGAATACTGGTTCGGGCAGCTGTAGTCCCCCGACCTGCAGCGGCGTCGCCAGCACCAGCGAGGCGCCAAACGCCGCGGCGGCGGGCCCCAGGATCCACACCGCCGGCGAGACGGACCGGGTCCGGCCAACATTCATGGGGTGTTGGCGGCGGCCTTCGCCGCGGAAGGCTTGGCGCCTGGTTGGGACGCCGACGGCGGCGGCGTCTCCGGGACATCGGTGGCCGTGCTCGGCAGTTGGTCGGGGGTGAGAGGCCCGGCGACCTGCGAGAAGTCCTTGAAGAGGAGGATGCGCACAAAATCGATCGGCTCGGCGTCGGCGTCGAGGGTCACGCGCCAGGCGCCGTCGAAGCCCTTGACCGCGGTCCCCACCGGCAAGCCGCGCGGCGCCACGCCGCCGTCGCCGGAGGTGAGAATGCGGTCACCCTCCTGCAGCACGTCGTGGGTGCGAAGATAGGCCAGCCGGGGATTGGGGCCGCCGTCGCCGGTCAGGATCGCCCGCCCGTTGGTGCGCGCAATCATCACCGGCAGACGGCTATCGACGTCAGTCAGCAGCATGACCCGGCTGACCTGGTCGCCCACCCCGACGACGCGTCCCACCAGGCCATGGTCGCTCAGCACGGGGTTGCCTTCGACAACGCCCTGGGCCGCGCCAGCGTCGGCCAAGCGGCTGTTGGAGAACGGCCCGCGCGCATCGAGCACCGTGTGGGCAGAGACCATTGGCAGCGGCGGCTCGGTCTTCAAGGCCAGCAAGGCGCGCAGCCGGGCGTTCTCGCGTCTCAGCACCAAGGTCTCGTCACGCCAGGAAAGTGCGGCGTCGAGGTCGGCGCGCAGCTGCTGATTCTGCGAACCGGCGGCGAAATAGGCCCCGATGGCGCCGAACACGCCGCCCGTCGCCCGCACCGGAGCGGCGAGGGCTCCGCCAGCCGGCCCGACGACGCCATCGGCGGCGGTGCGCAGCCCGCTCAGAGGTCCAGACCGGGATCCGCCGCCGGCCAACAGGGCGCCGGCGCCGATCAGCGCGAGGATCAGCGCGCCAGCCGCGACCCAGGCCCGGGGCGGCTTGATCTCACCGAGCGGTCCGTCGCGCAGAGACATTAGACGTTCTGGGTTCGGAGCGAGGCCGCAGCCCCCCTCCCCGGCTTCGCCGGTACTCCCCCCAAAGGGGCGAGAGAGGCGCCGACCCTCTCCTCCCCCTTTGGGAGAGGAGGACCCCGGAGGGGTGGAGGGGGCGAGACCTGGAGAGCCGCTTCCACGCTTGCCGAACGCGCTCCTAGAACAGGCTGGATTCGAGCAGTCCCTTCATCCATTGCGGATGCTCCAGCACCTTGCCGACGCCGAGCGCCACGCAGGTCAGCGGGTCGTCGGCCACAGTCACCGGCAGGCCGGTTGCGTCGGCGATCTCGAGATCGAGCCCGCGCAGCAGCGCCCCGCCGCCGGTGAGCATGATGCCCTTGTCGGCGATATCGGCGGCCAGCTCCGGCGGGGTCGCTTCAAGCGCCACCTTGACCGCCTCGATGATCTGAGCGGCGGGCTCGGCCACGGCGTCGGCGGCCTGCTTCTCGCTCACCCGCACCTCGCGCGGCACGCCCTGCATCAGGTCGCGACCTTTGACGTCGATCGATAGGCCATAGCCGTCCTCGGGGGGACGGGCGGTGCCGACCTCCTTCTTGATCCGCTCGGCGGTGGTCTCGCCAACCAGCAGGTTATGGTGGCGGCGCATGTAGCTGATGATCGCCTCGTCCATCTTGTCGCCGCCCACGCGCACGCTGCGCGAATAGACGATGCCGCCCAGCGAAAGCACGGCCACTTCGGTGGTGCCGCCGCCGATATCCACCACCATGGAGCCGGTGGGTTCGGAGACCGGCAGACCCGCGCCGATCGCCGCCGCCATCGGCTCCTCGATCAAAAAGACGCGGCGCGCGCCTGCCGACAATGCCGATTCCTGAATCGCGCGCCGTTCGACGGCCGTCGAGCCAGACGGCACGCAGACGATGATCATGGGATTGGCGAAGGAGCGCCGGTTATGCACCTTGCGGATGAAATGCTTGATCATCTCTTCCGCCACTTCGAAATCGGCAATCACACCGTCGCGCATGGGCCGGATCGCTTCGAT
>JBEKQJ010000302.1:0-3985 GCA_049519835.1 Caulobacteraceae bacterium | reverse complement strand
ACGAGAGCGTCATTCAAGCGCTGGCCTAGATTTAGGTAACGCTCAGCATTTTCCTGCTGCATGATTTCCCACAGGCTCCAGACGGCGCCCGAACGGAATTGGACGGGCGCGTTCATGATGATCCCTCACCATGTCCAGCACCACGTATCGCATTTTGCGTGGTTTTTGAAGTGTAACAACGCGAAATTCTGCTGTGTGAACAATTAGAGAACAATGATTGCAAAACGTCAAGAGATCCCGGAAAGCCAGCGCCGGGTGTCCGCCGGCGACGTGAACCGGTGCTTGCGGGCGTGATCGAGTTCAGAACTGGCGAAGCGCGCGGCGCGGCGGGCGTTGGCAGGGCGATAGGTGTCCCATGTCCAGCGGATCGGATGCTCCTTGTCTAGCCAGCGGCGGAAGTCCTCGCGGTTGCCCGTGCCGGGCCACAGCTCCTGACCGGTGATCGCCCGCACGAAGGAGCGGCGCAGGACGCGGGCCATGATCAGGCCGCGGGAATAGTCGAGCCAGACGATGTCCGTGGCGCGCGGCAGGATCTGCGGCAGGGCGCCCGCGGTATAGTTGCCGTCGGTGACCCAGGCGTCGGCGGCGATCGCCTCGGCGACGGCGGCGGCGAAGGCGTCTGGGTCCTCGAGGTGCAGGGCGCGCCAGCCCGGCTGCCAGGTCAGGGCGTCAAGTTCGACGTGCGGGATTTGCAGCCGCGCCGCGAGGTTTCTGGCCAGGGTCGACTTGCCCGAGCCGGAATTGCCGATGACGGCGATGCGGCGACCTTGCAGGCCCTCGTGCGGCACGGTGATGCCCCTCTGCTCCAGCATGAAACACCCCCTCCACCGCTTCGCGGTCCCCCTCCCCCAATGGGGAGTAGAGCGCCAGCGCCTCTCTCCCACCTGTGGGGGGAGTACGGCCGAAGGCCGGGAGGGGGGCAGCGGTGTTGTTTAGGTCGCGATCCCTACCACGAAGCCGCCCGGCAGGAACTCGGCGCGGCCGGCGATGGCGAGTTCGACGGCGGCGGCGGCCGTCCGGCCGACCGAGAGGCCGAGATCGCGGGCCAGCTGGTCGAGGCTGGCGGGGGCCGGAGAGAGCAGGGCGGCCAGGCGCTCGATGGCATCTTCGGGCGGCGCCGGTTCGTCGCCTCTCGACTCATAGGCAGACGGCGGTTCGGCGACGCCGAGGCCGGCGTCTAGCACGCGGCGGACGTCTTCGGCTTCCTCGACCAGCACCGCGCCCTGCCGCAGCAGGTTGTTGCAGCCGCGGGCGCGCGGATCGATCGGCGAGCCTGGCACGGCGAAGACGTCGCGGCCCTGTTCGCCAGCCAGCCGCGCCGTGATCAGGGATCCGGAGCGAACCTCCGCCTCGACGACCACGACACCGAGCGAGAGGCCGGAAATGATCCGGTTGCGGCGCGGGAAATCCTGGGCGCGGGCGCGAAAGCCGGGCGGTCGCTCGCTGACGATGCAGCCTTTGAGGCGGACGGCGTCGGCCAGATCGGCGTTCTCCGGCGGGTAGATATCGTCGACGCCGCCGGCCAGCACCGCTGCCGTGCCGGTGGCGAGCGACCCTCGATGCGCGGCGGCGTCGATGCCGCGGGCAAGCCCTGAGACGACAACGAAGCCCATCGCGCCGAGCTCGGCCGCCAGGACGCCGGCGAAGCGCCGGCCGGCGGTGGAGGCCGAGCGAGCGCCGACGATCGCCACCGTCCTGCGGGCCAATAGCACCGGGTCGCCGATGACCCAGATCAGCGGCGGCGGGGCGTCGAGCACCGCCAGCAGCCGTGGAAAGTCCGCATCGCAGCCGAGGATCAGGCGCGCGCCGATAGCTTCGCCGGACGCCAGTTCGCGGGCCGCCTCGTCGCGGGTGACGATCTTGAGCGGGCTGCTGCGACCGCCGCGCTTGGCCATCTCAGGTAAGGCGTCGAGGGCGTCAGCGGCGGTTCCGAAATGTCCGAGCAGCCAGGCGAAGGTGGCCGCGCCGACCGCCTCGGTCCTGGCCAACCGCAGCCAGTCGAGACGCTCGCTCAAGCGGCCTTCTTCGAGGCGCCGATCTTCGGCTCTTCGCCCTTGAGGAGCCGTGCGATGTTCTCGCGGTGGCGGATGAAGATCAGCACGGCCATGCCGAGGCTGAGCCAGAAGGCCGGCGCGCCCCAGCCGACCAGGACGCCGAAGAGGACCGGCGCCACGGCCGCGGCGGTGAGCGAGGCGAGGGACGACCTGCGGAAAATCAAGGCCATGGCGATCCAGGACGCGCCAGACATAAGTCCGGCGCGCCAGTCGGCGGCGATGGCGACGCCGAAGAAGGTCGCCACGCCCTTGCCGCCACGAAACTTCAGCCAGACCGGAAAGAGGTGGCCAAGGAAGGCCGCGCCGCCGGCAATGGCGGCGGCCAAGGGCGAGACAAGGGCGGCGATCAATACGGCGACCGCGCCCTTGCCGCCATCGCCGAGCAGGGTGATCGCCGCCAGATCGCGGCGACCGGTGCGCAGGACGTTGGTGGCGCCGATGTTGCCGGAGCCGATTTTGCGGACGTCGCCGACGCCGCCGAGGCGCGTGGCGATCACCCCGAACGGGATCGAGCCGAGGAGATAGCCACCGCCCGCGCAGAGGATGAGCGTCAGCCAGTTGGTCATGAGGGCGATCCGTCGCGGTCATAGATGACGCGGCCGTCGACCAGGGTCATGCGCACCTCCCCTTGCAGCCGCCGCCCGTCGAAGGCGGAGTTCTTGGACTTGGAGAGCAGGCGCGCGGCGTCGACCAGGATCGGCGTCCCGATGTCGCAGAGCACCAGATCGGCCGGGGCGCCGGCGGCGAGGCGGCCGGTCGGCAGGCCGACGGCCTGGGCCGGCGCGAAGGTGACGGCGCGCAGCAGGGTCGCCAACGGCGCCCCCAGCTCGTGATGCAGGGTGAGCAGCGCCGGCAGCAGGGTCTGCAGGCCCACTGAGCCAGGCGCCGCCTCGTCGTAGGGCAGGCGCTTGTCTTCCGGCGGGGCCGGCGCGTGGGCCGAGACGACGATATCCACCAGTCCGGAGAGCAGGCCTTCGACCAGGGCCTTGCGGTCGTCCTCGCTGCGCAGGGGCGGGGTCAGTTTGCAGAAGGTGCGGTAGTCGCCGATGTCGATCTCATTGAAGGTCAGGTGATTGATCGAGGCGGTGGCGATGACTGGCAGGCCGCGGGCCTTGGCCGCCGCGAGACGGTCGAGCGGCTCGGCGGCGCTGATCTGGTCGACCATCAGGCGCGCGCCGGTGATGGCGGCCAGGGCCATGTCGCGCTCGAGCATGATGGTTTCCGCCGCGACCGGCTCGGCCGGCAGACCCATGCGGCCGGCGAATTCGCCCTCCGTGGCCGCGGCGCCATCGCTGAGCCAGGGGTCGGACGGCCGGTGGGCGACCAGCACGCCGAGCGCGCCGGCGTAAGCCAGGACCCGGCGCATGACCTTAGAATTGACGATCGGACGGTCAGCGTTGGTCACGTAGAGACAGCCGGCCTCGCGCATCAGGCCAATCTCGGCCATGGCTTCGCCGGCCAGCCCGTTGGTGGCGGCGCCGGCGGGATAGACCCGCACCAGACCGATGTCGCGGGCCCGGCGGAGGATGAAGTCGACGACCGAGGGGTCGTCGATCACCGGGTCGGTGTCGGGCTGCACGACGATCGAGGTGACGCCGCCGGCCGCCGCCGCCAGGGCCGCAGATTTCAGGGTCTCCTTGGGTTCGGCCCCCGGCTCGCCGGTCTTGACCCGCAGGTCGACGAGGCCGGGCGCGAGCAGCGCGCCGCCGGCGTCGATCGGATGGACGCCGTCGGGCGCCTCGATCGGGTCTTCGCCCCTGCGGACTTCGGCGATGCGGCCGTCGAGGACCAGCAGGGAGCCCGGCCCATCCCAGCCCGCTTCCGGATCGACCAGCCGGGCGTTCGAGAACAGGAGGGGACGGCGGCTCATCGGTTGTCGAGCCTCGCGGCCAGGGAGGTCAGCACGGCCATGCGGACGGCAACGCCCATCT
>JBEKQJ010000301.1:0-4019 GCA_049519835.1 Caulobacteraceae bacterium | reverse complement strand
CGTCCCGTCTTGGGCGTCTGGGCCCCCCCGGGTCACTACACTGTCGTGTTGAACGTCGATGGCCAGTCCTGGCGCCAGCCTCTGACGGTGGCGCCCGATCCGCGCGTTTCGGCCACGGCTCAGGACTACAAGCGGGCCTTCGATCTGGCGCGTCGGATCGAGGCCGATCGCGTCCGCGCGCACACCGCGCTGGCGAAGGCGAAGTCGGAGGCGCTCGCCGCGGTCGTCAAGCGCCTGGATGACCTCGCCCAGGCCGTCGATGGGGCCGATGGGCCGCCGACACCGGATGCGGAAAGGGGCTACGACCAGGCCTCGGCGGCTTTGGCTCCACTCTTGGCGAAGCCGTAATCTCCGCCACCGCGACCGGGCAAGTCGGTCGGATCGTCGCGACTCTGGCTCTCGGCGAGGCCCCACCACCTGAACTTATTTCCGCGATTTCATTTTGTCGGGCGGCCGTGCGCCTTATGAATGCCGTGTGTGGCATTAGGGGGCCCTCGGTGACATCGAAGAAGCTTCTCGCGGACCTCGCGTTCGCCTCCGTTCTCGCATCGGCGGCGCTCATCGCCTCTGGAGCCGCGGCTCAAACTCTTGACGATCTCATCGCTCGACATATCGCGGCGCGCGGAGGTTTGGTCGCGATCAAGGCTATCAACACCTTGAAGATGACTGGAAGCATGCGGCCGGGCGGGTTCGACGTTCACCTGACCTACGATGAGACGATCGTCCGGCCGGGCTCGGTGCGCATCAACGCCACCCTCCAGAGCCTCACCGTCGTGCAAGCCTATGACGGCAAGGACGGTTGGCAGATCCAACCATTCCAAGGGCGCAAGGACCCCGAAGCGCTGTCCAGCGACGACACAAAGAGCTTGCAGGAGGAGGCGGACTTCGAAGGTCCCCTGATCGACGCCAAGGCCAAGGGCGCAACGTTGGACTATCTCGGCAGCGTCGACATCGACGGCGCCCCGACCTACGCGATCCGCGCAACACTCAAGAATGGCGACCAGCTGACCTACTACCTGGATCCGGTCGCTATGCTGACCGTGCGCATCGAGACGCGCCAAATCGCTCGCGGCGCGGAGACGCTGACCGACACCGACTTTGGCGACTACGAGAAGGTCGACGGCGTCTATTTTCCGTTCGAGATCGCCTCGGGGCCGAAGGGCGCGACCGATCTGCAGCGCATAACCTACGACACGGTCGTGGCCAACGCGCCCATCGATCCGGCTACCTTCGCCCGCCCGGCTGGGCCACCCACACCCAAGATCACGGGAGCCAAGCCATGAGCCGGCCCAGGACCGCCCTTACGCTTGCCGGATTGCTGGCCAGCGCGACGTTTGGCGCCGCCTGGGCCGGACCGCCGACAGCGCCGGCCTTCGACAGCGCCACGATCTCGGGGCTGGGCGCGCGGAACATCGGCGCCGCGGTGATGAGCGGACGCATCGCGGCGGTGGCGGCCCGCCCCGAGCCCGACGGCAAGACCCTGATCCTGGTCGGCGCGGCGTCCGGGGGTGTGTGGAAATCCAACGACGGCGGCACGACCTTCCGGCCGATCTTCGACAAGCAGGATGTTCAGTCGATCGGCGCGATCGCCCTCGATCCGAAGAACCCAGGCACCTACTGGGTGGGTACGGGCGAGGCGTGGATGCGCAATTCCGTCTCGATCGGCGACGGTGTCTACAAGACCGTCGACGGCGGCGAAACCTGGACCAAGATGGGTCTGCCGACCTCAGAACACATCGCCAAGATCATCGTCGATCCCACCGACAGCGACACCGTCTATGTGTGCGTGCCCGGCCGCCTGTGGAGCGACAGCGCCGATCGGGGCCTCTACAAAACGGCCGATGGCGGCAAGACCTGGAGCCAGGTGTTGAAGGGGGCCAACCTCTCAACCGGCTGTTCGTCCCTCGCGCTCGATCCTGGCAATCCCAAGAAGCTGTTCGCGGCGATGTGGGACTTCCGTCGAAAGGGCTGGACGTTTCGCTCGGGCGGTGAAAACGCCGACGCGCCGTCCGCCAGCAGCCTCTATGTGTCGGAAGACGGCGGCCAGACCTGGACCGATCTCAAGTCGGACCCGGCCAATGGCCTCCCGAAGGGTCCATGGGGCCGCGAGGCGGTGGCGATCGCCCCTTCTGACCCGAAAATCGTCTATGCCTTCGTCGAGGGGCTTCGCAGCGCCCTGTTCCGGTCAGATGACGGCGGCAAGACCTGGAAGGAGCGCGACCGCAGCCAGATGATGGTCTGGCGTCCGTTTTATTTCGCGGCTCTGTTCATAGACCCCAAGAATCCCGACCGCCTTTTCAAGCCCGATCTTCAGCTGATCGCCAGTGAGGATGGCGGCAAGAGCTTCAGTTCGGCCTCCGGCGGCACGCATGGCGATCACCACGCGCTCTGGATCGACCCAACCAATACGCAACACGTCATCACGGGCGACGACGGCGGCCTGTGGATCAGCTGGGACGGCGGCACGCGCTGGATCAAGAACGAGAACCTGCCGATCTCGCAATTCTATCACGTCAGTGTCGACGACAAGGATCCCTACCAGGTCTACGGCGGCCTGCAGGACAACAGCGCCTGGGCTGGCGACAGCGCCTATCCAGGTGGAATTACCAACGGCCGCTGGGAGAACCTCACCGGCGGCGACGGGTTCTGGTCATGGGCCGACCCCGCGGCGCCGGAAGACTACGCCTATGTCGAAACCCAGGGCGGCTCGGTTACGCGGGTCAACCGGCACACTCTGGAATCGCGCGATATCCAGCCCAAATCCGACACCAAGGAGAAGCTGCGCTTCAATTGGAACACGCCGCTGGTGGTCAGTCCCAATGAAAAGGGCACGATCTACATCGGCGCCCAGTATCTCTTCCGCAGCCGCGATCACGGCCAGAGCTGGGACAAGATTTCCCCAGACCTGACCACGAACGACAAGGAAAAGCAGAAGCAGGAAGAGAGCGGCGGGATCACAGTCGACAACTCCGCCGCCGAAACTCACACGACCATCTACTCGATCAGCGAATCGCCAAAACAGGCGGGATTGATCTGGGTTGGCACGGACGACGGCAACGTCCAGCTGACGCGGGACGGCGGCAAGTCATGGACGAACCTCACGAAGAACGTCGGCGTCGCACCGGCGTCGTGGGTTTCCTGGATCGAGGCCAGCCCCTATGACCCTGCGACGGCCTACGCCGCCTTCGACCGGCACACCTTCGGCGACTTCGAACCTTACATCTACAAGACCACCGACTTCGGTCGAACCTGGACGCGCATCGCCAGCAGCGCGGCGGGCATGCGCGGCTTCGCCCATGTCATCAAGGAAGACCCGGAAAAACCGGGACTTCTCTACGCGGGCACCGAGTTCGGCCTCTGGATCTCGCTGGATGGCGGCGCGCGCTGGGCGCAGTTCAAGGGCGGCGAGCTGCCCAGCGTTCCCGTTCGGGACCTGGCGTTCCAGACGCGCGACCACGACCTGGTGATCGCAACCCACGGCCGGGGCATCTGGATCGTCGACGACCTGACGCCGCTCAGGGCCATGAACGCGCAGATCATGGCCGAACCGCTGGTCTTCCTGCCGTCGCGCCCAACCCAGCAGCGCATCGAAGCCAACGGCGGCTGGTCGAGTGGGGACGCGGAATTTGCGGGCCCGAACCCGGCCGACGGCGCTGTGATCTCCTATTATGAGCCCGGCCGGCACCTGATCGGCAAGTTGAAGGTCGAAATCCTGGATCCTTCAGGCAAGGTCGTCGAAACCCTGCCGGCATCGAAGCGCCCGGGAATCAACCGCGTGGTCTGGTCAATGCGCGCGCCGGCGCCGCGGACGCCGCCCGCCGCCCAGGTTGCATTCGGATCGGTGCAAGGCCCCCGCTGGCTGCCGGGCGCCTACACAGCGCGACTGACCAGCGGGACCACCGTGCTAACTACGCCGGTCGCGGTCGTGCTCGACCGCCGCGCGACCTTTACGCTGGCAGATCGCCAGGCCCAGTTCGACGCACTCGAGAAGGTCAGCGACCTGTTCGGCCGGATGACCG
>JBEKQJ010000300.1:0-4036 GCA_049519835.1 Caulobacteraceae bacterium | reverse complement strand
GGCGGTGCAGGATTTCATCGGCCGCAGCGAGGGCCTGACCCGCCGCGCCCAGCGCACGCTGCTGGCCGGCCAGCCCCTGTCGCGGGAGTTCAGCGTCAAGGACATCTCGCCGGTGTTCAAGGCCAACGGCTCGCAGACGCCGACCTCGGACGCCTACGCCCGGCTGCTGGCCGGCGGCTTCGCCGACTGGCGCCTCGCCGTCGACGGCCTGGTCACCGCGCCGATGAGCTTCAGCCTGGCGGAGCTGAAAGCCATGCCGGCCCGCACCCAGATCACCCGCCACGACTGCGTCGAAGGCTGGAGCGCCATCGGCGGCTGGACCGGCGTGCCCCTGGCCCATGTCCTGCAGCGCACGGGGCTGCACGCCGACGCCCGCTACCTGGTCTTCCACTGTGCCGACAACCTCGGCGGGGCCGGCGACAACGGCCTCTACTACGAGAGCATCGACCTCTTCGACGCCTTCCACCCGCAGACCATCCTCGCCTACGCCATGAACGGCCAGGCCCTGCCGGTGGCCCACGGCGCGCCGCTGCGCCTGCGGGTCGAGCGGCAGCTCGGTTACAAGCAGGCCAAGTATGTGATGCGCATCGAGGCGACCGATCGGCTGGACCGCATCCACGGCGGCCGCGGCGGCTTCTGGGAAGACCGCGGCTACGCCTGGTACGCGGGGATCTGAGCCTCACGTAGCGCCGGCAACCTGGCGATGGTCCGATGGCGCCTGCCGAGCCTGGCGCGTAGCGCCGGCGTCTCGCCGGCATTTCTCCGCGCGCTCCTCAGCTGAAGAAAGACCTCGGCTTCGCCGATTGCCGGCGAGACGCCGGCGCTACGTGCTCATCCGGGCGACGACAGCATCCACCTGCGCCTGCGTTGACGCTGTCATGCTGACGACGATGGGCCGTTCGTCCGGCCCCGGCGGCTCGAGGGCCTGGAACTGGCTGGCGATCAGCGAAGCGGGGAAATAGTGATCGGCGCGCTCAGCCACCCGGGCGGCGATGACCCCCGGCGAGGCGTCGAGATAGACCAGCCGGGCGTCCGGCCGTCCTGCCGTGAGGACGGCGCGGTAGGCGCGCTTGAGGACCGAGCAGGCGACGACCGACGGCCCTGACTGGGCGTCCATCCACGCCGCCACCGCGGCGAGCCACGGGGCGCGGTCGGCGTCGTCCAGCGGCACGCCGGCGCGCATCTTGGCGACATTGGCGGCCGGGTGCAGCACGTCGGCGTCGAGAAACACCCAGCCGAGCCGCTCGGCCAGAGCCCGCCCCAGCGTCGTCTTGCCGGCCCCGGCCACGCCCATGACGATCAGGTTTGTCGGCATCTGGGTCTGATGAGGTTTTATCCGCAGATTACGCAGATTGCGCAGATTGATTCATAGATAGCCTGAAGCGCCGGCTCTCGGGCGTTTGTTGCGCGCCAGAGGCGCGCGAAAGATCCTGCCTGCGACTTGGCCTGAGCAAGTCCCGCTTCCGTCCCAATCTGCGTAATCTGCGGATAAACTTCCTGACGCTACATCACGCGAGCGCGCGGTCGATGGCTTGGGCGAGGCGGGTGAGGCCGGCTTCGATGTCGGCGCCGAGGTCGATGCGCAGGACGCGGCGGCCGCGGTCGACCAGCACCGCCATGTCGCCGAGCGCCTCGGCCGATTCCGCCTGGCCGAAGGTGACCTTCTTGCCGGGGATCGGCAGGTCATGGACCGGCGGGGCGGTGATCTCCAGGAACACCCCGGTGTTGGGGCCGCCCTTGTAGGCCTGGCCGGTGGAATGCAGGAACCTGGGCCCGAAGCCGAGCACCGTGGCGGCGCCCAGCCGGTCGCGCAGGCGGGCGCGGATGGCTTCCAGCGCCGCGGTGTGGGCGTCGTTGCGGTCGATCCAGGCCAAGAGGCCGACGTAGTCGTAGGGCCTGACGCTCTCGAAGAAGGCGGCGAGGAAGCCCTCGAGATGGGTGCCATCGGTCTTGCCGCACAGGGCGCGGGCGGTCTCGCCGGCAACGTGCAAGGCGAGGCCGTCCTCGCTGATGAGGGGCGGATCGCGCTCCGGTTGCTGGCCGCCCTCGTAGGCAGCCGCCAGCTTGCGGGCCTCGATCTTGCTGGCTTCGACGTCCGGCTGATCGAACGGATCGATGCCGATGACCGCACCGGCGATCGCCACGGCGACCTCCCAGCGGACGAACTCCTGGGCCAGATGGCCGCGGTCGGCCAAGGCGATGCGGACCACCGGATGGCCGGCCGCCGCGAGCCCGGCCGCCAGCGCCGCATGCGGGTCTTCGCCGGTCAGGGTCAGGTAGGCGAAGACGCGGTCGTCGCCATAGACGCCGACCTTGCCGACCGGCTCGCCGTCGACCGGAATGATGCCAAGGCCCTGCTTGCCGGTGGATTCGGCGATCAGCTGCTCCAGCCAGGCGCCGAGCGGCGCGCAGCCCTTGGAGGCGATGAAGGTCAGCTTGTCGCGACCGGCCTTGGCGGCGGCGCCGAGCACCAGCCCCAGCCGCACGCCGGGATTGGCGGCCGGCGGAGCGCTGGCCCCGCAGGCGAGGGTCATGATCTTGGCGTCTGCGAGCATCGCCCGCACGTCGCGGCCGAGGACGGCCGCGGCGGCCATGCCGAAATGCGACAGCACCGAGAAGCGGCCGCCGATTTCAGGCTCGCCGTAGAGGATATGGAAGTAGCCATCGTCGCGGGCGATGGTGGCGAGGCCGGTGCCCGGATCGGTGACGGCGACGAACTGGTCGCCCGGCTTGCCGGAGCCGGCGGCCTCCTGCACGCGCTGGAAGAAGTGGCGGCGCAGGGAGTCGACCTCGAGGGTCGAACCGGACTTGCTGGAGACGATGAACAGGGTCGAGGCCGGGTCGATGGCGGCATCGATGCGGGCGAGCTGGGCGGGATCGACGGAATCGAGCACGTGCAGAGGCGGATGGCCGCTGGCCGGGCCGAAGACGATGGAGAGGACTTCCGGTCCCAGGCTCGAGCCGCCCATGCCGATCAGCACGGCATGTTTGAACGACTTGGCGTGGGTCGCCAGGGCGTCGAGCGCCGCCAGGTCGACCGACTTGCCTTCGGCGGCGGCCAGCCAGCCGAGCCACTTGGCTTCGTCGGCGCCGGTCCACAGATTGGCGTCCTTGGCCCACAGACGGCGTGGCCAGCCACCCTCAGCCGCAGTCTGGTTGAGCCGGTCGACCTCGGCGCCGAGGGCCGACGGCAGGCGGATGTCCTGGCTGTTCAGACCCGGCCCGAGGATCTTGGCGCGCTTGTTGGCCACCGCCGCCAGCAGGCCGTCGAAGGCGGCGGCGAACTTGGCGACGCCGTCCTTGGTGAGCTGGGCGGTGGCCCCGGCCAGATCGAGACCCAGACTTTCGGTCTTGGCCAGGATGTCGCGCGCGCCCTCGAAGTCGGCGGTCAGCGAGGGGCTGACGGCGCCGTGGTCGGCGAAGGCGTCGAGGGTCTTGGGCGGCACGGTGTCGACCGTGTCCGGCCCGATCAGCGACTCGACGTAGTAGACGTCGGAATAGGCCGGATCCTTGGTTCCGGTGGAGGCCCACAACAGGCGCTGCGGCGCGGCGCCGGCGTCGGCCAGGGCCCGCCAGCGCGGCGTCTGCAGCATGGCGAGGTAGCGCTGGTAGGCGACCTTGGCGTTGGCGATGGCGACCTTGCCACGCAGGGCGCGGGCGGGATCGCTGGCCGGCCGCGCGTCGATCCGGGCGTCGATGACACCGTCGATGCGGCTGACGAAGAAGCTCGCCACGCCGTGGACCTTGCCGATGTCGCCGCCGGCGGCCTGGAACGCCTCGAGGCCGGCGAGGTGCGCCTCGGCGGCGGCGAGATAGGAGTCGAGCGAGAACAGCAAGGTGACGTTGACGCTGATCCCCTCGCCGATCAGCGTCCGGATCGCCTCGGCGCCGGGGGCGGTGCCCGGGACCTTGATCATCAGATTGGGCCGGTCGACCTCGCCATGCAGCCGGCGCGCCTCGGCGATGGTCGCCTGCGGGTCCATGGCCAGGTAGGGCGAGACCTCCAGGCTGACGAAGCCGTCGCGGCCACCGGTCG
>JBEKQJ010000299.1:0-4071 GCA_049519835.1 Caulobacteraceae bacterium | reverse complement strand
TGAAGTCGGAGACGGCGATGCCGCCGATCTCATAGGCGTAGTTGTTGGCTTCGCACGGGTCGCAGGCCTCGACGAGGTAGGAATAGGTGCCGGGCGCATCGACAACGTCGTTTCCCGAGATCTGGATCGCCTGTGAGGACTGCGTGCGATTGCCATAGGGATCGACGAGCATCTCGACGATCTCGTGGCTGACGTCGATGGTCCAGGTCTCATCGCTCGCCGAGGCGATGACCTTGGCGTAGGGCTGGTTGCGCTTGTCCATGTGGTAGCCGCCCTCGCCCGGCGGCAGGGATTTGACCAGGAACACCGGCCAGGAGCCGTGCGGCACGGCGGCCAGCGTCGGCGCGACGGAGACCGCCGCGTTGATCCCGGCCCAGGTAGCCGGAAGATCCTGGGTCACCTGGCTGTTCAGCGCCAGCGCGGCGCTGTGCAGGAGCGCAGCGTCGATCTCATGCGTTTGATCGACAAGCACAATCAGGGTCTGCGTCATCTGTGTCTCTCCCAGTCATCGGGTTATGCGGCGATGATTTCACGGCATGAGACCACGAGAGAAAAAAACAAGTAAGGGCGTGGGCGCCGATGATTTGCCGATGGAACGCCGATGATTGGCGGCGACGACTTGGTCTTATGCCGATCTCTATTGAGCTTGATTGGTCTGGGTACTGAGCGACGACGGCCGCTACGGCCTCGTCGTTGCGCGGGCCAGCAGGTCGGCGAACGTCCTGGCGAAGAGATGAACGTCGCCCGGCCAGCGGGCCGAGACGTAGGTCCCGTCGACGACGACGAAGGCCGGCCGAGCGTCGTCGAGGCTGTCGCGGTCGAGGCCGGAGGTCTTGCGCCGATGATCGGCGGCGTCGGCCGGCACGTCGATGAAATCGGCCGGTGACCTGAGCGACCTTACGACTTCCTGCTCGACCGACATGTAGCCGCGCGGCTGCCCGGGCGCCTCCGGATAGGTGCGGTAGTAGCCGCGGTCCCACGGCCGCCCGACCTGGGCGAGGGCGTCGGCGGCCTTTTCCTGGCGCCAGGTCAGCGCGGTGGTCTTGCGGCCATAGAGCACCGAGCGGCCGGCGGCGTCCTGGCTGCGGGCGGCCAGCAGCACGCCATGGCAGATCGCCGCGACGGGCTTCCCCGCAGCGAAGACGGCGGCGACGAGCGACTGCAGCCGCGGGCTCTCCAGGTATTCCCGCATGCCGCGGGCGCGGTGGCCGCCGGCGAGCAGCAGGGCGTCGAAATCGCTGGCCGTCAACTGGTCCCAGCGCAGGGGATGGCGGAAGGCTTCGTCCCGGATCATCTCGGCGTAGGCGCGGCGGGCGTCGGAATTGGCGCGCAGCATGAGACCGATCAACCGCAGGCGCCTCAGGCCGGGGATGAGTCCCCAGGGATCCAGACCGATTCCATCCAGCATGACCTCGTCCGCCGCGCCGGGCGTTCCGTCCGGCGTCGCGAAGCTGACCCGGTGGCCGAGCGCCGTCAGCACCTGCCAGCTGACCGCGACCTCGGTGGGATCGAAGTCTCGACGCGGGATCGGGAAGAGCACGGTCGCCATGGGCCCTCTAGCCCCCCGGAAAGGTCGCCGACATGTCGTTGGGCCAGCGGAAGCTGGTGAAGGTGGCCGTGACGCTGAAGTCCAGCGCCCGCACCTGGTGCCACCAGCCGAAGGGGACGAAGATGATCTCGCCGGGCGCCAGCTCGATGTCGAAGAGCCGCGCGCCGTTCATTCGCGGATGCGCCGCGGCGTCGAGCGGCTGATCGAGGTCCTTGATCGGACTGTAGACGGAGCCGGCCTCACCCAGGCGTCCGACCTCGGAGGCCGGCAGCAGCTTCAGCCGCTTGCGGCCAATGATCTGGCCGATGAAGTTGTTGGTGAGATCATAGTGGAGCGGCGTGAAGGTTCCCGCCGGCCCCACCCACAGCATCGCGGTCTCTGGACCCCCATCTAGGAACTTGGCCAGCGGACGCAGGTCTTCGAACAGCGGGGCCAGCGCCGCGCGGTTGGCGGCGCTGTTGTAGGCGGTGATGTAGAGATCGTTGCCGGCCGTGTGGGTGATGGCGTCGATGAACTGGTTGAAGGGCGCCTGACGGCGGTGGGCCGGCATGGCCTGTTCGTAGCCGGCGTCGGCGATCCGCCCGCCCTGGTAGTCGACGGGCGCCGAACCGACGCGGGCCTTGAGATAGTTCGGCGTCCAGCGGGTGAGGGCCGGCCAGCCCGCCATCTCGCCGGTCAGGATCACCGGCCGGCCGGCGGCGTAGTAGCGCTCGAGGAACTCCTGCGTCCCAAGGCCGGCGCGCCGTTCGATGCCGGCGATCACCGGGACCAGGAGCCGCTGCCGTTCCAGAGTCTCCAGCAGCCATTCGCGCCTCGCCACCATGCGCCGCAGGGTGGCTTCGGTGTCGGAAGGCGGCGGGGGCGGCGGCGCCTGCGGCGGATCCTCGGCCGGGGCCTGGGGAACCTGCGGCGCCGCCGTGCGGTCGAAGGGCTTGAGGCGGAGCTTGGCGCGGTGATCCTTGACGAGGGCGACGCCTTCGACATCGACGCCGCGGTAGTAGTGCTTCTGCCAGCGATCGGCCGGCGTCACGGGCGGACTCTCCCGCACCTGGGCCTGGAAGCTGTCGCGCGCCTGGCTCCAGGCTTCGAACCGCGCGCGCGTGGCGGGGTCGGCGTCCAGCGGCTCGAACCGGGGCGTAAACGCCTCGATCGCTCCCCGTTCGACCGGAAACATGAAGCAGATCGGCTCGAGCGCCTCGAACTGGACCCAGCAGCCGGGGCGGGTGAAGCGCCAGTTCATGGTGAAGGTGAAGGGTGACCAGTCGGTCTCGATGACCCCGCCGAGCGGTGCGATGCCGTCCTTGCCACGATTGGGCGAGCCGCCGACCCAGAGATTCCAGCCGGGCGGCGTGCGGATGATCGCCTCGATGTGGAAGGTGATCGTGCCCTGGCCGAACAACGACACCGGCGCGCGGGCGGCGTCAACGCCTTCGGCCAGTCGGATTTCCACCGACCCGACGTCGGCGCCGCCGTTCCAGCGCGCCTGGAAGCCGACCGGGCTCAGGACCTCCCAGCCGTGGGCGTTGGCGATGTTGAGCGGCAGGCAGCGATAGGCAAAGGACTCCGGCGTGGCGTCCATCCAGGCGCGTGAGGCCGGCGCCGGCCGGATCAGCGGCTCCCAGCCGGGATAGACGTAGGCGATCAGCTCCACCGGTCGGCCCCCAGATTGCGGCCGCCAGCCTATACGCGCCGGCCGGGCGTTGGGAACGGTTCGTCGGCGAGCCTGCGTGGCCGTACCGTTTATGCTAAAGGCGCGCCATGACCGATGAAACGCCTCGCCCAATCCTGACCCCGCCGGGCGGCGAGAAACGCGTGCTGCTGCACTCGTGCTGCGCGCCATGTTCGGGCGAGGTGATGGAGGCGATGCTGGCCTCCGGCGTCGACTACACGATCTTCTTCTACAACCCGAACATCCATCCCGAGCGCGAATACCTGCTGCGCAAGGACGAGAACGTGCGCTTCGCCGACAAGCATGGCGTGCCGTTCGTCGACGCCGATTACGACACCGACAATTGGTTCGAACGCGCCAAGGGCTTGGAGTGGGAGCCCGAGCGGGGCGCCCGCTGCACGATGTGCTTCGACATGCGGTTCGAGCGCACGGCGCTCTACGCCCATGAACACGGCTTTCCGGTGATGACCTCGTCCCTCGGCATCAGCCGCTGGAAGAACATGGCCCAGATCAACGACTGCGGCGTGCGCGCCGCCGGCCGCTACGACGGCCTGAGCTACTGGGACTACAACTGGCGCAAGGGCGGCGGCTCGGCGCGGATGATCGAGATCAGCAAGCGCGAGGAATTCTACCAGCAGGAATATTGCGGCTGCGTCTATTCCCTGCGCGACACCAATCGTCATCGCCGCGAGACCGGCCGCGCGGCGATCGAAATCGGGACGCAGTTCTATCGACGCTGAGGGGACGGTCGCGGGGAATCTCGATCGTCAGACACTGAACCTCCCTCCCCTTGATGGGGAGGGTGGATCGCGCGAAGCGCGAGACGGGTGGGGTGGCCGCTCCACCCCCTCCG
>JBEKQJ010000298.1:0-4086 GCA_049519835.1 Caulobacteraceae bacterium | reverse complement strand
CGCCTACGCCGCCAGCAACGCGGTCATGGCGCGCCAGGCGAAGGCCCGCTCGCACGGAAAGTTGGCCGGGGAGCACGCGGCCGACATGGAAAGCTACTTCCGCGCCACAAGCGCGGATTCATGGAGAACGGGCGCCCCCGGAGACACCAGGCTGGAGGCGTCTGGTCATGTATTTCTGATTGGCTTTCCTCGATCAGGCACAACCCTGCTCGAAAACGCCCTGGCCCTCCATCCCTCTGTTCTTGCCCTCGAAGAAACCGACGCCTTGTCCCTTTGCGCCGGCGACCTCATGGCCGACGCCGCCGCGCTCGATCGACTGGCCAACCTGGACGCCGTCGCCGCCGACGACTGCCGATCGATCTACTGGCGCCGGGCGGGCGAGCTTCTCGGCCAGCCGCTCGCCGGCAAGATCGTCGTTGATAAGCTGCCGATCGGCACGGTCGCCCTGCCAGTGATCGCCAAGCTGTTTCCGGGCGCCAGAATCCTGTTCGCCAGGCGTGATCCGCGCGACGTGGTGCTTAGCTGTTTCAGGCGCCTGTTCGGCGGCAACGAGGTAATGGCGGAGTTCCTGACCCTCGACTCCGCGGCCCGCTACTACGACCAGGTGATGCGACTTGCCGCCTTGTACGAAAGCAAACTGACGCTCGAGATGCACGTCATCCGCCACGAGGACGTCGTCGCCAACTTCGATGGCAGCCTCGCCCGGGCCTTGGCGTTTATCGGGCTGGAATGGGATCCGGCTGTGCGCGACTTTGCCGGACGTGCGGGAAAAGCGCGAACGCCGAGCGCCACGCAGTTGGCGGGAGGCCTGAGCGCCAAGGGTGTCGGCGCCTGGCGCAGGTTTGAACGGCAGATGGCTCCGGTGGCCCCTTTGCTGGAGCCATGGGCGGCTCGCTTCGACTATCCCGCCGCGGACCTGCCGCCGCGCGACGAAAGTTTCGCGCCCACCCGCGCCGACATCGGCCGCTCGCTCGCGGCAGGTGACTGGGCTGCGGTGTTCGCCAAGACCGACCAGGCATTCGCAGCCGGCTTTAGCGACGAGATGTTGCACCGTCTTCGCGGCGTGCGGGCGCAGCAGGAGGGGCGGTTAGAATCGGCCATTGCCGACTTTGAGATCGCCCTCAGCCATGCCGCCGGCGATATCGGACTTCTCTCCGCGGTCGGACTTTGCTTGGCGCGACTGGGTCGGGGAGCCGAAGCTCTAGCTCGCTTGGACGAAGCCATCGCCCTGCAACCTGAGTTCGCCCCGGCCCACTTCAATCGCGGCTTCGCCTTGGAAGGGCTGGGCGATGTAGCTGGCGCGAGGGCGGCCTACGCGCGAGCGGTAAGTCTCGATGCCGGTCACGCCGCCGCGCTCGGCGCGCTCGCCGAGCTCGCCAGCCGGCGCCGCGATTGGGAGGAGGCCCGAGGGGGCGGCGAGCGCGCGCTGAGGCTCGCGCCCGGTCTGTTTTCGGCTTCGGTGGCGCTCGCCAGGGCCGAAGCGGCTCAAGGGGAGCTCACGCGGGCGGAGCGGCGCCTGAAAATGCTGCTGACGCAGGAGGCGCGCACCAGCCCGCACGAGCGCGCCGTGGCTCAAGGCGAACTGGGTGACGTGCTCGACGCCTTGAAGCGGCCGCAGGAGGCCTTTGCCGCCTATGAATCCGCCGCAAGCGGGCTACAAGCCGTTCATTGGCCGCGCTTCGCCGCGTCCGGCGCGGAACGGGGTCTGCGCCTGATTGAGCGCTTGACGGCCTGGTTCGAGGCCGTCGATCCGGCGACGTGGGACGTCCCGTCAGGCTCGGCGGTGGGCGCGCCTACGTTCCTGGTCGGTTTTCCGAGGTCTGGCACGACCTTGCTGGGGCAGGCGCTGGCCATGCATCCGGGTTTGTTCACCATCGACGAGAAGGATACGCTCGCGGAAAGCGTCGCCGCTTTCTTCAAGGACGCGGCTGGACTGGAGACCCTCGAACGGCTGAACGCGACCGAGGCGGCGGGTTATCGGGAGCGCTATTTCGAGCGGGCTCGCGCCTACGGTTGGCCCGGAGAGGAAGCCGGACTCGTCGATAAGCTGCCGACCAACACGCTCGCCCTTCCGGTCATCGCCAAGGTCTTCCCGGGCGCGAAGATAATATTGGCGCGCCGTGATCCCAGGGACGTCGTGCTGAGCTGTTTCCGGCGACAGTTCGTGATCAATCCGACCACGATAGAGTTCCTTTCCCTTGACGGCGCCGCGAGGCTCTACGACGCCACATTCCGGCTCTTCGACCTCTACCAATCACGCCTTCACCTGGACGTCAGAGTTCAAGGGCACGAAGGCCTGGTTGCCGACTTCGAGGGCGAGATGACGGCGATCCTCGCCTTCCTCGGTCTCCCCTGGGAGCCGGCCGTGGCTGATTTCGCGCAGCGCGGCGCCTGGGTGGCGACGCCAAGCTCAGCCCAGCTTGCTGGCGGTCTAAGCACGGCGGGGGTCGGCGCGTGGCGCCGCTACCGCTTCGCATTGGAGCCTGTGCTTCCGATGCTCGCCCCGTGGGTTGAGCGCTTCGGCTATTCACCCGACTAGGGAAAAACGGCGAGATGTTCCTCGAGATTCCTGACGTTGCGACCGCTGGCGAAGTCGAAAGCCTGTGTCGGATCGCGGCCTCGAGCCGTTTCACGGACGGGCGCATCACCAGTCCGCACTCGACGGTCAAGAACAATCTGCAGATCGATCAGGCCGACCCGGCTTACATCGAATCCTCCAAACTCATCGCCGGCGCCTTGCAGCGGAATGAGGCGTTTCGCAACTTCGCTTATCCTCGACTGATCGCGCCGCCGATGCTGGCGAAATATGTCCCCGGCATGAGCTATGGCTCGCATGCCGATGCGGCCTTCCTGCCGTTGGGCGCTCGACCCCTGCGTTCGGACCTGTCGTGTACGCTGTTCCTCACCGAGCCTGGCGGTTACCAGGGCGGAGAGCTCTCAATCCAGCTCGGCACGACGTGCGTGAGCTTCAAAGGCGCGCCGGGCTCCGTTGTCGTCTACCCATCCCACTTCCTCCATGAGGTGAGGCCGGTGACTTCGGGCGAGCGTTTGGTCGGGCTGACCTTCATCGAGAGCGCCATTCCTGATGCTGCGTGCCGCGAGCTCCTCTACCACCTGGACGAAGTGGCGGCGCTGGAAGGACTAGGCATGACCTGGGAAAACCGCACCCGCCTGCAGTTCGTGAGAAACAATCTCCGCCGGATGTGGGGAGAGGCTGGCTGAAGAGAACGGCAGGCCTGTCAGCCGCGCCCCGCTTGGCGGTCGAGGCTGAACGCACGTCCGGCGGCGGCCGCGACCTGGCTGGCTCTGGCGATCGCTGGATGGGCCTTGCCCGCAGCGTCGAGCCAGGCGAGTCCACGTTGGATTTCCTGACCATGGCGATGCATGGCTTCGCCGATGACCTCGTGACGGTGGACGGCGTCGAAGGCTTTTTCCGGCGCCTTGGAATATTGGCCGAGTTCCGGGCCGGAGAGCATGATCGCGACGTCGTCGGCGCCGAACCCGGGGTCGAGATGGCGCGCCACCTTCAAAAGTCCGAAAGGCGCGTCCGCTAGAAATCGATCGAAATCGAGCCACAGGGTTCGGTCTGGAAAGCGAATGGCGATATCGGCGAGCGCGCACATTTCGCAGGCCCAGCCCGCGGCCGCCATCTCGCCTTCCGAGGCGGCGGCTGAAAACACGGGCTCGCCAAGGCGACGGCTCAGGCGGCCTATGCGCACCGGCGTCACCTTGGGAAGTTCGGCGCGGTTAGCTTCTCCGGCGAGAAGCGTGGCTATGAATACCTGTGGGGCCGTGACCATCAGGATTGCCTTGGCCGAGGGAAAGCGATCGAGCGCTTCGGACCCAAGGTCGGCGACGAAGCTCGTGGCCTTGACCAGACTCCTCTGCCCGGGTCGCCAAACCCGCGCGTAGAGTTTGAGCATGACCAGGAGCGCGTCCGAAAAACCGGCCTCCGCCCGCAGGGCCGCTGCGCTCCGCAGGAGCGCCGGCTCCCGCAACGCGAACACGCGGCGGTGACGTCCAAGCAGCCTCGCGAGCAGCGTCGATCCCACGTGGCCGAGGTGGAAAATGAAGTCACTCTCGGGG
>JBEKQJ010000297.1:0-4109 GCA_049519835.1 Caulobacteraceae bacterium | reverse complement strand
TGATCGGCGACGATCCGGCCGCGCCGCACATGGCGCGGGCGCGGGCGGCGATCCTTAAGGCCGGCGGGGCCGAGCGGGTCAACGTCTTCACCCGCATCCTGCTGGCCCTCTTCGGAGTGATCTCCTGGCGCACCGTTCCCGAGTTGCCGACGCAGATCATGCTGCTGCCGCGCTGGTTCCCGATCCACCTCGACAAGGTGTCGTACTGGGCGCGCACGGTGATCGTGCCGCTGCTGGTGCTGCGCGAACTGGCGCCGCGGGCGCGCAATCCGCGCGGCGTGACGATCGACGAGCTGTTCGCGCGACCGCCCGCGGAGCTGCGCGGCCTGCAGCGCGGCGCGCACCAGAAAGAGCCATGGGCCAGCTTCTTCTTCGCCCTCGATGGCGTGTTGCGCGTCGTGCGGCCGAGGCTGCCGGGGCGCGACGCGGCGATCGAGAAAGCCGTGGCCTTCGTCACCGAGCGGCTCAACGGCGACGATGGCCTGGGCGCGATCTTCCCGGCCATGGCCAATGCAGTGATGATGTACGATGCGCTCGGCGTCCCGGAGAGCGATCCGCGCCGCGCCATCGCCCGGGCCTCGGTCGAGAAGCTGCTCATCGTCAAGGACGAGGAGGCCTATTGCCAGCCATGCCTCTCGCCGGTCTGGGATACGGCCCTAGTCGCCCACACCCTGCTGGAGGCTGGCGACGAAGCGGCGGTGGCGTCCGCGGCCCGCGGCCTCGACTGGCTGAAACCCCTGCAGGTGCTGGACGTGAAAGGCGATTGGGCCGAGGCGCGGCCGGATGTCAGACCGGGCGGCTGGGCTTTCCAGTATCGCAACGACCACTACCCCGACCTCGATGACACCGCCGTGGTGGTGATGGCCATGGACCGGGCGCAGACGGGCTGGGACGAGGCCATGGCCCGCGGCCGCGAGTGGGTGGAGGGCCTGCAGAGCCGCGACGGCGGTTGGGGCGCTTTCGACGCAGACAACGCCTATCACTACCTCAACAACATCCCCTTCGCCGATCACGGCGCCCTGCTCGATCCGCCTACGGCCGATCTGACGGCGCGGTGCCTCAGCATGCTCGTCCAGCTGGGCGAGCCGCTCGACAGTCCACGGATGAAGGCAGGTCTGGCCTGGCTGGAGCGCGAGCAGATGGCCGACGGCAGCTGGTTCGGCCGCTGGGGCGTCAACTACATCTACGGGACCTGGTCGGTGCTCTGTGCGCTGAACGTCGCTGCGCCGGCCTCGCCGATGATCGCCAGTGCGGCCGACTGGTTGGTCCGCATCCAGAACCTGGATGGCGGCTGGGGCGAGGACTGCGATTCCTACAAGCTCGATTACCAGGGCCACGAGTCGGCGCCTTCGGCTGCGTCACAGACCGCGTGGGCCGTGCTCGGCCTGATGGCCGCCGGCCGCACCGACGATCCGGCCGTGACGCGGGGCGTGGAGTGGCTGAAACGCACCCAGGACGGGCGCGGCGAGTGGCCGGAGGACGCCTACACCGGCGGCGGCTTCCCGCGGGTCTTCTACCTGCGCTACCACGGCTATGCGAAGTTCTTCCCGCTCTGGGCCCTGGCCCGCTACCGCAACCTGACCCGCGCCAACGACCCCCGGCCGGCGTGGGGGATGTGAGGGCAAGTCAACTGCGTCATCCCGGGCGAGCCGTGAAACGGCGAGACCCGGGACCCAGGAGCGGCCGGCAGAGAGCTTTCAGCCCCTGGGTCCCGGATACCTCGCTGCACTCGGTTCCGGGATGACGCAATTGTTGATCGTCGTCGGCATGGTGCGCGAGGCGCGGATTGTCGGCGGTCAGGCGCGGGTGGCGATCGGGCGCGCCGGGCTCAACGCGAGCCTCGGCGAACCGCCCGCCGCGATCCTTAGCTTTGGCCTCTGCGGCGGGCTCGATCCGGCGCTGGTGGTGGGCGACTTGGTGCTGGGGGACGGCGACGACGCCTGGATAACGGCGCTAGCGGCGGCGTTGCCGGCGAAACGCACCCGCTTCGCCTCGGGCGACGAGATCATCGCCACGCGCACGGCCAAGGCGGCGCTGCGGGCCCGGACAGGCGCCGGCGCGGCCGACATGGAATCGCACCTGGCCGCGGCCGCGGCGGCGCGGCTCGGGGTCCCTTTCGCCGTCCTGCGGGCAGTGTCCGACGCAGCTGACGACGACTTGCCGGTCGCGGCTCAGGCCGGGTTCTCGCCGGACGGGCGAACCAATATCGCTGCGGTGCTGGCGGCGCTGGCCCGTCGACCCGGCGAGTTTCCGGCCCTGATCCGCACCGCGCGCAACGCCGGCAAGGCCTTGGCAGCCCTCGAGGCGGCCTGGCCGACGGTCAGTACGGTCTCGGCGCCTTTCGCGACAGGTGGAAGTCGCTGAGGATTTCGCGCGCGGCGTTGCGGCCGGGAAGGCCGGTGACGCCGCCACCCGGATGGGTTCCAGCCCCGCAGAGGTAGAGGCCGCCGATCGCGCCACGATAGTCGCCCTGACCGAGGAACGGCCTGGCGGCCCACAGCTGATCGAGCGTCATGGCGCCATGCATGATGTCGCCGTTCACCAGGCCGAAGGTGCGCTCGAGATCGAGCGGCGAGAGGATCTGGCGACCAAGAACGCTGGCCTTGAACCCGGGGGCCGAGGCTTCGACGGTGTCGACGATCAGGTCTGCGGCAGCTTCGCGCTCGTCGTCCCAGCTACGGCCGTCCGGCAGCGTCGGCGCGAACTGCTGGCAGAACAGGCTGGCGACGTGCTGGCCGGTCGGCGCCAGGCTGTCGTCGAGGGTCGAGGGGATCAGCATCTCGACGATCGGCTGCTTTGAGAAGCCGTGAATCTTGGCGTCGAGGTAGGCGCGATCCATGTAGTCGAGGGTCGGCGCGAGGATGATGCCGCTGGCGAGATGCTCGCCGGGCTCCGGCAGGCAGGAAAAGCGCGGCAGCTCCGACAGGGCGACGTTCATGCGGAAGGTGCCGCTGCCGGCCTTGAAGCCGGCGACGCGGCGCGCGAATCCAGCTGGCAGGTCGGCGGGATCGATGAGGCGGTCGTAGAGCAGGCGCGGGCCGACGTTGGAGATCACCGCCCGGGCGGCGATCTCCTCGCCCGACTCCAGTCGCACCCCGGCGGCCTTGCCATTCTCGGTCAGCACGCGGGTCACTGGCGCATCGAGATCGATCGAGACGCCGGCGTCCTCGCAGGCGCCGCGCATGGCCTGGGTGATCGCCCCCATGCCGCCGACAGCGTGACCCCAGGCGCCCTTCTTGCCGTTCACCTCGCCGAACACGTGGTGCAACAGGACGTAGGCCGAGCCGGGTGTGTCGGGGCTGGCGTAGTTGCCGACCACGGCGTCGAAGCCGAACGCGGCCTTGACCGCCTCGCTCTCGAACCAGGCGTCCAGGAAGGTGCGGGCTGACTTCGTGAACAGATCGAGGATATCGCGCTGGCGATCCAGCGGCGCGGCGGCGAGCGGCCAACCCTGCTGGGCGGCCGCGAACAGGGCCGTCAGACCGCCGCCGGCGTTGGGCGGGGTCTTGACCGCGAGATCGCGCAGGACGTCGGCGACCGCGTCCAGGGTCGCGTAGTAGGCCGGCAACGCCTCCGCGTCGCGATTGGAGAACTTGCGGAACTCAGCCCGGGTGCGTTCGAGGCCGCCGCCCAGCTTAAGGTAGCCGCCGTCGGGCTGGGGCAGGAAGTTGGAGATCGGCCGCTCGAGAACGGTGAGGCCGCGGTCGGCGAGGCCCAGGTCGGCGATCACCCGCGGGTTGAGCAGGCTGACGGTGTAGCTGGCGACCGAATTGCGGAAGCCGGGGTGGAACTCCTCGGTGACCGCCGCGCCGCCGACCACGCTACGCCGCTCCAGCACCTTCACTGAAAGGCCGGCCCGGGCCAGGTAGAAGGCGCAGACAAGCCCGTTGTGCCCGCCGCCGATGATCACGGCGTCATAGCGTTGAGTCATGGGCGATCCCTCAAGAAAACATGCGTCATCCCGGAACCGAGCGCGGCGAGGTGTCCGGGACCCAGGGGCCACAGGCAGTTTGCAGGCCGCCCCTGGGTCCCGGGTCTCGCGGCTACGCCGCTCGCCCGGGATGACGCAATTGGAAAGTGCCGCTCGGCTCTACTCCGCCACCTCGACG
>JBEKQJ010000296.1:0-4136 GCA_049519835.1 Caulobacteraceae bacterium | reverse complement strand
CTCGATCGCGCCCAGCGCGCGGCCGGGGCGGCGCGGGCGGCCCCAATCCTGGATGCGTTCATCGACGCCGAGCTGGCGCGCCAGGGCCTGGATGACTCCCGCCTCGCCCTGGTCGGCTTCAGCCAGGGCACGATGATGGCGCTGCAGGTCGGGCCCGCCCGGCCGCGGGCGATCGCCGGCATCGTCGGCTATTCCGGCATGCTGGCAGACGAGGCGGCCCTGGCCGCGGCCCCCGGCCGCCCGCCGGTGCTGCTCATCCACGGCGACGCCGATCCGATGATCCCGCTGGTCGGCTTCTCGGCGGCCAAGGCGGCGCTGATCCGCGAGGGTTTCAGCGTCGAAAGCCACGTCTCCCACGGCCTCGGCCACAGCATAGACGGCGTCGGCCTCCAGCTGGGGGCGCGGTTTCTGGAGCGGGTGCTGAGGTAGGGGGCTCGAGCACGTAGCGCCGGCGTCTCGCCGGCGTCCTCAGCGCTGAGCCCAAGATATCGGCTGCGCCGATTGCCGGCGGGACGCCGGCGCTACGAGAAGGAATATCCTCCTCCCCCTTGATGGGGGAGGTGGCCCCCCGGGTTGCGCCGCTGGCGCGGCCCGCCCGGGGTAAACTCCGCGCCGGAGGGGGTGGCGCCACCACCCCACCCGTCCCGCGCTGACGCGCGTTCCACGCTCCCCATCAAGGGGAGGGAGGGGCGCCGGCGCGCCTCTCTTGTAGGTCTGAGTGGGCGAGGCCACTTAACACGTCGCGCTCGACATGTTAAAAATTTGGATAATTTCGAACATATTGGATGGTACGTGTTAACCCCAACCTATGTGCTGCCGTGTCTGCCGCCCGCGGCGGAGCTCGAGACGCCGGCCGTTCTGCGCGAACTCGCCAAGGCCCATCGCCATCTGGCGGAGCTCAAGGGGCGGGCCGCCAGCGTGCCCAACCAAGGCATTCTCATCGACACCCTTATCCTCCAGGAGGCCAAGGCAAGTTCCGAAGTCGAAAATATCGTCACAACCCAGGACGAGCTCTTTCGCGCCGGTGTGTTGCCAGACGCCTCCAACTCGCCCGCGGCCAAGGAGGTCGCCAGCTACGCAGACGCATTGAAGTGTGGGTTCGATAGCCTCTTCGACAACAAGAACCTCCTCACCTGTAACGCGATCATAGAAATGTTCCGCCTGCTCAAGAGAACAGACGAGAGCTTTCGCCAGACGCCCGGGACAGCGTTGCAGCATGAAACAAGTGGCGCGGTGATTTACGTCCCGCCTCAGGATCCTGCGGAGATTGTGGCCGCGATGAGCGCTCTGGAGAGGTTCATCAACGACGACTCGGCGAGCGATCTTGATCCCCTGGTCAAGATGGCCATCATCCATCACCAGTTCGAAAGCATTCACCCGTTTTCTGACGGCAACGGCCGCGTCGGCCGCATTGTCAACGTCTTGTATCTGACGCGCACCCGGTTGCTGGAAATTCCGATTCTCTATCTCAGCCGCCACATCACAATAAACAAGGCCGAATACTACCGGCTGTTACAGTCGGTGCGCGACGATGGCGCCTGGGAGCCATGGATACTTTTCATGATTCGCGCTGTCGCGACGACGGCGCAGCAGACTCTGGCGCTCGTGGAAGGCATGCGAGATTTGATGGCCGATTTCAAACGCCGCCTTCGCGAGCATCCTTCGCTGCGCTACTCGCAGGATTTGTTGAACAACCTGTTCCGCCACCCGTACACGCGCATCGAGTTTCTCCAGGCCGATCTGGGCGTCACCCGCCAGACGGCGGCGAAATATCTCGAGACACTCACGGCGGATGGCTTCGTCGAAAAGCGCCAGCAGGGTCGTAATAACTACTACATTAACACCGCGCTCATTGCGCTTCTGGTGCGCGTTTCAGAAGGTCGGTGAAGAAGCGTACGCTTGATCGGGAAGGAATATCCTCTTCCCCCTACGCGCTCTTCGCCATCTGCCGCTCGATCGGCAGTTCCCGCAGCCGCTTCCCCGTCGCCGCGAAGATCGCGTTGGTCACGGCCGGCGCGATGGCGGCGCAGGGGGGCTCGCCGATGCCGCCGGGGGCCTCGTCGCTGGCGATGATGATCGTCTCGATGGCCGGCGCCTCGCCGATGCGGAGCGGCGGGTAGTCGTGGAAGTTGGATTGCGCCACGCGGCCACCGGCGATGGTGATCTCGCCGCGCAGGGCGGCGGTCAGGCCAAAGAGGATGCCGCCCTCCAGCTGGGCGCGGATGGTGTCCGGGTTGACGATGCGGCCGCAGTCGACGGCGCAGGCCACCTTGACCACCTTCACCGCGCCGTCGTCGCTCACCTCCACTTCCGCCGCTTCGGCGAGGAAGCTGCCGAAGTCGGCGACCAGCGAAAGGCCGCGGCCGCGGCCCTTCGGCAGCGGCGTTCCCCAGCCGGCCGCTGCGGCGGCGGCTTTCAGCACGGCGGCGGCGCGCGGCGCGGCGCCCAGATGCCTCAGGCGGAAGGCGAGCGGATCAGCCCCGGCGGCGGCGGCCAGCTCGTCGATGAAGCTCTCGACCATGAAGGTGTTGTGCGTCGGCCCGACGCCGCGCCACCAGCCGGTGGGAACCTGGCCGGGCTCGGCCCGCACATAGTCGAGCAACAGGCCGGGGAAGCTGTAGGCCCCGGCGGCCGGGTCGAGGGCGTCGGGGTCGACGCCGTCCTTCAGCGAGCCGGCGGCCCAAGCTTCAGAGACCGCCGAGGCGCAGACGCGGTGCTTCCAGGCGACCACCTGGCCAGAGGCGTCGATCGCGCCTTCCAGGCGGTCGAGGTAGCAGGGCCGATAGTGGTCGTGGCGGATGTCTTCCCCGCGCGTCCAGGTCACCTTCACCGGCCCCGCCGCCTGGCGGGTGATGGCCGCCGCCTGGCCGATGTGGTCGACATAGAGCCGCCGGCCAAAGCCGCCGCCGATCAGCTGGTTGTGCAGGGTGACCTTCTCCGGCGCGACGCCGGCCCCCTTGGCCGCCGCGTCGCGGGCCCGCACGGGAGACTGGGTGCCGTTCCAGACGTCGACGGCGCCGTCCTTGATCCACACCGTGCAGTTGATCGGCTCCATGGCGGCGTGGGCGAGGAGGGGGATGCGATAGACCGCGTCGATCCGCTTGACGCCGGCCGCGTCCGGATCGCCGGCCTTGGTCCCGACCGCGCCGGGGCCTTGCGAGGCCTTGACCATGGCCGCATCGATCGCCGCGCTGGTGTCGCTCGCGCCGGGGCCGAGGTCCCAGTCGGGCGTCAGGGCGGCCAGGCCCTTGAAGGCCGCCGCCGTGTGGTCGGCGATCACGGCGACGGCGTCGTCCAGCTTGACCACCTGCCGCACGCCGCGGACGGCCAGGGCCGGGGCCGGGTCGACGCCCTTCAGCTTGCCGCCGAAGACGGGGCAGGCGGCGACGCTGGCGTATTTGACGCCGGGCAGGTTCACGTCGATGCCGAACTGCGCCGCCCCGGTCACCTTGGCCCCCTGGTCGAGGCGAGGGATCGGCTTGCCGAGCAGCTTCCACTCACTGGGGCCTTTCAGCTTGACCTCAGCGGGGGTCGGAAGGGCGGCCGCCGCCGTGGCGAGCGACTGGTAGGTCGCGCGCCTGTCGCCGCAGATCACCTCACCGCGCTCGGCGTGGCAGGCGGCGGGGAGGACGCCGAACCTGGCCGCCGCCGCCGCGATCAGCCGGATCCTGGCCTCGGCCCCGGCTTTGCGCAGCGGGTCGTAGAACCCCATGGTGGTGGCCGAGGTGCCGGTCACCTGCTCGCCGTTGATCGGGTCGGAATAGAGGTCGTTGTTGGGCGGCGCCGCCTCCAGCGTCACCTGGTCCAGGCCCACCTCCAGCTCCTCGGCCAGCAGCATGGTGAGCGAGGTATAGGCCCCCTGGCCCATCTCCACCCGCGGCATGATCAGGGTGATCGGCCCGCTCTCGGGGATGCGGATAAAGGCCGCGATCGGCGTCGGGGCGTCGGCGGCCTGGGCGCCAGGCACGTGCACCGCGATGAGGAGCCCGGCGGCGCCGACCAGCACGCTGCGGCGTGAGAGTTCAGCCTGCATGAATCGCCCCCGATCCATGCCAAAACCTACCGTCATCGCCGGGCGTCAGTCCCGGCGACCTATGAACACCCAAGGTCGGTTGGCCATGCGCGCATGGCCACGA
>JBEKQJ010000295.1:0-4139 GCA_049519835.1 Caulobacteraceae bacterium | reverse complement strand
TCTCTTCGGCAGAAACCTCGGCGTCGCCGCGCAGCCGCACGATGGCGTGCACGCGCTCGCCCCACCGCTCGTCCGGAGCGCCGATCACGGCGCACTCCACCACATGCTCGTGGGCGCTCAGCGCATTCTCGACCTCGGCCGAGAAGACGTTCTCGCCGCCGGAAACGATCATGTCCTTCACCCTGTCGACCAGGTAGACGAAGCCTTCTTCGTCCATGTAGCCGGCGTCGCCCGTGCGCACCCAGCCGTCGACCAGGGTCTCGCGGGTTAGTTCGGGCAGGTTCCAATAGCCGAGCATGGCGCCGGGGCTGCGCACGGCGATCTCGCCCACCTCGCCGAGCGGGCGTTCGACCATGGCCGGATCGACGATCCTGACGTCGACGCCGACGATGGCTTGGCCCGCCGAGCGCAGGTAGGACTTGCCACCCGGCGCCGTCCGGTGGAACTCCGGGGTCAGGATGGTGGCGACCGGCGACAGCTCCGTCTGCCCGTAGGCCTGGCGGAATTCGGCGTTCGGAAACATCTCCATCGCCCGCACCAGCAGGGCCTCTGAAATCGGCGAGGCGCCGTAGGCCACCTTGCGCACCGAAGCGAAGTTCACCGGGTGCGCGACGGCATATTCACGCAACATGGCGAACATGGTGGGCACCAGCACCAGGTCTGTGACGCTCTCGGCCTCGATGGCCCGGGCCACGCCTTCGGGGCTGAAGAATGGCACCACCACGTGCGTCCCGCCGATCATGGTCATGCCGATGACCATGGCCGCATCGGCCAGGTGGAACATCGGCGGGGAGTGCAGAAAGATCGCGTCGCTGCGAACCGGCATGGTCACAGACGAGCACAGGAAGCTGGAGATCAGACTCCGGTGCGACAGCATCACACCCTTCGACCGACCGGTCGTGCCACCGGTGTAGAAGAGCGCGCAGAGTTCGTCATCGCGGCCGCAGGCATCAGCCATCGGGGCCGTCCGGGCGATCAGCGCCTCGACGCCGACGGTCCCGGCCGGCGCCGGGTCATCGTCCATGTAGAGCGTGGCGCGGATGGCGCAGGCCTCGGCGATCGGTGCGGCGAGGCCTGCGAAGGCCTTGTCCACCAGCAGGATGGACGCGCCGCTGTCGCGCAGGGCGTAGATGTGTTCGGCCAGGGCCCAGCGCGTGTTGCCCGGCACGATAACGCCGCCGGCCCACCAGACGGCGAAGTAGAGCTCGACATAGCGGTCGCTGTTCAGGGCTATGGGGGCCACGCGGTCGCCGCGCTGCAGGCCGAGCGAGACAAGCCCGGCCGCCAGCCGCGCGACGCGATCGCGCACCTCGCGCCAAGAACGTCGCCGGCCGCCGAAGATGGTCGCCGTCGCCTCCGGTCTGAGCTGGATGGCGCGATGCAGGCCTTGCGTCAGATGCATCCCAGGCCTCCTCCGGCCGTGTTTGGCTCCAACCTAGTGCGGGCCAAGCTATTGTTATAGATCAGATATTTATGCCCCCACCGACCAGAATGACCTGGCCGCTGATATAGTTGCTCTCGGGAATGCAGAAGAGATAGACGGCGCCGGCGGCCTCCTCCGGCGTCCCGGCGCGACCGAGGGGCACCATCCTGGGCAGGGAAAGCCTGGTCGCCTCGGGCACGCCGACCACAAAGTCGCGCCCGTCGATGGCCACCTTGGAGTCTTCGCGGTCCAGGGATTGGGTCAGGCGGGTCTCGATGAAGCCGTAGGCGACGCAGTTTACGTCCACTTTGTAGCGGCCCCACTCCTTCGAGAGCGTCTTGGTCAGGCCGACCAGCGCCGCCTTGGCCGAGGAATAGTTGGCCTGCCCGGCGTTGCCGTTGGTTCCGGCCATGGAGGAGATGTTCACCACCTTGCGGAACACCTCTCGGCCCTCCTCGGCTTCCTTCTTCGCCATCAGGCGGATCGGCTCTGCGGCGGCGCGCAGGATGCGAAACGGCGCCACCAGGTGCACGTCGAGCATGGTCTGGAACTGCTCGTCGGTCATCTTCTGGATGACGCTGTCCCAGGTGTAGCCGGCGTTGTTGACGATGATGTCCAGCCCGCCATAGGTCTCGATCGCCTTGCCTATGAAGGCGTCGGCGAAGCCTGCCGCCGTGACGCTGCCGACGCAGGCGACAGCCTCGCCGCCGGCCGCCTTGATCGCTGCGACCACCTCGTCCGCTGGCGCGGCGTCGAGGTCGTTCACGACGACGAGGGCGCCGTCGCCGGCGAGTTTGAGCGCCAGAGCGCGACCGATGCCGCGGCCAGATCCGCTGATCAGGGCGACCTTGCCGGCAAGTTTCGACATCCGTTCTCTCGCTTCAGCTATGGCAGGGCGATGATGGCGTCGCCGGACAGGGTGTGGATTCCACCGTCGGTGTGAGCGTCGATGGCCACGCGGACCCGCCGCTCGCCGTCGGCCTCGAATTTCTCGACCACCCTGCCCGTGCAGAGGACTTTCGCGTGCACCGGCGTGATGGCGATAAAGCGCACGCCCCACTGCCGGATCTGGTCCTGCGGGACCCAGCCCGTCAGCAGTTGCGCCAGATAGGCCATGGACAGCATCCCATGGGCGAACACGTCCGGCATGCCGGCCTTCCTGGCGAAATCGATGTCGACGTGGATCGGATTGTGGTCGCCGGAAGCGCCGCAATAGAGGGCCAGGACGTGGCGGGTGATGGGCCGGCTCTCGTGGGGTGGCAGCGTCTCGCCGACGTTCACGGCGTGATAGGTGATGGTCGCCATCGTCCTCAGCCGTTCCGCACGACGATGACCGTGCGCGTGAGGCCCACGGATTGCCCGTTCTGGTTGGTCGCCTCCGTGTCCTGGACGATAAAGTCCAGCGCGCCGCCGCGCTTGTCGTAGATGTCGCTGATCCGGGTGGTCAGGGTGATGGTGTCGCCGGCGCAGATCCGCTCGCCATAGGTGAACGACTGCTCGCCATGCAGGACACGGCCCATGTCGACGCCAAGCCTGGCCATCACGTTTTCCGCCTCCGGCGCGAGACTGGCGAGGCAGAAGAGAAAGGTTGGCGGCGCTGGCAGGGCGGCGTGTCCCGCCGCCCGCGCCGCCGCTTCATCAAAATAGATCGGGTTGTTCTCGCCCGTGGCGCGGGCGAAGAACCGAAGCTGGCTGGCCTCGACCGCGACCGAGCGGGGTTTGGTTTCCAACCCGATGAACGAGCGGTCGAGCACCGTCAGGCTCGGCCATAGAGGGTGACGACGCAGGCGCCCCCGAGGCCGAGATTATGCTGCAGGGCGTGGGTAACCCCGTCGACCTGACGCTTGTCCGCCTGGCCGCGCAGTTGCCAGACCAGTTCGGCGCACTGAGCCAAGCCTGTCGCGCCGAGGGGGTGACCTTTGGAAAGCAGGCCGCCGGAGGGGTTGGTCACGTACTTGCCGCCGTAAGTGTTGTCGCCGTCCCAGATGAACTTCTCGGCCGTGCCTTCGGGCGTGAGGCCGATGGCTTCATAGGTGAGCAACTCGTTGGCGGTGAAGCAGTCGTGCAGTTCGACCACCTGTATATCGTCCGGTCCGACCCCCGCGGCTTCATAAACGGTCTGCGCCGCCGATTTGGCCATGTCGTAGCCGATCAGCTTGATCATCGACTTGTCTTCGAAGGTGCTGGGACCGTCGGTGGTCATCGCCTGAGCCTTGATCACCACCTCGGCCTTTACCCCGTGCCGGCGCGCGAACTCCGGCGTGCAGACGATCGCAGCGGCCGCGCCGCAGGTCGGCGGGCAGCATTGGAAACGGGTGAGCGGGCCGTAGATCTGCGGCGAGCCAAGCACTTCTTCGACGCTGAGCTGGTCCTTGAAGATGGCATAGGGATTGTGCTGGGCGTGAGCGCGGGCCTTGGAGGCGATCTTGGCGAAGGTCTCGCGCCGAGTGTCGTGTTTCTCGGCATATTCGCGGCCGGCCCCGCCGAAGAATTGCGCCGCGCCGGGCGCTTTCGGGTCGAACTCCTGGAGGGTGGTCATGTCCGTGAAGAACCGCCCCATCGGGCTCGGGCGGTCGTTGAACACCGCGCCGAGGGCGCCCGGGCGCATCTCCTCGAAACCGAGGGCCAAGGCGCACTCCACCATGCCGCTCTCCACCGCCTGACGGGCCAGGAACAAGGCGGACGAGCCGGTGGAGCAGTTGTTGTTCACATTGAT
>JBEKQJ010000294.1:0-4146 GCA_049519835.1 Caulobacteraceae bacterium | reverse complement strand
GTCCACAAGAATGCGCGGCTGACGCCGCTTGGTCGAGCCGTTTTAGTATCTCGCATCGCGGATGAATGCTGGCCGGTAAGCCGGGCGGCCGCGGCGTCGGGGGTCTCCGAGCGGACGGCCTAGCGCCGCCCGCCGCTGCCCGCCCGCGCATGATCGGGGTTCGGCGGCGGGGCGCCTTCGCTCAGCGCGCCGATGACCGCCTGGGTCTCGTAGGGCGCCTCCAGCCGCTCGACCTCCTCGGGGCTGAGCGGCGTCTCGAGGGCCCGGAGCGGATCGTCGAGATGAGAAAGCTTCGTCGCCCCGATGATCGGCGCGGTCACCGCCGGCTTGGCCAGCAGCCAGGCGATGGCGACCTGGGCAGGTGTCTCGCCGCGCTCGGTGGCCACGGCGCGCAAGGCCTCGACCACCGCGTCGTCGACCGGACGATTGTAGCGGGTCCGCGCATTGTGCGAGCGGGAGCGTGTCGTCTCGGCCTCGCGGTTGCCGGCCAGGCGGCCACCGGCCAGCGGGCTCCACGGAATGAGCCCGACGCCTTCGTCGAGGCAGAGCGGGTTCATTTCCCGCTCCTCCTCCCGATAGAGCAGGTTGTAGTGGTTCTGCATCATCGCAAAGCGGGTGCGCCCCAGCGCGTCGGCGCGGTGCAGGTATTTCGAGAACTGGTAGGCGAACATCGAGCTGGCCCCGATGTAGAGCGCCTTGCCGGCCTTCACGACATCGTCGAGGGCCTCGATCGTCTCCTCGAGCGGGGTCGCGTAGTCGAAGCGGTGGATCTGGTAGAGGTCGACGTAGTCGAGCTGCAGCCGCGCCAGGCTGGCGTCGATGGATTGGTGGATGTGCTTGCGCGACAGGCCGCCCATGTTCGGGCCTGAGCCCATGGGCACGAACACCTTGGTGGCGATCACCGCCTCGTCGCGGCGGACGGCCAGGCTCTTCAGGCCGCGACCGAGAATCTCCTCGCTCTCGCCGCGCCCGTAGATGTCGGCGGTGTCGAAGAAGTTGATCCCCGCTTCGACCGCCTTCTTCAGGATCGGCAGGCTGTCCTCTTCGCTGAGCGCCCATTCGGCCATCCGCTGGCCGAAGCTCATGCACCCCAGACAGAGGCGCGAGACCTGCGTCCCGGTCGAACCCATCCGCACGTAATTCATCGCCTCACTCCCTGTCTTTCATCTCAGCCCGGCACGCGCACCACGGCCCGAAGCCCACCCAGCGGCGAGCGGGCCAGGGTCACATCGCCGCCATGGCCGCGGACGATATCGCGGGCGATGGCCATGCCGAGGCCGACGCCCTTGTCATTGAGGTTGCGGCCCTCCTCGAGCCGGCCGAACGGCGCGAACGCCTCCTCGTATCTATCCTCGGGAATGCCCGGGCCATCGTCGTCGATGAAGATCTCGGCTCCGCCCATCTGGCCGGCCCGGCCGACAACTTCCACGGCGTTGGCGTGGCTGGCGGCGTTCATGATCAGGTTCGAGAGCGCCCGCTTCAGCGCGTTGCGCCGCACGCCGGCCTCGAGGCCCGGCGCGGCGGCCACCGTAAGCCTGGCCCCCGAGCGTTCGGCCGCCTCGCTGACCTCCTCAAGCAGGCGACCGACATCGACGATCTCGATGCTCTCGGCCCCCTCGCCGCGGGCGAAGGCGAGATACTCGTCGATCATGTGCTCCATCTCGGCCACGTCGCGCTTCATCTCCTCGATCCGCTCGCCGGGCTCGGAAAGCGCCAGCTCCAGCGCCAGGCGGGTCAAGGGGGTGCGAAGATCGTGGCTGACGGCGGCGAGCAGGGTGGTGCGCTGGTCGACGTGGCGCTGGATGCGCGACTTCATCGACAGGAAGGCGCGAGCGGCCAGACGCACCTCGCGCGCGCCGTGCGGGCGGAACGGCAGGTCGACCCCGCGGCCGAAGGCGTCGGCGGCTTCGGCCAGGCGTTCGATGGCGCGCACCTGGTTGCGGATGAACAGCAGCGCGATCCCGGTCAGCAGGATCGTCGCCACGGTCAGCCACAGGATGAAGATGTGCCCCTTGGTGGCGAACACCCGGTCCTTGGGGGCGATGATCCTCAAGACCCCCTGGGGAACCTTGATGCGGATGTCGACGTAGGCCGGATAGCGCGCCGTATCGAACCAGAACGGGGCGTCGATGCGTTCCAAGAGCGCCCGGCGCAGCGAGCGGTCGACCGCCACGATCAATACCGGTCGTCGGCCGCGCGGCAGGATCGCTCCCGGCTCAAGCGCCACGGAAAGGCCCATGGTCGGCTGGGCGCGGGCGGCGATGGCCGCCAGGCGCTGGGGCGTCGGCGCTTCCTCGTAGCTCTGCACGATCCAGGCGATGTCGCCGGCGACGCCCTCGGTCAGGTGGGAGTTCACGGTCTGCCAGTGGGCATCGAAGAAGGCGTAGGTAACGGCGATCTGCATGATCGTCACCGGCAGGACGATGATCAGCAGGCTGCGCCCGAAGAGGGACGACGGCGCCCGCCGCTTGACCATCCGCCACAGGAAGGCGGGCCAGGGGCGCGGCAGGCGCATCAGTCGGGCGTGAGCATATAGCCGACGCCGCGCACGGTCCTGAGGTAGCGCGGATTGGCGGGGTCCGTTTCGATCTTGCGGCGCAGGCGCGTCACCTGGATGTCCACCGCCCGGCCAGTCGGGTCGGCGCTGTCGCGGGCCAGATCCATGCGGTCGACGGCGCTGTGCGGCGCGAGCGCCAGGCGGCGGAGCAGGCGAACTTCGGCTTCAGTGAGGCGCACCGGCTCGCCATCGGCTGTGAGCTCGCCGCGGCCGGTGTCGAAAGCGCAGGGCCCCAGCCGCACCGGCCCGTCGGCCGGCGGGGCCACGCGCCGAAGGATCGCCTCGATGCGCAGGGACAGCTCCTGCGGCTCGAACGGCTTGCCGAGATAGTCGTCCGCCCCCAGCGAGAGGCCCTCGATGCGGTCGCCCGGCAGGCCGCGGGCGGTGAGGATCAGCACCGGGATGGCGCCGATCGGCCGGGGCTGGGCCCGCAGCCAGCGGGTGAGCGAAAAGCCGTCCTCGCCCGGCATCATCACGTCGACCACCAGGAGGTCGAACTCCAGGGTCCCCAGCAGTCGCCGCGCGGCGGCGGCGGACGCGGCGGTGCTGACCCGAAAGCCGGCCCGGGCCAGGAACTGCTTCAGGAGATCGCGAAGGCGATCGTCGTCGTCGACGATAAGCAGGTGCCGCGCCGATGCGTCCTGGGCCATGGCCTGATCTAGCGCGGCCTTCAACGTAGCGCCAATTCGTTTGACGCGGAGGCGCTCGGCGCCGTCTAACGCCCGGCGGCGCCCCCAAGGCGCGGAAGGAGGTCCGATGTCACTCATCCCCTACGACGACCGCGACGGTTGGATCTGGCTCGACGGCCAGTTCGTTCCCTGGCGGGAGGCGAAGGTGCACGTACTGACTCACGGCCTGCACTACGCCTCGGCGGTGTTCGAGGGCGAGCGTATGTACGGCGGCGAGGTGTTCCACCTTCACGCCCATTCCGAGCGCTTGGTCCGTTCGGGTCAGATCCTCGACTTCGAAATTCCTTACACGGTCGAGGAGATCGAGCAGGCGACGGTGGCGACCTGCGCGAAGAACGGCCTCACCGACTGCTACATCCGGCCGATCGCCTGGCGGGGTTCTGAGGTCATGGGCGTGGCGGCGCAGGCGAGCCGCATCCACCTCGCCATCGCCGTCTGGGCGTGGCCGAGCTACTTCGACCCGGAACAGAAGCGCCGGGGCATCGAACTCACCTGGGCCAAGTACAAGCGCCCGTCGCCCGAGACCGCGCCGACAGCGTCCAAGGCCGCCGGGCTCTACATGATCTGCACGCTCTCCAAACACGCTGCCGAGCGCGAAGGCTTTGCCGACGCCATGATGGTCGACTACCGCGGCTATGTGGCCGAGGCGACCGGCGCCAACGTTTTCTTCGTGGTCGACAGCACCCTGGTCACGCCGACGCCGGACTGTTTCCTGGACGGCATCACCCGGCGGGCGGTCATCGACCTGGCCAGGTCCAAGGGCTTCGAGGTGGTCGAGCGGCATATCCGGCCCGATGAACTGGCGGGCTTCAGCGAGTGCTTCATCACCGGCACCGCTGCGGAAGTGACGCCGGTGTCGCGCGTCGGCGACTATCGTTTCACGCCCGGCAACATCAGTCT
>JBEKQJ010000293.1:0-4152 GCA_049519835.1 Caulobacteraceae bacterium | reverse complement strand
CCGACCAGCGGCGGCCGGGGTCGTAGGGCGGATTGACGAAGGCCGGGAGGGGGGCCTGTGCCGCGACACTCATGCCGCGAAGATCCGGGTGACGGTTTCGTCGAAGAGGTGGGCGCGGTCTAAGCCTTCGAAGTCGCCGTACTCGCATTTGGCGAGCGCCGAGGCCGGCGGGAAGATGGCCGGGTTGTCGCGGTAGGAAGGCGGCATGAGCGCCAGTGCGGCGCCAGTGGGGGTCGGATAGCTGGTCGCCGTGGCGAGGCCCGCTCCGTTCTTGCCGTCGAGGATGAAGTTGATGAACTTGTGGGCGTTGTCCGGCCTCGGCGCGCCGGTCGGGATGCACAGGCAGTCGGAGTTGAGGAGCGAGCCCTCGCGCGGGACCACGAAGGCGAGGTCGGGATCCTCCTGCGCCACCCGGGCGATGTCGCCGTTGTAGTCCATGACGATGTCGATATCGCCGGCCATCAGGAGGTCCTGGCCATCGTCGTGGTGGAAAACGGTGACGTTGGGCTTCTGGCGGATGTACATCTGCGCGACGCGGTCGATCACCGGCACGGGAATGTTGCGCAGGGAGTAGCCGAGGTACTTGGCGCCCAGTTCGATGAGGTCGTCAGCCTCGGAGAAGAGGCCGATGCGACCCTTGTAGCGGTCGCTGTCCATCACCCACTTCCAGCTGTCCGGCACGCCGTCGATCTTCGACTTGCGATAGCCGATGCCGAGCACCAGCCAGGTGTAGGGCACCGACCAGCGGCGGCCGGGGTCGTAGGGCGGATTGACGAAGGCCGGCAGGATATTCCTGAGGTTGGGGATCTTGGCGTGGTCGAGCGGCTGGATGAGGCCGGCGATCCTGAGACGGGTGACGTACTCGTTGGACGGGACGACGACGTCGAAGCCGGGGTTGCCTGGGCGCAGCTTGGCGAACAGCTCATCGTTGGTGGAGAACAGGCTCATCTTCACGCTGACGCCGGTCTCGCGGTCGAAGTCGGCGAGCGTCGTGTCGCCGATGTAGTTGTCCCAGTTGTAGAAGTTGAGCCGCGGCTCCTCGCCGTTCGCGCCCTTGCGCGCAGCTTCGCCGCAACCTTCCAGCGTGAAGCCGACCGCGGCCGCGCCGAGGCCCGCGAGCAGCGAGCGGCGACGCCGGTCAGGCATTCTTCAGGTACCAGTCGTAGTCGAGCGGCGAGACGACTTCATTGAAGCGGTCCTGCTCGGCGCGCTTGACGGCGGCGAACATGTCGACGAAGCGCTCGCCCAGGTAATCCTTGAGCACGGCCGAGTCGGCGAAGAGGTCGACGGCGGCGTACCAGTGGCCGGGCAGGCGCTCCTCGGAGGCCGCCGCGGCGGCGTAGCCGTCGCCATGCACGGGAGGGCCAGGGTCGATCTTGTGGGTCAGGCCGTGGTGGACGCCGGCCAGGAGGGCGGCGAGGCCGAGATAGGGGTTGGCGTCGGCCCCAGCCACGCGGTGCTCGATGTGGCGCGAGGCGGGCGGCCCTGCCGGCACGCGCAGGGAGACGGTGCGGTTGTTGACCCCCCAGGTCGGCGCGATCGGGGCGTAGGAATTGGGCCGGAAGCGACGGTAGGAATTGGCGTTGGGGGCGAAAATGGCCAGGCTTTCGGCCAGCAGGGCCTTGAGGCCGCCGATGGCGTGACGCAGGGCCGGCGTCCCCTCCGGCGACTCGGCGGCGAAGATGTTGTCGCCGCCCTGATCGAGCACGCTGACGTGCAGGTGCAGGCCGCTGCCGGACGCCTCGGCGAACGGCTTGGCCATGAAGCTGGCCTCCAGGCCCTGGCGGGCGGCGACGCCCTTGGCGAGGCGCTTGTACATCACCGCCTCGTCGGCGGCGCGCAGGGCGTCGGGGCCATGATGCAGGGTGAGCTCGAGCTGGCCGGGAGCATATTCGGAAATCGCCGCCTCGAGCGGCACGCCCTGGACGTCGGCGGTTTCCCACAGCTCGCGCAGGAAGGGGGCGAAGTCCTCCAGTTCGCGCAGGCCGTAGACGCCGTGCTGAGTGGGGGCGAGGCCGCCGGCCGGGGCGGCCAGGCGCGGCGCCGCACCGGCCTCGCGGGCGCCGTCGAGCAGGTAGTATTCCAGCTCGCAGGCGACGACGGGGGTGAGGCCATCGGCGGCGAAGCGCTCGATGACGCGGGAGAGCACGTGGCGCGGGTCGAGGTCGTTGGGCGTGCGGTCGAGCTCGTACATCGAGGTCAGGACCTGAGCGGTGTCGTCGCCGAGCCAGGGGGCGCGGACCAGCGTGCCTGGGGCCGGCCAGGCGACGCGGTCGGCGTCGCCGTCTTCCCAGACGAGGCCCGTGGACTCGACATCGCGGCCGGTGACATCACAGACGAGCACCGAGCCCGGCAGGAAGCGGCCGATCTCGTAGATGCCGAGAAGTTCGTGGCGTCGCAGGCGCTTGCCGCGCGGCACCCCGGACATGGCCGTGAAGATCACCTCTACGAACCGGATGTCCGGATTCGCCTCGAGGAAGGCGCGCGCCTCCGCGGGGTCGGCGATGGCGGCCGGGCGCTTGCCGTCGATGTCCAAGATCGCCTCCTCAATCTGTGATCACTCTTTTCGGCCGGCCGGCCGGCGTGTCAAGGCGCGCGCGGCAGGGAAGCACGGATAGGGGTCCCTACAAACCCTACCGTCATGGCCGGGCGTCAGTCCCGGCCATCCATGCGCGCCGAAAGATTGGCTGGCCATGCCGGCATGGCCACGAAGGGACGGCGCTATCGCAGTTGTTCTGGGTGGCGTCCAAGTCTGGATTGGATCCAACACAGGATCGGCAAGACGCCTGATCCGACGGTCGCACCGTGACCGCGGTGCGCGGTCAATCCTGAGTCCGCGTTCACGGGTGGCCGGGCCTTACGCCCGGCCATGACGGTCGTTTGCGGGAAGAACGCGACTCTCCGGCGCCCTCCCCATCAAGGGGAGGGAGGTGCTCTTTTTCGATTTTCGAGGAGCCCCCCGGCCCCTGGAGGCTCACTCCCCTCGCTCAGCGAGGGGAGCGGCGCGAATCGATTCTCTGTGTCCGCCCTATTTCAGGTGAGCGGCGAGGAGCTTGTTCATCTCGAACATGTTGACCTTGTCCTTGCCGCCGAAGACTGGCTTCAGCTTCGCGTCGGCAATAATCTCGCGCTTGTTGGCCGGATTCTGAAGATTATTGGACTTGATGTAAGCCCACATCTTGGAAACGACTTCCCCGCGGGAAAGGGACGCGGAGCCGACGATGGCGGACAACTCGGCCGAGGGCTTCAAAACCTGTTGAAGTCCGTTGGGCTTTTTATCAGGCATGTTGCAGTTCTCTCTCCCGTTCAGGCCCGTCGCGGCGATCGCGCAGGCCCTCTAGAGAGGAGAATGTCCATTTCGGTCTCGTTGCCAAGCCCTACAGCCGCCAATTTATTTCAATGCCTGTGGACGTTTTACTTCCGGACCACGATGGAGAGGCCGTCGCCGACGGCCGCGAGGGTGGCGGTGACGCGCGGATCGGCGTGAATCTTGGCGGCCAGAGCACGTAGGGCGAGGGTGTCGGCAGAGCTATCCTTGGGGTCGGCGACGGCCCCGCTCCACAGCATGTTGTCGATGAGGATCAGGCCGCCGGGACGAACAAGTTCCAGACCGAGCTCATAGTAGACGTCGTAGCCGCCCTTGTCGGCGTCGATGAACATCAGGTCGAAATGGCCGTGCAGACCTTCGTCGAGGAGGGCGCGTAAAGAGTCGCCGCCCGGGCCGACGCGGGCCTGGACGATGGCCTCGACCTCCGCCGCGCGCCAATAGCCGGCGGCGCGGTCGACGAGGCTCCCTGAGATATCGCAGGCGATAAGCTCAGCGTCGGCGCCGTGCATGGCCTGCATGGCGAGCGCCACGGCCGTCGAGGAGTAGCCGGTGAAGACGCCGACCTCGAGGGCGCGGCGGGCGCGGATGGCGGTCGCCAGCACCTGCATGAACGCCCCCTGCTCGGGACTGATCTGCATCTGGGCGCGCGGATCGGCGGCCGTCTCGGTCCGGCAGCGCGCGAGGACCGGATGCTCGGCGACGCCGACCCGCCGCACGTAGTCACGGACCTCGTCACTCAACCCCAGGCTGTAGCCCATGACGGTCTCCCTCGTTCTGTGAGCCAATAGATACCGGGATAGCGCACGGAGCGAGCCTTGTTCCTC
>JBEKQJ010000292.1:0-4189 GCA_049519835.1 Caulobacteraceae bacterium | reverse complement strand
AGCGACCGGCCCTATGACCTGCTCTTCCTGCATGCCAACGGCTTCAACGCCCTGACCTATCGGCGGGTGCTGGCGCCTCTGGCCGACCGCTATCGCATCCTGGCTGCCGACCAGCGCGGCCACGGCGCGACCACCCTGCCAACCGCCACCGAGGGCCGGCGAGGCTGGAGCGATTTCCGCGACGACTTCCTCGTCTTGCTCGGGGCTCTGGACATCCGTAACGCCGTCCTGGCCGGCCATTCCATGGGCGGCGCCACCTGTCTCGGCGCGGCGGCGCGTGATCTTGGGCGCGCGCGAAGCCTGGTTCTGTTCGACCCGGTGATCCTGTCGCGTGAGAGCCTGGCTTTAGCCAAGTCGGGCGGTCTCCCGCATTCGACTCTGATCGACGGCGCGCGTCGGCGCCGGGCCGAATTCCCAACCCGTCAGGCGGCTTTCGACACCTTCCGCAAGCGGAGCGCCTTCGCGAGTTGGCCCGATGACATGCTGACCGACTACGTCGAGCAAGGTTTCCGCGACCTGCCGGGAGGTGGCGTACGCCTTGCCTGCGAGCCGGCCTGGGAGGCTTCCACCTATGAGGCCCAGGACAACGACCCGTGGTCCGACCTCGCCGCAGTTCGCGCGCCGGTCGAGATCCTCAAGGCCGAGTCCGGGTCGACCTGCCGGACGGACGAGGAGGAGGAGCGGCTGACCGCCGACGGCCGCGTGCGCATCGAGACCGCGCCCGGAACCACTCACTTTCTGCCCATGGAGCGGCCGGAGCTGGCGACCGAGTGGTTGGCGCGGGCGCTAGAGCGATAGGCCGGGCGTGATCCGCTCAGCCATGCGCGCCGTCGCGTCGGCGTCGAGGGGCACGATCTTGCGCGCCTCGAGGTCGAGCGACACGGCCACGGCTTCGGTCGTCGCCCAGGGCTCTCCCGACTCGGGGTCGAGCATCCAGTGGGCGAGGTGCTGGGCGCGCTCGTCGAACCCGATGAGGCCGGAACGCACAACATAGCGGTCGCCGGCGCATGGCCAGTCGGCGTAGGCCAGACGGTACTCCAGCACCGCTCCGCCACGGTTCGTGGCCCGAGGTCCATCCAGGCGCCCGAGCAGTCCAGCGAGGCTCGGCACCCCGTCGGCGATCCGGCCAATGATGTGCTGGGCCTCGACTCGCCCGAACGCGTCGCAATCCTGGGCCCCGAAGGCGCCCGAGGCCAGCCGGAACAGGCCCATGCGCTCGGCCTCGGCCAAACCTGCGGCGCCAGATGGCGGGTGGAGCGTCAGGCTGCGCGGTTCGGCGCGCGGCGGGATCTCGATCGTCAGGGACTGGGCCGCCTCGCGCACCCGGCCCGGCCACGGGAAGGGACGCCGCTCCCGCGCCGTGGCGTGGACCGCCAGAGTCTGGAATGTCGCCGCCAGCTCACCGCTCCGGGCATGGAAGAGGAGCTGCAGGATCCGGACATGTTCGTCGTCCATGTCGACCACGCCGGCCCGCATGACCAGCGGATCGCCGGCCCGCGCCTCGCGCAGGAAGCGCACGTGATGATCGCGCACGATGAGCGTGGCTTCGGCGCGAGCCCGAAAGGCGCCCGGCAGGCCCAGACGCGCCGCCAGCTCGGTCAAGCCCTCCATGGCGCGCGCTATGTAGAAGCGCACGTTCATGTGACCCATCTGGTCGCATTCCCAGGCGGCCACGGATCCGCGCCAGACCTCGACGCCCGCCGGCTCTTCTGACTCCACCCCGAACCCTCCGGCGAACCTGCTCGGAGGCAAGCCCGGTTGAGCCGGTGTTGTCAAACCGCGTCAGTTGTCGTCCGAACTGTTGTCGTCGTAGCTCCCGCCGTCGTCGGAATCGCCACCGTCGTTGTCATCGTCGTAATAGTTGTTGGTGATGTTCTCCTGCGGCGCGCCGCCGAAGCCGCCACCACCAAAGCCGCCGCCGAAGCCGTGGCCGCCAAAAAGGCTGGAGACGCCCTCGAAGAGCAAGGCGCCGCCGGCCACGCCCGCGGCCGTGGTGCCGGCCGTGCGCATGAAGCTGCCGAGGCCGCCGCCGGATTGAAACGGGCCTGGACCCATGAAGCCGGCCGGCTGGGGCGCCGGCTGGGCGGGCGCCGACCACGGCCCTGGCTGAACCGGCTGCGGCTGCAGGAAGCTGGTTGGCTGCGGCGCCGCCGCCTGCTGCTGCAAGTGCGCCTGCAAGGCCGCGATCTGCTGCTGTGCGGCGTGCAGGGCCTGGTCGGAAAGGATGGCGTGCTGGACCAAGACGTAGGCGCCGGCCGGCGAGGCGCCGAGCGCCTGGTTGATCATGGCGTCCGCCTCGGGGTCTTTGACCACGCCCTGGGTGTTCTGCAGGTCGCGCAGGAAGGTCTGCAGAAGGGCGCGTTCGTCGGGGGTCATGGATAGCTCCTGATAGGATCGTGCGCGGCGAGAACTGGCGTCGAAGTCCGCCACGCGCAAGACGGCGCAAGATGACTTCTTGGTAAGCCTACCAGGGCCGCTGGGCGACGAGGTCGGCTTCGGCTTTGCAAGCGGCGGGATCGGGCTTGGGGCCGGAGGCGCGCAGGGCCGCAACCTCCGCGCGGACATCGCCGAGGTCGGCCTGGAAAGCCGCGTCTCCCTCCAGGGCCGCGAACACCGTATCACCCGCGACGCGTGAAGCGACGACGGCGCTGGCGTCGTGCACGCCGCAAACCACCCGGCTCTCGCCGAACGCGCGAGCTCTGGCGAGAATCGGCGATGAGCGGTCGGGCGCCGTCCGCGCCAGGATCAGGCCCAAAGTCCAGCCCCAAGTAGCGTGGCCGGACGGGTAGTCCCAGTTCTTCGCCAGCCCTGCGGCCTGATCGGGCGTGCAGATTTCACCGCTCGCGCGCTGGAAAGGTCGGGGTCGCTTGAAGGTGTCTTTCGGCACGTTGAAGGCGGCGTTGATGTCGGGGGCGGCCTTTCCGATAAGGGCGACGAGCTTGGGCGCGCTGGTCCTGGAAAGGCGGGCGCCGACCGCGCAGTCGAAGTCGCTGAGCAGTTTGCCGATGTCAGCGTCCGCAGTCGCGAGGGCCCATCGCGGCGTGCCCTTCAGGGCCCGAGTCTGATTGAAGATGGCGAGATCCGCCGCGTCAGCTGGCGAGCCTTCGGCCGGCGGCTGGGGAATGGCGGCCAGAACGTCCGGCTCGCGGCCGGCGAGATAGCTCGCGGGCGCGGCGTCGGCCGCGGCGAGAGCCAGGAGGGCGATCGCGCCAAGGATTTTCAGGCTGTCGGGCACACGTTCACCTCCGGTGAGGCGCCGAACCTCACCGGGAACTGTGACGGATTCAACCGCGATCGAAGAGTTTGGACCAGCGCCGCTTGGCGCGGTTCTTCCACGCGCCGCGGTGATAGGCATCGGAGACGATCAACGGAGCCACCGTCGTCGCCTCGGCGAACACCATCTGCTCCCAGGTCACGTCGACCTTTCCCCACGAGCAGGCCTCTTTCAGCGTCGAGGATGAGCAGGCCCCGTCTCTGACGTCGGCCACGGTGATCTGCACCGCGTACTTGTGCATGTCGGCCTCGAGGCCGAGAATTTCGGCGCACACCACCGTGTCCTGAGCGAAGTTCTTGGGCACACCGCCGCCGACCATGAACAGGCCGGTCGTGCCGGCGGCGATCTTGACGTCGGTCAGCTCGCGGAAATCGGCCACGGCGTCGATCGAAAGATAGGGCTGGCCGGCCTTGATCCGCTCAACCTGGTGCTTGACGAGGCCGAAGCCGGCCGAACTGTCGGTGAAGGCCGGACAGAAGATCGGCGCGCCCTCGTGGAAGGCCGTCTCGATCAGGCTGCCGGGCTTCCGGGCCTTGCCCGAGGCGAGCCAGCGGCCGAGTTCATGGATGAATTCGCGCGACGAATAGGGACGCGGCTCCAGGCTGTCGGCGACCTCCTTGATGGCGTGGTCGCAGGCCTGCAACTCCTCCTCGTCGATGTAGGTGTCGTAGATACGGTCGATGTAGAGCGCACGCAGGTCGCGGTCGTCGACCGCCGAGTCGGCCTGGTAGTGGCGGAAGCCCAGGGCCTCGAAGAAGTCCATGTCGATGATCGCCGCGCCGGTGGCCACCACCGCGTCGGCCATGCCGTACTTCAGCATGTCGCGCCAGACGTGCATGCAGCCGCCGGCGCTGGTCGAGCCGGCCAGCGTCAACCACACCGAGCAGGTGTCGTCGGCCAGCGCCAAGTTGAGGA
>JBEKQJ010000291.1:0-4203 GCA_049519835.1 Caulobacteraceae bacterium | reverse complement strand
AGGCGCTGGCGAACGATGCGCTCGCCGCGATCACCGTCAGATAGCCGTCCAGCAGCAGGATGGGCGCATCGGAGCTGGCCACCAGGGCCAGGGCGAGGCTGTCCGCCACGGCGGGGTGGACTGGAATATCGTCGGGCATGGCCAGTCCTCTGCGTTCGCCGAAGACTTGCGATGTGAAAGCCATGTTCAGCGGACGACGGTGTCGATCAGACGCGGTCCCGGCCCGGCCGCGGGTTGATCACGATAGATGTTACCACGAAACCGGCCCCAGCCGGCATCAATTCGAGAGGGTCGGAACGCCGGCCGGCGACGGGAGAAGGATCGCCTCCGGTTCGATCAGCGAATCGAACGGTTGGAACAGGATGGTGCGCACCGAGATCGCTCGCCATTGCGCCGCCAGTTTCAGGAATTCGGCGACGAGCGCTTCGGTCGGCGCGATCGCCGCCTGCGCCATGCACGCTGCGGCGCGCGCGTCACATTCTTTGCCGTTCATCACTAATGGCTCCGGCCCGGATGAGTGAAAGCCGCTGTTCCGACGAAGGTTCCGCGCGAGGATGTCGATCGAGCCGCCTGGGCTCTATGGCCATGTCCGCTCATCACCCGCGGCGGATCTTCGCAGAGTCCGCATTCCGGTCCTGCCCGTTCCGATGCATCTTGGCGACAGAATGGTCGCCTGGCGCGAAATCGTTCGACTTGCGGGTCGATCGGGCGGACGCTCAACTTCGCTTCGTCGGGCGCCGACGGCTGCGTCTCGAGCCTGCTTCAACCCAGAGGTCCGCGCATGTCCTGGGCCGAATCGCTGGCGGATTACGAGCTCCCGCCCGTCTTCGTGACGCCGGCGCTCAACGCCTGCCGCCTGTTCAATACCGCCTGTGACCGGATGTTCTACGACGTGCCGGCGCTGTCGCGGGCTCTGCTGGACCATGGCGACGAGATCCTGGCGTCCGACCCAGGAAATGCGCCGACCCCGAGGGACGCGGTCAATCTCAGCGCCGACACCGATCCGGAAGGCTCGCTGCTGGTCATTGACCCGACCACGCCGCCCTACGTGACAGCCTGGAAGGACGTCACGGCGTTCATCGCCAGCCAAAAGGCGGCCGCCGAGCCGATCACGGTCGCGACGATCACCGGCGTCGGCAGCTCGGCGCTCGGCAGCGCCGCCTTGGCCTGGAACGTGGCGACCGGATTGAAGACGCCTGTGCTGGCGATCGTCCCAGGCTACGGCGTCGCCGACGCCATGCTCCAGGCCTTGGGCGGCTGGTTCGGGTTCGGGCTCTATGACGTCCTGCACGCCAAATCCCACCTCCAGGATCTTCTGGCTCTGACCCAGCCCAGAACCGCCGCGATCGGGCGTCGCCTGTCAGCCTCCGCCCCTGGCCACAGAACCCTGAATGGTGCGCCGGTGTTCAGGACCGGATGCGGCTCGTCGGATGTGCTGCATGCGCTGATGGAGGCTCTGCCGTCCATCAACCGCGTCGTTGGCCACAGCAAGGGCGCCTTGTCGATCTCCAACGCCCTGCATGCCCTGCCGGCCGGCCGCCTCAAGGGCGTCGAGGTGGTCACGCTCGGGTGTCCGATCGCCGAGGATCCGCCCGCGGCCGCCTACCGCCAGTTTCTCGGGCGCTTTGACGCCCTCGGCGCGCTCAACGCCTGGGGCAATCTCCCAACTGCGTGGTTGAATACCGACCACAGCACCAACACCACGTTCCCCCTCAGCATGCGCGCCGAGGCGCTGGTCGCTTGATCGCGGCTGTGTATTTCGGGGACAGTTTACTTAATTCCCTGATCAGATGCGAAGCCACAGGGCGCCAGAGGGAATTAAGTAAACTGTCCCCGAAATACTGCGGTTCGGATCACATCGTCTTCCAGCCCCCCGCCCCCGCCGTCCGCCAGCGATCCGGCGGCGCGGTTGGCGCGGCCGGCGCCTTGGCCCCCACCGTCCGGCTGAGGCAGGCGTAGCGCGTCTCGTCGGCGATGTGATCCTCGGCGGCGGTGTCGACATCCTCCGGCCGGGCCGGATCGTGCTGCAGCACCGGCACGGTGCGGATGAAGTCGCGGCAGGTCTCGAAGACGTAGAGGAGCGGTGCGCCATCGCGGCCGGCGATGCGGGCCCGCACCTGGTCCCAGCCGCTCAGCGCGCCCAGCTTGCCGACCCGGGTGTTGTCGGCCGGCCGCTGCCAGCAACCGGCGCGCGCCATGCTTTCGGCGATCGAGGGGCCGCCGTTCGCGGCGAAGATCGACGGGTCGGCCACCGCGTCGGCGATCTTCTCGCCCCGCTCGCGCGCCAGGATCCCGGCCGCCACCTCCTCGGCGGTCAGCCTGAGGCCCTCGCCGTCCCGCGCCCCATACCACTCGCGATAGCGGATCATCGCGCCCCGCGGGATCACCACATCCCCCACCGGCGTCGGGTCCGACGCGATCGCCCACCAGCCGACGCTGAACGGCGCCGCCGAGCCCCAGTCCAGGCTGCGGATCCGCGCCCAGAACGGCGGAATCGCGAATGGCGGCACGATGTTGCGCGCGCTCCAGCGGTCAAAGAACGCCCCCTCGACGATGTTCCAGTCGCCCTCCAGCCACGCCTTGACCAGGGTCGCCGAGCCGGACTGCCGCAGCCGGTCGACATAGCCCGGATCGCTGTCGGCCAGCTTGGGGTTGTCGGCCAGCCGGGCCGGGATGAACATCTGGGTGAGCCCCGCCCGCTCGACCTGCCGCCACGGCCCGACATCGATGTAGCGCGCCTTCACCCAGTTGTGCCCCGCGCCGCCCGGGTTGCACGTCGCCCGAAAGCCGCAGGTTGCGCCGGCGGCGCTGCGCAGGGTCGCCTTCAGCTTGTCCACCGGCCGCGGCGAGGAAAACTGGGTCAGCTCCTCGACATACACCCTCGTATAGCTGTGCCCCTGGTAGAGCTCGGCGTCGGCGTCGTGGGCCAGGTGACGGAAATAGAGCATCGCCCCGCTCGGCCACACGAACCGCGACCGCTGCGCCTGCCACTTGGCCCCGGCGGCGGCGTAGATCGCCTTGGCCCGCTCCACCGTCGGCTCCAGCGCCGTGCGCGTGCGCCGCACCAGGAGGCCCTGCGCCTCGCCGCCGTGCGCCGCCTCATGCAGCGCGAAATCCCCGAGCGCCGCGTCGGTCTTCCCACCCCCGCGCGCCCCGCCATAGACCAGGTCGAAAACGTCGCTGTCCACGAACACGGCCTGGGGGCCAAGCTGGGGCGTCCACGCGGTTTCGGCAGGTTGCATGATTGCATTATGCAATAACTAGGATGAGTGATCAAGGGGTGGGGCAGACGGGAGCAATATCGAGGCGCGGGCGACGGCGTGGGGCCAGGAGTAGCGGCGCTCGTGGTGCGGTGGTTAGTCCGCCGGGGCCGCCAGTCGATCGACCGTCCCATAGTCCATCGCCGCGGCCGAGGCGCGGTTCGTGATGGCGCAGCACACGTCCTCCGGCTGCATTTCAACCAAGCACATAGCCCAGGCCACTTGGTGCATGAGGTAGACCTGGAAGTCGCTCCAGGCCACGTCGAGCGCGGGCGGCTTGTCCACGCCAAAATCGGCGAGGCGCTGGAGATAGTGGGCGATCAGATCACGAGCATGCGCCCGGCGATCGGTGATCGACAGTCCACTGACGATCAGATTGGCCGGGTCCTGCATGTGGTGGGCGACCTGGACGCATTGCCAGTCGAGCAGGCGCGCCTCGCCGTCCGGCAGCGTGTAGAGCTGGCCATAATGGGCATCGCCGTGGCTGAGCGCCCAGGGCTCGCGTCGCAGCCAGTCGCGCCGCAGAGCCGTGTGGGCGCGGCATAGCCTTTCGCGGTCGCGGAGTTCCGGCGCCAGCAACTGGAACCGCGGCCGCTGAGCATAGTCGTCCCAGTGGGCCGGATCGTAGAGCCAGGCCAGGCAGTCCGCGGCGTCGAACGAGCCGCCTTGCCGCAGCCAGTCCATGGCGTAGAGCCGCGGATCCATCCAGGTGACGGCCTGGTAGCGGGCGATCGCCTCCAGGCCCCCGGCGATCAGGTCCGGCGAACCGTCCACGGTGGGGTCGATGAACCGCGCCCCGATCGCGCCCAGATCATCGAGAACGATGATGCTGTTGCCGGCATCGTCGCTGTCGGCGAAGAAGCAGCGCGGCGTGCGGGTGTCGAACTGGCCCCCAAAGTTGCGGTAGAAGAAGGTCTCACCGGCATAGACCCGTTCGGTGCCG
>JBEKQJ010000290.1:0-4234 GCA_049519835.1 Caulobacteraceae bacterium | reverse complement strand
CGCCTCGGCCAGCGCGCCCTGGGTCAGCCCCAGCGGCCGCATAAACTCTTCCAGGAGAATTTCGCCGACCGTCGATGGCTTGCGCTTTGTCGTCAGCATGATTGACCTCGCCTCACCTGTAGCTGTGGTCGTCGAGATAGACGCCATCCGCCTCGCCCCGGCCGCCATCCCATCGGAACACCAGTCGCCATTGCCGGTTGACGCGGATCGAGTGGAATCCCGTCAGTTTGCCAAGCAGCTTCTCGAAGTGATTGCTGGGCGGCGCACGCAAGTCCTGATCGGTTGTCGCATCGTCGATCATCTGAAGCTTGCGAAACAGGCGGTCTCCGAGATCGGACGGGACGTTTCGTGACGGGATGTCCTCGACGAAGAAGGCCCGTAGCCACTCGTCCCGGAAGCTCACGATCATGCGGCGGCTCCATGATGAGAGTATGTACCACCCTATGGTACATCTGGCAAGGCGCGTCCTGTCGGCAAGCGCATTCGTCTCGCGAGCTCCTGAACTGCGTCATCCCGCACGCAGGGCGGCTGGCGCCCGGAGATGCGGGACCCAGGAGCGGCTTGCGCCGGCAAGAGCCGCCCCTGGGTCCCGGACGCTCGCTGCGCTCGCTCCGGGATGACGCATGGGGGAGGGGTGACGCGCCATCCCCGGAGGCCTAAGCTTTCACCATCAGGGAGCCCGGCATGGACGACGCCGCCATCGACATTCGCGAAGCCGCCAGGGCGCGGGCCTGGTCCGAGCCGCTGGAGACCCTCGACCCTTCCCAGCCCGAGCTCTTCCAGGCCGACGCCATGTGGCCCTACTTCGACCGGCTACGGGCCGAAGACCCGGTCCACTTCACCCCGGGCGGCCTCTTCGGCCCCTACTGGTCGCTGACCCGCTACAACGACATCGTCGCCGCCGAGACCAATCATCACGATTTCTCGTCGGCCGGGGGCATCGTCCTGCAGAGCCTCAAGCAGGTGGAGGAGAACGCCCGCAACCCCGCCCGGCCGAGCTTCATCTCCATGGACCCGCCGCGCCACGACGAACAGCGCAAGACCGTCAGCCCGGTGGTGGCCCCCGCCAACCTGCAGAATCTCGCCCCGGTGATCCGCGAGCGGGCCGGCGTCATCCTCGACGCGCTGCCGATCGGCGAGCCGTTCGACTGGGTCGACCTCGTCTCCAAAGAGCTGACGGCGATGACCCTGGCCACGCTATTCGGCTTTCCTTTCGAGGAGCGCCGCCGGCTGACCCACTGGTCGGACGTCTTCACCAACAGTGTCGGTCACGGTCCGGTGACCAGCTGGGAGCAGAAACAGGCCGAGATCGGCGAGTGCTTCGCCGCCTTCGACACCCTGCGCGCCGAGCGGGCGGCCTCGCCGGCCACCTTCGACCTCATCTCCATGCTGACCCACGGCGAGGCGACCCGCGACCTCGACGAGCACGAGTACCACGGCAACCTCGTGCTGCTGATCATTGGCGGCAACGACACCACCCGCAACACCATCTCCGGCTCTGTCTTTGCGCTGAACAAGTTCCCGGCCCAGTACGACCTGCTCCGCGCCCGGCCGGAACTGATCCCCTCGATGGTTTCCGAGACCATCCGCTGGCAGACGCCGTTGGCCCATATGCGGCGCACCGCCCTGCGCGACGTCGAATTCGGTGGCAAGACCATCCGCGAGGGCGACAAGCTGGTCATGTGGTACGTCTCCGGCAACCGCGACGAGACGGTGATCGACAACCCGAACGCCTACGTCATCGACCGGCCACGGCCGCGCCAGCACCTGTCGTTCGGTTTCGGCATCCACCGCTGCGTCGGCAATCGCCTGGCCGAGCTGCAGCTGACCATCATCTGGGAAGAGATTCTCAAGCGTTTCCCGGCCGTCGAACTGGTCGCCGAGCCGGAGCGCACCTTCTCGACCTTCATCAAGGGCTACGAGACCCTGCCGGTGATCATCCGCGAGCGGAACTGACCGGCCGCACACAGATGAAAGCTGCCTACGACGTCACGACGCGCCGCGTCGGCCTCGCCCTGCTGGCTGGCTCGGTGCTGGGCGCCTTGCTGGGCCTGGTCAGCGTCGCCGCCGCCCTTGCGCTCAGGTCTGGCGCCTCGGCCGACGCCGGGGCGCTCATCGGGCGCATCCTGCCCTCGCTGCTCCTGCGCGGCTTCCTCAGCTGGTTCCTCGGCCTGTTGATGATCGGCGCGCCGGCCTGGTGGCTGCTGCACCGGCACGGCTGGCGCGGCTGGCGGGCGGCGATCCTGGCCGCCGCCGGCCTGGCGTTCGCCACCTCGCTGCTGATGGCCATCCCGCGGCCGGGTGAGCACCGCACCGAAGCCGACCGCGGCGGCCTGACCATGATCGATGACCGCCTCACCACCCACGGCTGGACCAAGGCCCTCGAAGACGCCGCCTTCGTCGCCCTCGCCGGCGCCGCCGTCGGCTTCACGGTCTGGCGGGTGGCCTATCGCCGGGTGGGCGCGTAGCTCGACCGCGCATCTACAACCCAACTCTACCGTCATCGCCGGGCGTCAGTCCCGGCGACCCATGCACGCCGAATTGCGGGTGGCCATGCCCACGGCCACGACGAGGCCGCGCCGTGACCGCGGTGCGCGGTCACACCAACGAGGTGTTCATAGATGGCCGGGACTTTCGCCCGGCCATGACGGTAAGGTTGGAGGTGACCTGACCGCCGCCCCGCCCGAACAACTCATGGTGCGTAGCTCGACCGCGCCTTTACGCCCCAGTGCCCAGCCTCGCAGGTGACCACGTAGATCGAATCGAAGCCGCCGATCACCGAGCCGTCGGCGCGAAAGCGGCTGAAGCGGGTGTCGAAATGCACCTTGTCCGGACCGGCGTGGATGACGTCGCGCCGCTCCCAGGCCGAGTGATGCCAGTCGGCAAGCGCGCCCTGGCTGAACATCTCGGGCTTGTGGTCGCCGGCCTGCAGGATCACCAGCCGGCTCGAGGCCAGGCGCACGCTCGGGAAGTTGAAGGTCCGGTCCCAGGCCGCGAGGTCGCGGGCGTTGAAGGCCGCCATGAAGTCGTCGAGCACCTTGACGGCGGCGGCGATCGCCTCGGCGTGGTCGCTCATCCCTGGCCTATTGTTGTTGCTGCTGCTGCTGGTGCTGGGCCAGCAGCGACGGGCCCCCTGGCCGGCGGCGGGTGGCGATCAGGGCCGGGGCGCCCATGCGGGGAAACTCCGAGCCGACCTCGTTGGCCCTGTGCACCGAGACCCCGACCGACAGCCGGCTCTCGGACTCGCCCTTGAACACCCCATGCGAGGGCGGCACGTCGTTGTAGTCGCGGCCGATCGCCACCGACAGGTGCCGCTCGCTGGTGATCAGGTCGTTGGTCGGATCGAACCCCACCCAGCCGAGCGAGGGCAGGAACGCCTCGATCCAGGCGTGAGTGGCGTTGGGCGTCGAGCGATCGTGGGTCTCCTGGTCGGTGTAGAGGTAGCCGGAGACATAGCGCGCCGGCACGCCCCACATCCGGCAGATGGTGATCATGATGTGGGCGAAGTCCTGGCAGACGCCGCGGCCTTGGAGCAGGGCGTGATCGATCGGGCTGTCCGGTTCGGTGACCCCGGCCTCATAGTCGAAGGCGTCGTAGAGCTCGCGGTTGAGGGCGTTCAGCGCCGAAAGCGGATCGAGCTTCCGGAACGCGTCCAGGCCCCGCCCGGCGATGAACTCGCGCAGGGCCGGCGTCTCTGACGCGAAACCGTGCTGGGTGAGGAAATCCCACCACTCGCCGCGCACCGCCTCTGAAGCCAGCGCCGCCCAGTCATCGGCCGGAGCGACCGGCGGCGGGGCCGGATGGCCATAGGTCTCGACCACCGAACGCGCGAAGATGTCGAGCGTGTGGTGGGCGTGCGGCACCCCGAAGTGGTGCACGACGTTGCCGAACGCATCGAGATAGCTCAGCACCTGGGCGTGCGGCGAGATCTCGACCTCGAAGCTGACCAGCCCCTGGCCGGCGGCGTGCCGCGGCTGCATGCGCAGCTCCATGATGCTCTCGCGCACCGGATCGTCGTAGCGGTACTCGGTGACATGGCGGACTTCGTAGAGCATCGGCTAACGCCTTCTTCTCCTCCCCCCTTGGGGGAGGGGGACCGCGAAGCGGTGGAGGAGGCCCTTCGGGAGGGGGTGGAGGGGGCCAGTGACAGAGCGCCAACGCACGGCTTCGCCCCCCTCCCGGCCTTCGGCCGTACTCTCCCCAGCGGGGGGAGAGAGGCGTCTCGACCTCTCCC
>JBEKQJ010000289.1:0-4252 GCA_049519835.1 Caulobacteraceae bacterium | reverse complement strand
TCGGAATTGGGCAGCGTCGAGGGCGCCGGCGCCGGCGGCTTCGAGCTCTACCGTGGTAGCAAGGCGGCGCTTAACTCCCTGACCCGCAGCTTCGCGGCCCGGCACAAGGACAAAGAGCTGGCGGTCCTCTCACTGCATCCCGGCTGGGTGAAGACCGACATGGGCGGCCCGAACGCGGCCATCGACGTCGCCACCTCGGCCAAGGGTCTCGCCGACGTGGTCGAGCGGGCGCAGAAGGATCGCCAGAGCGGCTATTTCGACTACGCCGGCGCGACCATCCCCTGGTAGGGCGACCTTGCGCCGCGGGTGATCGGAGCGCAGATTAGCCAGACTTAGCTAAGGCGAATCCGATGCCGACCTACAATATGCTGGAAGCCAAGACCAATCTCTCGCGGCTGATCGAGGCCGTGGAAAGCGGTCGCGAGTCCGAGGTCATCATCGCCCGCAATGGCAAGCCGGCGGCGAAGCTGGTGCCGATAAACGAGAAGCGTCGGGGCGTGCGCCTGGGGCTGGCCAGGGGCAAGTTCGAAGTTCCGGACGACATCGACGGCGCCAATGAGGAGATCGCCAAGATGTTCTACGGAACGGACGAGTGAGGCTGCTGCTCGACACCCACGTCGCTATTTGGGCTATTTCTGAACCCGAGCGAATTCGCTCCGACATCGTCGAACTCATGACCCGCCCAGCGGCAGAGAATTTCGTGAGCGTTGTCAGTCTCTGGGAGATTGCCATCAAGCACCCGCTCGACCGCAGAGGGATCGGCAAGATGCCGCTCTCGGCCGGTGAAGCGCTCGAGGCGTTCAAACGCGCCAGCTTCTCGACTCTCAGCGTGACACCGCAGCACGCCCTTGCTGTCGAGTCGCTTCCGACCTTCCACGGCGACCCATTCGACCGGCTCATCGTGGCTCAGGCCTTGACCGAACCCCTGCGTCTGATCACTCACGACGTCGCGCTGGCGGCCTATAGCGACACCGTGATCCTGTTCTGATGACTGATCTCAATTCCGGCGATGTCGTGCTGGTCACCGGCGCGAGCGGGTTCGTGGGTTCGGCGGTGCTGCGCAAGCTGGTCGAACGCGGGGCGCGGGTGCGCGCGCTGGTGCGGCCCTCGAGTCCTCGCGCCAACCTGGCCGGAATCGATTGCGAGGCGGTGCAAGGCGACATGCGCGACGCCGAGTCGATGGCCAAGGCCGCGGCCGGGGCGCGGTTCGTCTTCCACGTGGCGGCGGACTATCGCCTCTGGGCGCGCGACCCAGGCGAGATCATGCGCGCCAACCTCGAAGGCGCCCGGGCGGTGATGCAGGCGGCGCGCGGGGCCGAGAAGATCGTCTACACCTCCTCGGTGGCGACGCTGCGAGCCGACCGTGAGGCCGTGGACGAGACCTCGCCGCTGGCCGACGGCGAGGGGGTCGGCGTCTACAAGCAGAGCAAGGTTGCCGCCGAGCGGCTGGTCGAGCGGATGATCGGCGAGGGCCTGCCGGCGACGATCGTTCTCCCCTCCACGCCGATCGGGCCGCGCGATATCAAGCCGACGCCCACCGGCCGGATCCTGGTCGAGGCGGCGCAGGGCCGCATCCCCGCCTTCGTCGACACCGGCCTCAACCTCGTACACGTCGACGACGTCGCCGAAGGACATGTCCTGGCGCTCGAGCGTGGCGCGATCGGCGAGCGCTATATCCTGGGAGGTCAGGACGTCTCGCTGAAGACCATGCTGGCCGAGATTGCCGCGCTCAGTGGCCGCAAGGCCCCCAAGATCGGCCTGCCGCGGGCGCCGCTCTATCCCCTCGCCTATGCGGCCGAAGCGGTGGCGCGGATCACCGGCAAGGAGCCCCTCGTCACCCGCGACGCTCTGGACATGGCGGCGCACCAGATGTTCTTCAGCTCGCACAAGGCCGAGCGCGAGCTCGGTTACCATGCCCGCCCCTTCCGCGAGGCCCTGACCGACGCCCTCGCCTGGTTCCATGAGGCGGGGTACGTGAAGTGACCCTTCTCCTCGCCATTGTCAGCGCCTTGGCCTGGATCGTGCTGCTGGCCTTTCGCGGCGGGTTTTGGCGGGCGGGCGAGCGCGACGACCGTGACCTGCCGAGCGAGCCCGCGACATGGCCGTCGGTGATCGCCGTGGTCCCGGCCCGCAACGAGGCCGACGTGGTCGGCCAGGCGATCGGCTCCCTGCGCCGGCAGGACTACCCGGGCGAGTTCCGCATCGTGCTGGTCGACGATAACAGCACCGACGGCACCGCCGAGGCGGCCACAGCCGGCCGCGGCGCCCATCTGCTCGAGGTGATCAGCGGCGCACCGCTCGGGCCCGGCTGGACCGGCAAGCTGTGGGCCCAGAGCCAGGGCGTCGCCCGCGCCACGGCCACCGCGCCCGACTACTTCCTCCTCACCGACGCCGACATCTTCCACGAGGCGGGCAACCTCCGCCGCCTCGTCGCCCGCGCGGAGGCGAAGGGTCTGGTCCTGACGTCGTTGATGGCCCGCCTGACCGTTCGCTCGGGCTGGGAGCGCCTGCTTATTCCGGCCTTCGTGTTCTTCTTCGACATGTTGTTCCCGTTCGCCTGGGTGAACGACCCCAGGCGCAAGACCGCCGCGGCGGCCGGCGGCTGCATGCTTGTCCGCCGCGAGGCGCTCGAGGCGGCCGGCGGCCTGGCGGCGATTCGCGGCGAGATCATCGACGACTGTGCGCTCGGGCGGATGATGAAGCGGCAAGGACCGATCTGGCTGGGGCTGACCAAGCGCGTCCAGAGCCTGCGCCCCTACGCGAGCCTCGCCGAGATCGCCCGCATGGTCGCGCGCTCGGCCTATGCTCAACTCAACTACTCGCCGGTGCTGCTGGCCGGCACGGTGATCGCCATGGGGGTGGTGTTCGCCGCCCCGCCGTTGCTGACCGTGTTTGCGCACGGCCCGGCGACATGGCTGGCGCTGGCGACCTGGCTCGCCATGACGGCGGCGATACAGCCGATGCTGCGCCTTTACCGGCTCTGGGGCCTGTGGGGCATGACGCTGCCGCTGGCCGGGGCCCTCTACGGCGCCTTCACCCTGTGGTCGGCGATAGAAAGCTGGCGCGGCCGTGGCGGCCAATGGAAGGGCCGCGCCCAGGACGCCGTGGGCCTGGCGCGATGAGCGATCTCTCCTCCGGCAAGGGCCACCAGGACGAGAATTTCCCTGTCGCCTCGGTGCTGATCGCACCGCGCCACCGGCCGGCGGTGATGGCCTTTTACGCCGTGGCGCGCATGGCCGACGACATCGCCGACCACGAGACGGTCTCGCCGGAAGAGAAGCTTGCGCGCCTGGCGGCCATCGAGGCGACGCTCATCGGCTCTGATGACATGGTTCCCGCTGCCGTGCGGCTGCGCGACATCATGGGCGAGGAGCGCCTCGACAATCAGCATATCCTCGACTTGCTGGAGGCCTTTCGCCGCGACGCGGTGAAGGCGCGCACCGCCGACTGGGCCGATCTCATGGACTACTGCCGCTACTCGGCCATGCCGGTCGGCCGCTACGTGCTCGACGTGCATGGCGAGAGCCGCGCGACCTGGCCGGCCAGCGACGCGCTCTGCGCGGCGTTGCAGGTGATCAACCACCTGCAGGATTGCGGCAAGGACTACCGGACGCTGGGTCGCGTCTATGTGCCGGGGGACGTCCTGGCCGCCGCCGGCCTCGACGTCACCGCCCTCGGCGCGGCGCGCGCCGCCCCGGCGCTCAAGGCGGTGATCACTGAGCTGGCGACGCGGACGCAGGACCTGCTCACGGCCGCCCGCCCCCTTGCCGGCCAGACGCGCGATGCGCGCCTCGCCCTGGAGGTCGGGGTCATCCAGCGCCTGGCCGAGAGCCTGACGCGTCGTCTCATCCGCCGCGATCCGCTGAGCGAGCGGGTGCATCACCGGCCGCCGGAAGCTCTCGCCGTGGCCGCGCTCGGGGCTATGACAACGCTGGCAAATCGCCTGACGGCTCGTCAAACGCGCGCCCAGGCGCCATAGAACGCCCATGAGCGTCGCCGCCAGGACCGTCTCGGGCGCCGAGGCCCAAGCCTCGGGCAGCTCGTTCTACAGCGCCATGCGCCTGCTGCCGAAGCCCGAGCGCTCGGCGATGTTCGCCATCTACGCCTTCTGCCGCGAGGTCGACGACGTCGCCGACGAGATCGGCCCGACGCCGGAGGAGCGGCGCGCGCAGCTCGACGTCTGGCGCCGCGCCGTCGAGAGCCTCTACACCGCGGGACCGGCGCCCAGGGTGCGCGAGTTGGCCGAACCCGT
>JBEKQJ010000288.1:0-4265 GCA_049519835.1 Caulobacteraceae bacterium | reverse complement strand
TCGCCGGCGCCGGGATCGGGCAGAGTCACAGTCGCGAGCTCGAAGTTGGCGGCCGTCGGTTCGCCCACCGGACGGCTCTTCAGGCGGATCTCGCGGGACGTGGTCATGGCGTTCGGCTCCCTCGAACAATTGTTTCACTGTCTTCCTAGCGGCTCGCGCCGCGGCCGTCGCCTGAGATTTCCTCTCGGGGTCGCATAGTGATACGGGCGCAGCATGACCTCGACCCTGCGCGCCGGCGTGATCGGCGCGGGCGTCTTCGGCGGCTATCATGCCGCCAAGTATGCCGAACTTCCCGATGTGGTTCCGATGGCGGTGCTGGACCCCCATCCGGAGCGCGCCGCGGCCCTGGCGGCAAAATGCGGCGCGCACGCCTTCGCCGACCTGCCAGGCTTCCTGGCGGCCGTGGACGTGGTCTCGATCGCCGCGCCGGCCATTCATCATGGCCGCCTCGCCAAGGAGGTCCTCCGCGCCGGCAAGTCCGTCTACGTGGAAAAGCCCTTGGCGACGTCGCTGGGGGACGCCGACACGATCGCCGCCGAGGCGAGGAAGCGTGGACTGGTCGTCGCCTGCGGCTTTCTGGAGCGGGCCGCCTTCGCCGCCCTGGGTCTTTTCGACATTCCCCGCGCGCCGCTGTTCATGGAGTGCGCGCGGCTGGGCCTGCCCTCGCCGCGCAATCTCGACGTCTCGGTGGTCGTCGACCTGATGATCCACGACCTCGATCTGGCCTTGCACCTCAATGCCTCCGACCCGGTGACGGTCGAGGCCGAAGGCCGCTGCGCAGGCAACGAGCTCCTGGACGTGGCGAGCGCCGAGGTCAGCTTCGAGGATGGCTTTCAGGCCAGGTTTCGCGCTTCACGGGCCGCGGACGAGCGTGAGCGCAGGCTTCGGATCGTCTATCCCGAGGGCGAGGTTCGCCTCGATCTCCTCGCCCACACTTTCGAGAACACCACACCCTGGCGGCTGGACGCCGAATTCGAGGAAACCCCGGCCGGCAAGGATCGCCTGGGCGCCAGCCTCGCCGCCTTCCTGGAGGCGGTGCGAGGGGAGGGCGCGCCGCTCGCCGATGCGCGTGATGGCATTCGCGCTCTCGACCTGGCCTTGGCGGTGGAACAGGCGGCGGGCGAGGCGTGAAGCGCCTCAGACGCCCGGCTTGAAAGAGACCAGGGTGTCGGTGTGGCGCTTCGTGCGGACGCCGTCGGAGTTGTACACTTCCTGAATGATCTTCGCGTAGTATTTGATGCTCGGTACATAGAAGATTTTGTCCCTGAGCTCGATTCGAACCACGCCAATGCGTTGGCGCTGGACTTGCGACAACGCCGCAGCTCCGGACGGCGTCGTGACGGCGCTGCTGGCCGCCGACGCCGGCAGAACCACTTTGACTTCTTCAAAGCCATTGGTTTCGATCTTGAGAGCGTGAAATACGCCTGCGGGCGTGGTGACGTCCTCCCAACCGACCACCTTGTAGTCGGTGTGGACGTGGTCAGACAGTTTGGTCCCCTTCTGGCGGGGATCGGTGAAGTCGACGCTCCAGGCCGAGCCGACGTTCATCGGAAACGAGAAAGGTCGGCCGATGATTGTCGGCTTCTCGTCGAAGGTCCGGCTCTGGCTCCAGTCGAGCCCGAAGATGTGGTCTTCAAAGCCTTGGGGCGCGCCATCGGCCTTGATGCCGACCACCATGGAGTCTGAATTGAGGCTTTCGATCTTCAGATCGATGCGTTCGTCTGTATAGCCGTTGGCTCCTTGCTCGTGAGTGCGGTCGAAAACCCAGGTGTCGCCCGGTTGGAAGGTGGGGGCGGGCGCGCCGACGGGCAGCGGCGCTGCTGCGATCGCCGCCGATCCTGCCATCGCGATCCCTATGCTCAGAAACCACCGTCGGCCCATTTTCCCCCCAATTCGCTAGCATTGCGCGGGGCCGAACCGTAAGTCGCCAAGTGCTTACGGACAATTGGCTTCTTCAACCTACGGAAGCGCTTTCACCCCGAACGCGTAGGGGTGGCCGATCAGCAATGCCGCCCACAGGCCCACAGCCAGGGCCAATCGCCACCAGCCGATCTCGCCGATCTTAAGTTTCTGTCTGTGCGCAAAGATGGCGCCGAACGGCAGGTTCGAGGTCTGTGCGGCGAAGGCGTCCCAGCGGGCCCCGAGCACGCGCTTGCGCTTGGCGTCGATGCTGGCCGTCCCGAACAGGGCCAGCATGAGCAGGGAGCCAAACAGGATCATCGCCGCCACATCGCCGTTCACCAGCAGGTGGCCGGCCGCCCAGATCGCGACGCCCCACAGGAACGGATGGCGCGTGATCCTGAGCATGCCGCGGATCGCATCGGGCTTTTCGAGCACGCCCTGCTGGCGGATGCTGGTCGGGTTGGGCGTGGTGAGGCCGGGAACCGCCAGCAGGAAGGCAAGCAGCGTCAGGCCGAGCTGGACGTCGCGGGTCAGCGGGGTGACCGTCCAGAACAGCCGGTTGTCGGCCGCCGTTCGCGCCGGGCCGAAGGCCACGATCAGCCAGGCGAGGCAGGCGACCGAGGCCAGCGAGAAGAGCCCCATGTAGGGTCCTTCGCCAATCGCGCCAGTGAGGGCGTCGCGGAGCCGCGTTCCGGAAACCAGCAGGTGGAGCAGGATGAAGGCGGCGGCGGCGACGGCGAGCATGGTCACGGTCCGGTCCTCCCGTTTGTCTGGCTCAGTCCTGCAATTCCACGACCACGGGCACATGGTCGGACGGTTTCTCCCGGGCTCGCGCAGACCGGTGGATCGTAACCGATGTCAGCCGATCGGCCGCCTGCGGCGAGAGCAGCTGGTGATCGATGCGGATGCCGTGGTTCCTGTCCCAAGCCCCGGCCTGATAGTCCCAGAACGTGTAGCCGCCCGGGGTCCCGTCGGCGGCCATGTAGGCGTCGGTGAGGCCGAGCCATTGCAATTGGCGGTAGGCCCCGCGGCTCTGCGGCTGAAACAGCGCATCGCCGGCCCAGGAGGCAGGCTCATCGGCGTCCTGCGGCTCCGGGATGACATTGTAGTCGCCGGCCAGAACCAGCGGCTCCTCAAGCGCCAGAAGATCGCGAGCGTGGCAGGTCAGACGCTCCATCCAGCGTAGCTTGTAGGCGAACTTTTCGGTCGCGACCGGATTGCCGTTCGGGAGATAGATCGAGGCCACGCGGACCGGCTTCGGACCCGAGACCACCGCCTCGATGTAGCGGGCGTGGTCGTCCTCAGGGTCGCCCGGCAGGCCCTTGCGGACGTCCTCGAGCGGGGTTTTCGAGAGGAGAGCGACGCCGTTGTAGGCCTTCTGGCCGTGAACCGCGACGTTGTATCCCAGATGCTCGAACTCGGCCGTTGGGAACTTCTCGTCGACGCACTTGATCTCCTGCAGGCAGGCGACGTCCGGCGAGGCCTCGGCGAACCAGGAGAGCACGGTCGGCAGGCGGGCGCCCACCGAATTGACGTTCCAGGTGGCGATCCGCACCGAAGCTCAGACCGAGAAGCTGACGCCGCAGCCGCAACTCGACTTGGCGTTCGGGTTGCGCACGCGAAACTCGGCGGCGGCCAGTTCGTCCACGAAGTCGATCTCCGAACCCTTGAGGAGGGCCAGCGAAACCACGTCGACCACCGCGTGCGCGCCGTCCCGCTCGATGGTGAAATCGTCTGCGTCCGCCTCCGAGATGAGGTCGAAGCGATATTGAAATCCCGAGCACCCGCCGCCGTCCACGGCCACGCGCAACATGATCGGGCGTCCCTCGCGGAGCGCGATGGCTTTCAGGCGATCGGCGGCGGCGGGAGACAGGGTGATGGCTGGGTCGGTCATTGCTTGGGTATCCGCGCCCTATATGATCGCGGAGCAGCCGCTTCGCAAACGGCGCGCAGCCGTTGGAGCGAAATGGCCCATCCGTCCGACCTCGGGGCCGTCTGGGCCGAGGATCCCGCCGCCACCCGGGGCCGGCGCTATCCGGAAGAGCCCAGCGCCACCCGCTCACCCTTCGCGCGCGACCGGGATCGGATCATCCACACCTCGGCCTTCCGTCGTCTGAAGGAGAAGTCACAGGTTTTCGTCGCCCACGAGGGTGACTACTTCCGCACCCGCCTGACCCACTCGCTGGAAGTGGCCCAGATCGCCCGCTCGCTGGCGACGGCGCTCGGGCTCGACACCGATCTGGCCGAGGCCATCGCCCTTGGCCACGACCTGGGTCACCCGCCCTTCGGGCACGCTGGCGAAGACGAGCTGGCCCGAGCCATGACCGGCCTCGGCGGCTTCGACCATAATGTGCAGACCTTCA
>JBEKQJ010000287.1:0-7932 GCA_049519835.1 Caulobacteraceae bacterium | reverse complement strand
TCGGATAGGTCCATGGCGTAGGGCTGGTTGTCTCCTGCCTCATCGCCCATTTCGCGGATCAGCGCCGCCAGCACATGCCGCGACAGGGCGGAATCGCCGCGATGCAGAACGCCATAGCGCCAGGGTCGCTGGAAACCCTGCAAGACCGGGGTGAAGCTGTGCAGCGCCACGAACAGGGTCGGCTGGCCCGACTGCCGACGAACCTCCAGCAGTGACGCGATGCGATCATGATATGGCTGAAAAATCTCGGCGCGGCGCTGCGCGCGCTCGCCATCCGACAGGTTTTCGTTGGCCGGAATGGCGACGCCATCACTCACCGTCGGAATGGAGTCGACCGCGCCTGGTCGGCGGTTGCAATCGATCACCAAACGCGAATAGGTCTGACGAACGAAGGTGGCGTTCAAAAGACGAGACAGGCGCTCGCCCAGGCCGGCGACGCCAATATCCCAGGCGATGTGCCGGTCAAACATCTCTGGCGTCAGGCCCATATCGTCCAGGCTGGCCGGGGTGGCGCGTCCCGCGTGATCGCCAACCAGGAAAAATGGTGAGGCGGCCCCCGCATTCAGAACGGTGACCGGCGATGGGTCATTTGGGTCGAGCAAGGTTCTCGGCGGAGGCGACGAGTCGGGGCGGGCCATATGCAAATGTCGGTCCTGGCGATCCACGGAGCTACCCACCGCGCACAAAGCGCTATAGCAACTTACAGCGTCCCGGGCCGTTGGCATGGTCGGCTAAATGGGCGGAGGTTACCGAGCATCATGCGTCTGCGCGCGGGATACCAGATCAGCTACGACTTGCCGGCCCCCACCCCCATGTTGCTGACTCTCAGCGTACATCCTACACGCCGCGGCGATCTTGAGACGCCGGACTGGGTGCGCACCGAGCCGCCGGTACAGGTCGACCAATACCTGGACACCTTTGGCAACATCTGCAGCCGGGTCACAGCGCCGCCTGGGCGGTTCGTGATGTCGGCTGATTTTGTCGTCCGCGATAGCGGTGAGGCGGACGTCCAGGCGCCGGGCGCGGGTCAATTGAACGTGCAGAACCTGCCCGACGACGTGATCATGTTTCTGCTGGGCAGTCGCTATTGCGAAACCGATCGGCTGAGTGATGTGGCCTGGAACCTGTTCGGTCATACGCCGACCGGCTGGGCGCGTGTCCAGGCCATCGTCGACTATGTGCACGGGCATATCAATTTCGACTACCTTCAGGCCAGCCCGACCCGCGGGGCCTATGAAACCCACATCGGCGGCCAGGGGGTCTGCCGCGATTTCGCCCACCTGGCGATCGCCTTCTGCCGGTGCATGAACATCCCGGCCCGCTATTGCACCGGCTATTTGGGTGACATCGGCGTGCCCGCCCAGGGCGTGATGGATTTCAGCGCCTGGTTCGAGGCTTATCTTGATGGTGGCTGGTACGTCTTCGACGCCCGTAACCACCGCCCCCGCGTGGGTCGCGTCCTGATCGCCCGCGGCCGGGACGCCACCGATGTGGCTATCGCCAACACGTTCGGCCAAGCCGATCTCATCGATTTTCAGGTCATCAGCGAAGAACTGCCCGCGGGACTCTAGAACCGTCCGAACGCGTCTGCCGGATGTTGGCGTCAGGCCAGTTTAGCCGCGCGGGTTGCATCGGCCATGGCGGTGCGTGACGTGTGCTCGGCGCTCGCGCGTTCAGCCAAATGAGCAAGATCGGCCCAGCGGGCGGCAGACAGCTCGTGCTTCTCGCGCACGTTGTCCAGTACGCTGGCGTCCGCCAAGGCCCGTGCGGCAAGTTCGAGGCGCCGGTATTCGGCGGCTCTGCCTAGTGGCGTTCCCGCGCCGCTCATTGGTTGGGCCCCCACGGATCAGGTCCACAGAGAGCGAAGATTTCCGAGAAAGTGGCCAGGTCAGGCCTCGCAGGCTGCGCCGCGTCGGGAACGATCGACCGCTTCGCTGGCGGCACACACCCGACGGCGCTTTCCAAATATAGGGGATGAGCCCGAAAATAGCCATCCCAGCAGATCGCCGGACTGAGAAGAAGACTCCCCTGTCAGAACAGTTCGAACAGATCTCCCGTAGCCGCTCCCGACGCCTCGCCACGCGCCGCTCGCCACCCGGCCAGCGCTCGAGCGCGAGCGAACGCGTGCGAAACGATGGGCCTCGGATAGTCCGGCGGCGCCCCAGGGGTCTCGTGAGGCGCGTGGATCGCTTCGTCTCCAAGGTTCGCTAGTTCCGGCACATGGCGACGAATGTAGCCGGCCATCTCGAACTTTCGGCTCTGCAGGCCAGGGGCCATGATCCGCGAGAACACCGGGGCGTCGACGCCCGAACCCGCCACGTACTGCCAGTTCATGGCATTGGCGCCGCGATCGGCGTCGAGCAGCGTATCCCAGAACCAGCGCTCGCCGCGCCGCCAGTCGATCAGCAAATGTTTGACGAGGAATGAGGCGGCGACCATGCGCAGGCGGTTGTGCATCCACCCCGTTCGCCAAAGTTCGCGCATGGCGGCGTCCACGGCCGGATAGCCGGTAAGTCCAAGCGTCCAAGCCCGGAAGTCGGCGTCAGCTTCCGGTCCGCTTCGCCACGGAAAGCGGTCGAAGAGCGGGCGGCCATTGCGGCCCGCGTAGTCCGGAAACTGATCGACAAGGTTGAGGCCATACTCGCGCCAGGCCAGCTCCCGATGAAAGCTTCGGGCGGCGGCCCCCGCGAAGTCCTCGGCTTCTACCCACAGCGTTGCCGGGGAAATCTCGCCGAAATGGATATGCGGCGAAAGTCGCGAAACGCCGGGGCGCGAGGGAAAATTCCGCTCCGTCTCGTAGTCGGCGATCTTCGGCAGGAAGATGTCGAAGGCCGCCCGTGCGCCCGCCTCGCCTGGCGTCCACACGTCGAAACTCGTCGACCAGTCCGGCGCGGCGGGCCGCAAGTTCCAGTCTTCCAATCGCTCAGACCTGGGCGAGGTTGTCGGCGCTCGGAGCCGCTCCGGCGCCGGCGACGGCGGGGCCGGCGGCATGCGCGCCTGCAGGCGCTCAAACCAGGGGGTGAAGACGCGGTAACGCTCGCCCGAGCCGGTTCGGATCGCCCTCGGATCGGCGAGCTGTGCGCCGCGATACAATTGCAGCGGGACTCGAACTGAGAGCTCATCTTCGACGCGCCGCCACCAGGGCTCGTAGTGGCGAAGCGCATGGACCGATGTCGCCCCCGTCTCGGCAGCCAGGGTCGCCAGCACGTCGGCCGCCGGACCGCGACGCAGGACGAGCGGGGCGCCCAGCTCCGCCAGCCGGTGCTTGAGGGCGGCGAGACTGTGGTGCAGCCACCAGCGCTGAGCGGCGCCCATTCGCTCTTCGCCGGGCGTCTCGTCGTCGAGCACGTAAACCGGGACGACCGCACCAGCGGCGGCGCGCAGGGCGGCCTGATCGGCCACGCGCAAATCCTGACGAAACCAGACGATGTGAATCGGCGGCTCCGGCGCCGAGCGGGCAGACCTGCTCACGGAGCCGAAAATCCAATCGAGGGCGCCATGCGTAAAAGGCGAGGAGGATCAACGTGAGGCGACGCGACGTATTGCTCGGAGGACTGGCCGCCGTGACCGCGGGCGCGCCGGCCATCGCCGCCGCCTACCCCAAGACACTGGCCTTCGCCGCTTACCGCAACGGCGCACATATCGGCGAGCAGCGTGCGAACCGAGGCGGAGTTCTCGATCAAGATCGGGCCCGTGGTTCTCTTCCGGTATCGTCACGCGGCGCTCGAACGCTGGCGCGCGGGTCGCTTCGACAGTCTCGAGACCCATACCGACTCCGGCGGCAAACGCGAGAGCGTGGTCGCTACCCGCACCGCTTCGGGCGTGGTCATCGCTACGCCATCCCACGGGCCCGCGTCCGCACCCGCCGGCGCCCTGCCCTTCACGCACTGGAACATGGCGATCGCCCGGGCCCCGTTGTTCAATCCGCAGACAGGCGCCTTGCTGCGTCAGACCGTCCGCCAACTGGGCCCGAGCCTCATAAGCCTTGCCGACGGCCGCCAGCTTCAGGCCCAGCATGTCAGCTTCTCGGGCGACGCGTCGATCGACGATTGGTATGACGCTGAGGGGGTGTGGACTGCATTGCGTGGGCGCCTGGTCGATGGTTCGACGCTCGAATACCGGCGACTCTGAGATCCCGCGTCCGGAGGGCGTCATCGGCGCCGCTCTCAACGCCAGCCCAATCGCCTGGAGGCAAAATCAGTAACCCAGGCCCCGGCGCCCCCGGCCAGGGCGCTCGCGAAGGCGCCCCAGACTAAATCGCAGACGGTGACGCGCGTCGACCAGACCTGCAGGGTCGCTTGGTTCGTCAGGTCGTAGGCGGCGTAGGCGACAAGCCCAAAGCCTGCGCCTCGCGCGAAAGCCTGCCGCCAGTCGCCGGCGTCAAGCGCAGGCAAGGCGACGAAGGCCGCCAGTCCGCCGATGTAGATGAAATAGAACAAGGCGGCCGGCAGGCCGCGCACCTTGTCGGCGAGCAGAGAGCCGATTTCCGGCCGATAGAGGTTCGGGCCTGCGAAACTCAGCCAGGCAAAATCTAGCGCTCCGAAAGCCAGCGCGATCGCGACATAGCAAACGAGGTAGCGTGCCATGGTCACAGGACCGCGCGGCGCAACCGATAGTGGCTGACCCCCCACACCTCGCCGCCGGCGTGGCCGAACAGACCCGAGGTCGCCAGGAAGAACAGCCGCCAGCGGCGCGTCCAAAGCCTAGCCTGGGCGCCATATGCGCCTTCGAGCACGGGTTCCAAAACGCGCCTGTTCGCCTCAAAATTGTTCAACCAGCGTTCCGCCGTCAGTCGATAGTGGCGTCCGCTCCAGCGCCAGCTGTCCTCAACCTCGAAAAGATCGTCGAACCGGCGGATCAGCTCGTGACTGGGCATCAAGCCACCGGTGAAGAAATGCTGGGCAATCCAGTCGCTAGGGTCGGCGGCGTCGAAGCGATAGGACGCGTTCCGATGGGTGAAGACGTGCAGGAACAGACGACCGCTCGGCCGCAGCCACCCGCGCGCATTGCGCAGCAGGGCGCGCCAGTTGGCCATGTGTTCGAACATCTCCACCGAAACGACGCGATCGAAGGTGTCGGAACTCTCGAAGCTGTTGGCGTCGGCGGTGATCACCCGCACGTTCGTGAGACCGAGCTCGGCCGCCCTCTGCCTAATATGCAGTCGCTGCGTGCGTGAGTTCGAGACGGCCGTGATCCGGGCCCGAGGATACTGCTCCGCCATCCACAAGGTCAGGGAGCCCCAGCCGCAACCCAGCTCGAGGATATCCTGGCCGTTGGCAAGGTCGGCATGGGCGCAAGTCTCAGCGAGCGCCAACTCCTCGGCGTCGGCGAGCCCGATGCGATCATTGGGGAACAGGCAGCAGGAATATTTGAGACGCGGGCCGAGCACGCGCTGGAAAAACTCAACAGGAACCTCGTAGTGCTGAGCGTTGGCTGCGGCCGTGAATTCGGCGATCGGCCGCGCCGACATTTCGCGGGCGAAGCTTGCGTCGGCGTCAGGAGCCAAGTGCGCCAGCCGCCTGCGCGCCGCGCCAACGAACAGTCCGACTCCCACGCGTCGCAGGACGTCCGGAACCGGCGCTTCCTCGGCTACCCGGATGGCCATCGGCGCCCAGTGGCTCATCGTGTTCCATGCTCCATTCTGGGCGGTAGAGGGATGAAGCGGCTGGTGCGCGCCCAGCTGGCGCAGAAAGCCTCGCCGTTCAGCAGGACAGTCATATCCGGGCGAAAGACTGGAAGACGCGCCCCAGGAGGCCGCGCATGACGAGCGGCGCGTCGGTGGATGCGATGGTCACGCAGGACTCATCGTCGTCGACCACGGGACTGTGCTCGATAGCCTCGTCGGTGGCGATGAAATCGCCGAGCAGATAGCGATCGGCGGAGTCCGAAAAACCGCCGTGCAAGACGCAGGTAAACTCACATCCCTGGTGAGTGTGCCGTGGCAGGACCATGCCGCGATCGATGCGCAGCATGTAGACCAGTTCGCGCGAGCGCCGGTCGGTGTTCACCGGCGTCATCCACACCCCAGGGGCCATCCAGCGGCGGCGCCCGACGCTGAGGCCGTCGAGCCCATGCGGGAGAACGGCGGCGTCAGGGGACCGGGCCGGACGGCGCGGCCGGGACGATGGATGTGGGCGATCGAGGGCGGCTAGGGTGCGTCCCAGCGCGCCCGTCGAAAGCTCGGCCGCCGGTTCAGCCTCGAGCAAGGCGCCGGCCAGACCCTCGAAGAAGCGGATCTCCGCACGGCAATCGGGGCAATAAGCCAGGTGGGCGCGGACGACGAGGGCGGCGCCCGGACGCAGCGTCCCGGCGGCGCTAGCCGCCAGCAGGTCTTCAGAGGGATGGTGTCTGGGAGTCATGCGTCACCTTCGAGCGAGGCGCGAAGCCGTTGCAGGGCCAGGCGAATGCGGGACTTCACGGTGCCGAGTGGCAGGCGCAGCGCCTGGGCGATCTCGGCGTGCGGGCGATCGTGGAAGAAGGACATGCGCAGCACCTCGAGCTGTTCGGGCGGCAAGTCCGCGAGGGCCGAGCGGACGTTCGCCTCCTGTTGCCGCTCCGCCGCCAGACCCTCTGGGGTGGGAGGCGACTCGGGCGCATCGCTGAGGTCCGGCTGATAGGCGTCGGCGTGGCGGTCACGTCGGGCGGCGTCCAGGCGCAGATTGCGGGCGATGCGAAAGATCCATGTGGCCGCCGAAGCGCGGCAGGGATCAAAGAGTTCGGCCTTGCGCCAGACGGCGACCATGGCCTCCTGGACGAGCTCTTCCGCCTCGGCGGGTCTCGCCCCCTGCCGCATCAGATAGCTCTTCAATCGTGGCGCGAAAGACTCGAAGAGTGTGGTGAAGGCGGCGCGGTCGCGCTCGATCGCAATCAGCAGAATGAGGTCATCCGGGCCGCGGGTCATGGTTGCGGTCGCGCCGCCCGCGACGATGGGCGCGGGCCCTGCCGACGTCGTCTCATTCCGTGCGGTCGCCCCATGCATGCCCCTGATACGGCGGATCCGGTCGAACGGATCACCACGATCGTTCTTTTCGGCCTGATCCAAGCAAAGCTGCGGCCCGTATGCAAAGCCGAGAACGGAACAGGGCGGAGCAAACATGTCGACGGGGTCAAGCAGCAAGAAGATCGCCGTTGTCGGGTCCGGCATATCCGGACTCTCCGCCGCATGGCTGCTCGCCAGCAGCCATGAAGTCACCCTCTACGAGGCCTCACGCCGACTAGGCGGTCACACCCACACCGTCGAGGCGCAGGTGGGCGATGTCCTTACGCCGGTCGACCTGGGCTTCATCGTCTACAACGAGGTCACCTACCCCAATCTGACGGCGCTGTTCGCTCACCTGGGCGTGCAGACCCGCGCCACAGACATGTCGTTTGGCGTGTCGTTGGACGACGGAGCAATCGAATATGGCGGCGTGGGCCTGGCGCCACTCCTGGGACGGCCCCGCAACCTGTTCAGCCCCCGGTTCTGGTCGATGCTGAGCGATCTCTGGCGCTTTTATCGTTCGGCCCCGGCTGACCTTCCGAAGCTGGACGATGACCTGACCTTGGGCGCCTACCTTACCCTGCAGGGCTATGGCTTCGCCTTCCAAGAGGACCATCTCCTGCCCCAGGCCGCCGCAATCTGGTCGGCGCCGGTCGATTGCATCCGCGAGTTCCCGGCCGTGGCCTTCATCCGTTTCTTCGAGAACCACGGCCTGCTCAAGCTGGCTGGACGACCGATCTGGCGTACGGTTACGGGCGGCAGCAGCTCCTACGTCGCCCCCCTTCTCGCCCCAATCGCAGACCGGGTCCGCAATGGAGCGACGGTGCGCTCAATCCGCCGCGAAGGGGACGGAGTCTGGGTGACGGACTCTCAGGGGATCAGCGAACGCTATGACGACGTGGTCATCGCGACCCACGCGGACGAAGCCCTGGCGATGCTGGCGCGGCCGACGC
>JBEKQJ010000286.1:0-4321 GCA_049519835.1 Caulobacteraceae bacterium | reverse complement strand
GCTCGATCGCTTCGCGGGCCGTCGCTGCTGCGCGCTCGAAGTCGACAAGCGGCACGTAGGCTGTGGCCAGCAGTCGACGATCGGCCGAGCAGAAGTCGGTCATCATCCGGTTGTGAGCGCTGGCGGCGGCGTAGCAGAGTTCGAGGTCGCCGCTCTCGTCGAGGCCGAAGTTGCCAAGGCAGAAGGTGGTGAACACCAGCTGGCTGGCGAAGCCGAACAGGTCGATGGCCTTTGGGCGGTCATCGCGGCGGAAGGCGCCGAGGGCGTCATAGTTCTTGCGCAGGAGCAGGTTGTCGGCGTCGCCGGCGCGAAACGCCGGGTCGTCGTGCTTGCGGCGGAAGGGATCGGCCCAGCCCTGCGGCGACAGTTTGCGCTGATAGATCGGCAGGGCATGAAAGGCAGTGAGGTGACGCTGCTCCATCCACGGGTCGAGGCAGCCGTCGAGCTCCATGATGTGCGAGTCGGCGTCGTGGATGAGCCGTCCGGCGGCGTAGGTCATGGGGTGTCCTCCCGGGGCGTCGATTTTGGACGCTAGCCACGGCGCCTGACAAGGGTCACCAGGTCAGCACGGCCTTGCCAACGAAACGACGGTCCATGAGGTCGTGGGCGACCGCAGCGATGTCTGCCATCGGGGCGCGTCGCTCGATGACTGTCTCGAGCTCGCCTCTGCTCAGCAGGCTGAGCAGCTCGGCAAGGCCCACGGTCGGTGGTTCAGACTGGAACTCCCATTGCATGACGAGTCCGTAAAGGCTGGTCCCGCCAACCCGGAATTTCGAGGCGTCGAAAGTCGTCACGGCGCCGGCGGAAGCGCCCAGCACCACGCAGGTTCCGCCGGGAGCGAGCCGGCCAAGCACGGCGCCAAGCGTTTCGCCGCCAACCGATTCCACCACGAGATCGAACGGGCCGGAGTCGTCCCCCAACGCTGCGCCGATCAGGACGTCCGAAGCGCCGAGCCGACGGATCAGGGCTTCGTGGGCCGGGTTGCGGATCGCGGCCGTTACCGCGTCGCCGCTCAGGGCGGCCAGTTGAACGGCGAAGACCCCGACGCCGCCCGAGGCGCCGGTGACCAGCACGCGTCGACCTGTCCTGTGCGGCGACTTGGCGAGCGCCGCGCGGGCGGTGAGGGCGGCGACCGGCAGGGTGGCTGCGGCGTCCAGCGTCACGTCATCCGGCACTTCGGCCAGCATTGACTTCGAAGCGGTCAGGAACTCGCTCCAGGCGCCGAAAGGCGCCAAGCCGACCACCCGGGCGCCCACCGCGGGGCCAGAGCCGTCGGCGGCGGCTTCTTCCACCACCCCGGCCCAGTCCCAACCTGGGCGCCAACCTGAGGGCGCGGCGAGTGCGGTCTTCACCTCGCCGCGGTTGAGCGAAATCGCCTGTACGCGCACGAGGCTCTCGCGGGGCTGGGGCGCGGGTCGTGGGACTTCACCGACTCGAAGGCGCCCCGGCGCTGTCTCGTCGGTGACCACGGCGCGCATCGCGCCGCCTTCGGTCTGGTTCATCCGCTCTCCCCTGCGTCGTCGCCTAGATTTAGGGCGTCGCCTCGCAGGTGCGAGGGGTCGCCTTGACAGGCGTGGCGGCGAGGGGCGTGCTGGCTGGCGGATTCTCCGGGGGTCGGCCTGCGCATGGAAGGGACGAGCGGCGCGCCGGCGCAGATACCGGCTTGGCGCGTCGCCGCGGTATCGATCGGCAACGCGCTGGAATTCTACGACTTTCTCACCTTCAGTGTGTTCGCGGTCTACATCGCCGAGGCGTTCTTTCCCGGACGGAGTCCCACGGAAAAACTCTACGCTTCGCTGGCGACATTCTGGGCCGGCTTCCTCACCCGCCCGCTGGGGGCCCTGGTGCTGGGCCCGCTGGGAGACCGGATCGGCCGCCCCGCGGCCATGACCATCTCGTTCGTCCTGATCGGCGTAGGCATGCTCGGCATCGCCCTGACCCCGCCGATCAGCCAGATCGGCCTAGCCGCCCCGGTCCTGGCCGTCGTCTTCCGGCTCGTCCAGGGTTTCGCGGTTGGCGGGGCCGTGGGACCGACGACGGCCTACATGCTCGAGGCCGCCCCTCCCAACCGAAGAGGGTTCTACGCGGCCTTCCAGTACAGCTCACAGGGGGTCGCGGTGGCGACGGCGTCTCTCGTCGGCTGGCTTCTCGACAGGACGCTGGGGGCGCGCGACCTGGCGGCCTGGGGCTGGCGGATCGCCTTCCTCGCCGGGGTGGCGATCATCCCGCTCGGCCTGTGGCTGCGCAGCAGCCTCCCGGAAGTCATGCCGTCGCCGACCGCCGCCGCACGTCCACGTACGCCGCTCGCGCCTCACGCCCGCATGATCGTCTGTGGCTTCCTCCTGCTCAGCGCCACCACCGTCACGGTTTACGTCCGCAACTATACGACCACCTTCGCCATCGATACGCTCAAGCTCGACCCCAGCGTGGCCTTCGGGGGCGGCGTGGTCAGCGCCCTGATGTCCGTCGTCTTCAGCCTCGCTGGCGGAGCGCTCTCCGATCGGATTGGGCGACGGCCGGTGATCCTTATCTTCGCGCTCGCCGCCGCCGCGGCGGTCTGGCCGGTGTACTGGTGGTTCGTCCACGCGCCCGGCTGGCCCAGTCTTTTTGCCGGCACGGCGGTCATCGGCGCGCTCCTTGCCCTGACGGCGTCGCCGATCATCGCCGCCTTGGCGGAGGGGATGCCCTCGGCTATCCGTTCAGGCGGCATAGCCCTGGTCTACGCCCTGGCGATCTCGATCTTCGGTGGTGGCACCCAGTTCGTTCTCGCCCGAACGATCCACGAAAGCGGTGATCCCATGACCCCGGCCTGGTTCATCCTGGGCGCACTTGCGCTCTGCGTGCCTGCGGCCCTGACCTTGCGCGAAAGCGCGCCGGCGAAGGCGGCATGATCTCCGCGGCCCCACCTCCGGCGGTCGTGGCGGCGGCCTCGCCGCTCACCAGGATCCTGGCCGGCGAAAGCGCCACCGCCGCGCTCGCCGACTGGTGCGCCGTCCACGGCCTGCCTACCGTGGCGGCTCGCCTTACACCCGGTGCGGTCAAGGCGCCTGGGCGGGAGGTGAGGGCGCAGCTCGGGCGGCAGGAACCGCTGCGCTTCCGCCACGTCGCCCTGGTGTGCGGGACGCAGACGGTTTCAACGGCCGACAACTGGTATGCCCCACGCCAACTGACGGCCGACATGAACTACAGGCTCGAGACGACGGACGCCCCATTTGGTCTCGTCGCGAAGCCGCTCGGTTTCACCCGCCGGACTCTGGAGACGCGACAATTGGGCGGCGGCCGCGTGGAGGTGAGGGCGGTGCTGATCACGGCGGCCGGGGCGCCGTTCAGTTACGTGGTGGAGCGCTACGCCGCAACGGTGCGATAGAGGCGGCATGCCCACCAACCTCAACGAGGCCATCCAACGTGCGGCCGACAGCCTCGCCGCCGATCCGGCCGCGGCGGAGCGCCTGATCCGTCCGGCCCTGGCGCAGGCGCCCGCCGATCCGCGCGCGCGGCTGATTTTCGCCTCCGCTTGCAGGCGCCAGGGCCGGGCGGCTGAGGCGCTCGCCATCCTGCAACCGCTCGCGGCCGCCTGGCCGAAGGCGGCCAACACCCAATTCGAGCTCGGGACGACCCTGGCGGCCCTCGGCCGCGACAGCGAGGCGGTCGAGCCCTTGAGTCGGGCGGTCTCGCTCAACCGTGACCTCTCATTGGCCTGGAAAGCCTTGGGCGAAGCGCTGTTCCGGCTCGGCGAGGACCAGGACGCGGAGCGCGCCTTCGCCGAGTACGCCCGCACACAACTGACTGATCCGGTGCTGAAGCCCATCGCGGAGGCCTTGTTCGCCCGGCGCTACGACGAGGCGGAGGCGCGGCTTCGCAGCCTTCTCGTCCAGCGCCCGAACGACCCGGACGCTCTGCGCCTCCTCGCTCAGGCGCTCATCGCCACCTCCCGGCCAGATGAAGGTGAGAAGACGCTCCATCGCTGCCTCGCGTTGGCGCCCGACGATCACGCCGCACGCTTCATGCTCGCCAACCTCTATTTCCTGCGACAGATTCCGGCTGCGGCGCTCGCGCAGGTCCGGCTGCTGCTGCGGGCCGACCCCCAGGAGATCGCCTATCTGTCGCTCGAGGCCGGTTGCCTGGCGCGACTGGGCGAAACCGACCGGGTGACCGAGATCAACGAGGGTCTGGCAGCGCGCTTCCCGGCTCAGCCGAAGATGTGGCTCAACGTCGGTCATTCGCACCGCACGGCAGGCGATCGGGTCCGGGCGAGGGCGGCCTATGAGCGCGCCCTGGCCCTGGCGCCGGGCTTCGGAGAAGCGTGGTGGGCGCTCGCCAA
>JBEKQJ010000285.1:0-4323 GCA_049519835.1 Caulobacteraceae bacterium | reverse complement strand
ACCGTCGGTCGGTCCACCCTCCCCATCAAGGGGAGGGAGGATCCCCTGACCTAGGAGAAACCAGCATGGATTTCGCCAGTTCGCCGGAGCTTGAGGCCTATCTCGGCGAGCTCGACGCCTTCATCGAGGCCGAGATCAAGCCGCTGCAGGCCCAGGACGACAACGAGCGCTTCTTCGACCACCGCCGCGAGCACGCCCGCACCGACTGGGACAATCAGGGCCTGCCACGCAAGGATTGGGAGGAGCTGTTGGCCGAGGCCCGCCGTCGCGCCGACGCCGCCGGCCACCTGCGCTACGCCTGGCCGCGTGAATGGGGCGGCAAGGGCGGCAGCAACCTCGACATGGCGGTGATCCGCGAGCACCTCGCCGCCAAGGGCCTTGGCCTGCACAACGACCTCCAGACCGAGCACTCGATCGTCGGCAACAACCCTTTCATCATCATGTTCAAGGAGTTCGCCACCAACGCCCAGTTCGAGCGCTATGGCGAGGCGCTGCAGAAGGGCCAGATCCGCACCGGCTTCGGCCTCACCGAACCGTACCACGGCTCCGACGCCACCCACATGGAGACCCGGGGGGTGCGCGAGACCCGCGACGGCGTCGACGGCTGGCTGCTGAACGGCGAGAAGATGTGGACCACCGGCATGCATGCGGCGAGCCACTGCATGGTCTTCGCCCGCACCTCCGGCGAGGATGGCGACGCCCAGGGCATCACCGTCTTCCTGGTGCCGTCCGACACGCCCGGCTTCAAGGTCGAGGAGTATCTCTGGACCTTCAACATGCCAACCGACCACCCGCGGGTCAGCATCAAGGATGTGTGGGTGTCGGACGACGCGATCTGGGGGGTCGAGGGTCGCGGCCTCGGTCTCGGCCAGTCCTTCGTTCACCAGAACCGCATTCGCCAGGCCGCCTCGTCGCTCGGCGCGGCGGTGTTCTGTGTCGAGGAGAGCGTGAAGTACGCCCGGGTCCGCAAGCCGTTCGGCAAGGCCCTGGCCGAGAACCAGGCCATCCAGTGGCCGCTCGTCGAGCTCGCCACCCAGTGCGAGATGCTGCGCCTGCTGATCCGCAAGACCGCCTGGGAGATGGACCGCATGGAGCACAAGGAGGTCGAGCGTCGGATCTCCGACAAGGTCTCGATGTGCAACTACTGGGGCAATCGCCTGTGCTGCGAAGCGGCCGACCGCGCCATGCAGGTTCACGGCGGTATCGGCTACTCGCGGCACAAGCCCTTCGAGCACATCTATCGCCACCACCGCCGCTATCGCATCACCGAAGGCAGCGAAGAGATCCAGATGCGCAAGGTGGCCGCCTTCCTGTTCGGCTACCTCGGGCCGCGCCGCAAGGAGATGGAAGCCCTGACCTGGGACGACGTCGACTACCGCAGCGAATCGCAGCTCCGCTCGGAGCCGATGAACTAGGGCGGGCGCCCGTTGTGGCGGGTTGATCAACGCGTCATCCCCGGCCTCGTGCCGGGGACCTATGAACGCCGACGGTGACCGTGATCATGGCTGGCCGGGACAAGCCCGGCCATGACGCGTTGTTGGCCGATTGAACGTTGTGCAGCCGCCGCGTGGAAGTCGTTGCTGATCGTCTCGCCAGGGGCGATGTCGCGCCGGGCGACGAGGGCCATCAGCTCCAGCGACAGGCGGCAGTTGGCGTCGGCCCGGTCAGCGACCATGGCCAACACCGGGTCATAGAGATGCCGCCCGCTCGGGTGGTCGACGGTGGCGTCGTCGGCGGTCGGTCGCCAGGTGACGTGCTCCAGCCGCATCACCGGCTCGCCGGCCTCAAAGGGCCGCAGCGCAAAGAGCGAGGCGCCGCGGGCGTCAGCCCGGCTGGCGAGGCCGCCGGGCAGCTTGAGGGCGCAGGGAGTATCCATATCGATGTTTCTCCTAGGCGGCCTGGCGGCGGGCCACGTGCAGATCACGGTGCGCACCCTGGATGCAGCGCTCGACGCGAAAGCCATGGTCTTCCAGCAGGCGGTGGACCGGATCCTCGTTGGCCGGCGCCTCCGGCGTCATGACGATGAGCACGCCGCCCTGGCGCACGCGCGGCCCCTCGTCGAGCAGGCGGGTCAGCGCCGCCGCATCGCAGGTCGCCGGCGCCAGGACGCAGTCGCAGGCGTTGGCGGGCGCCCGGCCGCGAACGAGGGCCACATGCCGGTAGTCATGACGGCAGAACCACAGCAGAGCGGGCAAGGCCGCCGGGCCGGTGACCAGTATCTCGCTATCCGTATCCACCCCGGCGCGTTGCAGGATGTCGCCGAGCGGTTCGCCGGGCGCGCGCTTCACCAGAGGTCGATCACTAATCATTTCAAATCCTGGGGCCGCGACGGGCGGCGCCTTTCGACGGGCCTATGATCCTGCCGCCAGGCGTAAGCGATCGATGGGATTCTGCAGGCCGGAGCGTAGTCGCGCCGTAAAGATCGTCAGGTCAGGTAGGAATGGACGATGGCGACCAGCTCTTCGGCGGCCTGGACCCGGGGGTCGCCCCTGGAAGCCGCCGGATCGACCATGTGCTCGCGGATATGGTCTTCGATCACTTCGGCGATGAAGCCGTCCATCGCCCCGCGGCAGGCGGTGGCCTGCTGCAGCACGCGGGCGCATTCGCTGTCCTGATCGACGGCCCGCTCGATGGCCTCGAGCTGGCCGCGGATCCGGCGCAAGCGGTTGAGCAGCTTCGTCTTTTCGGTGTGGACGTGCGCCATGCCAGCCTCGTTATCCCCGGGGGGTATATAGCGAGCGTCGGCCGGGATGCGAAGGGCACTACCGTCCCGTGAACTTCGCCTTCCGCTTGTCGACGAAGGCGGCCATGCCCTCCTTCTGGTCTTCGAAGGCGAACAGTGAGTGAAACAGCCGCCGCTCCACCTTCACGCCTTCGCTGAGGGTGGTTTCGTAAGCGGTGTTGACCAGTTCCTTGTTCATCATGACCGCGAGCGGCGACTGGCCGGCGATCTTCTTCGCTACGGCCAGCGCTTCGGTGACCAGTTCGGCAGCCGGCACGATGCGGCTCACCAAGCCGGCGCGCTCGGCCTCGGCGGCGTCCATCATCCGGCCGGTGAGGATCATCTCCATGGCCTTGGATTTGCCCACCTGCCGGGTCAGCCGCTGCGTGCCGCCGATGCCGGGCATGACCCCGAGGTTGATCTCCGGCTGGCCGAACTTGGCCGTATCGGCCGCCAGGATGAAGTCGCACATCATCGCCAGCTCGCAGCCGCCTCCCAGCGCATAGCCGGCCACCGCGGCGATGATCGGCTTACGGGTCTGCTCGATGGCCCGCGCGCCGGCGGTGAAGAAGTCGGCCTTGAACATCTGGGCGTAGGTCTTGTCCGACATCTCCTTGATGTCCGCCCCGGCGGCGAAGGCGCGCTCCGAACCCGTGATCACGATGCAGCCGACCGCATTGTCGGCCTCGGCCGCCGCCAAGGCCGCGCCCAGCTCGCCGATCAGCTGACTGTTGAGCGCATTGAGCGCCTCAGGCCGGTTGAGGCGGATCAGGGTGACGGAGTCGGCCGTCTCGACGATGAGGGTCTCGTGGGCTGCGGGCATGTTGTCCTTCAGGGCAGGGGCGACCATTCCTGGTCGGGGGGCAGGGGCGCGAAGACGGCGTCGAGCAACTGGTCGGTGACACCGGCCACGGTTGGCGGGCGCCAGTGAGGGGCGTTGTCCTTGTCGACGATCACCGCGCGGACGCCTTCGGCGAAGTCGTGGCTGACCACAATGCGTGCGGCGATGCGCATCTCCACCGCCATCTCCTCGGCGAACGACGTCATGCGCGCGCCGCCGCGAAGCTGCCGCAGCGCCGTCTTCATCGACAGCGGCGACTTGGTCTCGAGCGTCGCCAGCTGGGCGGCCGCCCATTCCGAACCGTCCGCCTCCAGCGCCGCGAAGACCGCCTCAACGGTGTCATGGGCGAAGAGGGCGTCGATGGGGTCGCGATGAGCGGCGATCGGCGCCGGGCCGGGACCGCTTTCCAGCTCGGCGAGGATCTCCTCGATCTCGGCCGGACAGGCGATCAGCTCGGCCTTCAGCCGCGCCACATCCGCGGATTGAACCACATCGGTGGTGATCCCGAGCAGCTCGCAATCGGCGATTTTGAGGCGCGCGCCCGTCAATGCGAGCCAGACTCCAACCTGGCCGTGCAGCCGCGGCAGCCACCAGCCGCCGCCGACGTCCGGGAAGAGGCCGATACCGGTCTCCGGCATGGCGAACGTCGTCCGCTCGGTGCCGATCCGATAGTCCGCGGGCATGGAGATGCCGACACCGCCGCCCATGGTGATCCCGTCCATCACCGCGATCACCGTCTTGGGGTAGTCGAAGAGGAGAT
>JBEKQJ010000284.1:0-4324 GCA_049519835.1 Caulobacteraceae bacterium | reverse complement strand
GGCGAGTCCGTGCGCGAGTTGCTGCGCGCCCATCGCGAGTCGCTGCTCGGCGATGCGCAACTGCTGGCCGAGTTCGGGCTGCGGCTCTATGCGGCCAACGTCGTCGATTTTGGGCCGGTGGCGCTTTCGCGCGCCGCAGCCGCCCACCGTCGCGAATCGGACCAACGCCAGCATCTGGAAGCCGTGTCCCGCGCCAACTTCGCGGCTCAGGCGCGCACCCACGCTTCGGTCATCGATCTCATCGAGGCGGACGACCTCGCCGATCTCGCCCGCCGCGCCGATTGCGTCGCGCGTCTCCAGTTCGGCCTGCTCACCGGCGTCGTGGCCATGGAAGGGGAGGATGGCGCGCCGGACGGCTGGCGGCGACTGGCTCAGGGGCAGGTCGACCTGTTGATCGGACGTGACAAAGCCGTCCGCATGGGCGTGGTGCCTACCGCCATCGGACTCTTCGGCGATCTGGGTCCGGTTGTCGGCAGCGTCGCCCTCGTGCGGCTCAGCATGGGCCCCGCGCGGCGCCAGGGCGTGTTGGCCTTCGCCGGCGTCGAGGCCGACGCCTTCTCCGCCGACATGGGTCCGGACCTCGTCACCTTCCTGGCGCGCGTCGTCGAGCGCACGGCCGAGCGGTGGTCGGTTTAACGGCGTCCACCGGCCGGGGGTCCCTGGCCGCGTTTCTTGACTGGCTGGCGCATGAGCGTCGGGCTTCCCCCCGCACCTGTCAGGCCTACGAAGCCTGCATCCGCGCCTATCTCGCTTTCCTCGAAGGCCATTTCGGCGAGGCGATCGGCCTTGCGACACTGGGCGCCGTCAGCGCGGCGGACCTGCGCGCCTACCTGGCCTTTCGCCGCAGCGGCGAGCGTCCGCTCTCAGCGCGATCCCTGTCCCAGGCCCTTTCGGCCATCCGCGCCTTCCATCGGTTCCTCGATGCGCGGCTCGAGACGCCCAACACCGCCGTCGGCCTCGTCCGCGGTCCGCGGGTGCGGCCGGGCGCGCCGCGGCCGGTGAGTGAAGACCAAGCCGCCGGATTGGTGGCCGAGGCCGGCGACGAAGGTGAACGGGCCGCCTGGGTCGCCCTGCGCGACCAAGCGGTCCTCCTCCTGCTCTGGGGCTGCGGCCTACGCATCTCCGAAGCCTTGTCGCTCAAGGCGCGCGACGCGCCGCTGCCAGAGGCCCTGCGCATTACCGGCAAGGGCGGCAAGACGCGACTCACGCCCGTGCTGCCGGCCGTCCGCGAGGCGGTGGACGCCTACCTCGCCGCAGCGCCCACGTCCGGCGGGCCGGACGAGCCGCTGTTTCGCGCCGTTCGGGGGGGCGCGCTCAAGCCCCGCCAGGTCCAGGCTTTGATGCAACGGCTGCGCGGCCGCCTTGGCCTTCCCGAGCGGGCGACGCCGCACGCCCTGCGCCACTCCTTCGCCACCCACCTCTTAGGGGCCGGCGCGGACCTACGCTCAATCCAGGAGCTGCTCGGCCACGCCAGCCTCTCCACCACCCAGCGCTACACGGCGGTCGACGCCGCCGGCCTGCTCTCAGCCTACGCCCAGGCGCATCCGCGAGCCTAAGCCTGCATCGTCCAGCCTTCGACGCCCATCGCCGCTTGGCGCAGGGCTTCGGAGCGCGTGGGATGCGGGTGACAGGTGCGGGCCACGTCCTCGGAGGCGGCGGCGAACTCCATGGCCACGCACCACTCGGCGATCATTTCGCCGACGTCCGGACCGACCATGTGGGCGCCGAGGATTCGGTCTGTTGCCGCATCGGCCAGCACCTTAACAAAACCCTCGGCCTCGTGGTTGACCTTGGCCCGCGCGTTGGCGGTGAACGGGAACTTGCCGACCTTGTAGGCGGCCCCGCGCGCCTTCAGCTCCTCTTCCGTTTCGCCGACGCAGGCGACCTCCGGGTAGGTGTAGATGACACTGGGAATAATTCCGTAGTCCACGTGTCCTGCCCGACCGGCGATGATCTCGACGCACGCGACCGCCTCGTCCTCGGCCTTGTGGGCCAGCATCGGTCCGTGGGTGACATCGCCGATCGCCCACACGCCCTTTGCGCTGGTGGCGAAGTGGTCGGTCTCGATGAATCCCCGCTTGTCGGGGACGATGCCCACGGTTTCCAGGCCCAACCCTTCCGTGTACGGACGGCGGCCGATCGCCAGCAGGACATAGTCCGCCTCAAGGGTCTCCGCCGGGCCACCGGCGACCGGCTCGAAAGTGAGGGAGACACCCGTCTCGCTAGATATCGCGGCGGTGACCTTGGCGCCCAGCTTGAACGCCACGCCCTGTTTGGTCAGCGAGCGCTGCAGGGTCTTGGCGACCTCCAGATCGACGCCAGGCGTGATGCGATCGAGGAACTCGACCACTGTGACCTCGGCGCCGAGCCGGCGCCAGACAGAACCGAGCTCCAGGCCGATGACGCCCGCGCCGATGACGATCAGATGCTTCGGAACCTCCATCAGGGCCAGCGCGCCGGTGGAATCGACGATCCGCTTCTGATCGACCTCGACGCCCGGCAGGGGGGCTGACACCGAGCCGGTAGCGATGACGATCGCGCCCGCCTCGAGCACACTCACGGCGCCGTCCGCAGCGACAACCTCAGCCTTGCCCGGCCCGGCGAGACGGCCCTTGCCCTTGAGCCAGTCGACCTTGTTCTTCTTGAATAGGAACTCGACGCCCTTGGTGAGCTGGCCAACCGAGTCCGCCTTCTGCTTCATCATCGCCGGCAGGTTCAGCGTCGGCGTCACGTCGATGCCGAGAACGGCGAAGTCCTTGGACGCCATCTCGAAAAGCTCGGAGGCGTGCAGCAGTGCCTTGGAGGGAATGCAGCCGACGTTGAGGCAGGTTCCGCCGAGCGTTTCTCGGCTCTCGACGCAGGCCGCCCGGAGCCCCAGCTGGCCGGCGCGGATCGCGGCGTTATAGCCGCCGGGGCCGCCGCCGATGATGATCACGTCATAGCCAGCCATGTGGGCTCCTCGAAAACTCGCGGCCCGATATAGGGACGAAGCCTCGGCGCGTCAGGCCTTTTCGTCGGCGACGAAGAGGTAGTCGCCTGCCCCTGACCAGGCCGCGGCCGGCTCGAGCGCCGGTGAGCGCAGGGCGCGCCAGCCACGCTCGGCCAGCCAGGCGAACAGACCTTCCGGCGTGTCGCCCGCCCGCGCCATCAACGCGCCATCGACCTCAAGGAAGAGCGCGGGCCGGAAGCGGACCAGCGTGCGCTCGCCACCGACCAGCGCCCGCATCTCCCACCCTTCGATATCGGCCTTGACGAAATCCAGCCTGGCGAGGCCCTGGCTGGCCGCGAAATCGTCAAGCCGCTCGAGCGCCACCGTCTGGTCCGCCGCCGCGCCTGCGGTCACGGGTCCGAGGTGCGCCGTACCGAAGCCCCAGGCCGAGGAGCGCTTGAGTGGGGTGTGCAGCACCGCTTCGCTGGCGTGATCCGAGAGGCCGCATGGCGCGACCGTCACATTGCCGATGCGGTTGAAGGCCAGCGCCGGCGCCAGGATCGACCGGGCATAGGCCGACGGCTCGAAGGCGTAGACGTGGCCGCGCGGCGCCATACCGGCGAAAAGCTTGGCGAACTGGCCGGCGTGGGCGCCCACGTCGAGCACGACGCCGTCGGCCGGGATATGCGGCGCGAACAGCGGCTTCAGCTCGCGGTGATGCTGCTGCGTGGTCGCCTTGAAGAGGTGCGCCAGCCAGGAGGCCCGCTGGCGGGGCGTCAGTCGCACGGAGCCGTCAAACCTCGAGCAACAGGCGCTGGGGATCCTCGATGTGCTCCTTCACCTTCACGAGGAACGTCACCGCGCCCTGGCCGTCGACCACGCGGTGGTCGTAGCTGAGCGCCAGGTACATCATCGGGCGGATGACCACCTGACCGTTCACCGCGACCGGCCGATCCTGGATCTTGTGCATTCCGAGGATGCCGGACTGCGGCGGATTGAGGATCGGCGTCGACATCAGCGACCCGTAGACCCCCCCGTTGGTGATCGAGAAGGTGCCGCCCTGGAGATCCTCCAGAGTGAGCGAGCCGTCACGCGCCTTGCCGGCGAGATCGCCGATGGTCTTCTCGATGCCGGCGAGGCTGAGCACGTCGCAGTCCCTGACCACCGGGGTGACAAGGCCGCGCTCGGTGCCGACGGCGACGCTGATGTCGTAGTGGTTCTTGTAGATCAGGTCCTGGCCGTCGATCTCGGCGTTGACCGCGGGAACCTCTTTGAGCGCGAAGACGCAGGCCTTCACGAAGAAGCTCATGAAGCCAAGGCGCACGCCGTGGCGCTTCTCGAACACGTCCTTGTACTGATTGCGCAGGGCCATCACCGCGGTCATGTCGACCTCGT
>JBEKQJ010000283.1:0-4328 GCA_049519835.1 Caulobacteraceae bacterium | reverse complement strand
CGGAACACGCTCCCGTCCGCGGGGACGGGAAGCGCGGGGTTTTCAGCGCCAGCCCTGGCATTGTCAACCGCCGTCCGGGCGCATTCCGCTCACGCCCCGCGGAAGCGAAAGACGATGGTTGTCGGCGGTGTCAGGGGCCTGCCATGCCCAGCTGCTCTGCGGAATGCCCGAATGGAGGAAAGCAACTGGCGGAACTCGCTGGACAACACCGTGAAAGTTCAAGACCGTAGAGTTGGGCGCTTTGGAGCTTCACCCACCGATACGGCGTGCGCCACGCGCCGCACCGCCAGGACAACCGCCGCATGACCGAAGTCGAGAGCCCGCTGGCGCGTTACATCGAGCTGCGCGACGCCGGCGATGGCGAGGGCGCGTTGGCGGCCGCCAGGGCGGCCTGCGCCGAAACCCCTGAGGCGGCGTCAGCTCACTACGCGCTCGGCGAGATTCTCACCCGCCTTGGGGACCACAGGGGCGCAGGGGCCGCCTTTGCCGACGCCCTGCGCCGCGCCCCCGGCTGGGCCGACGCCTGGGTGAATCTCGGCCTTTCGCTTTACAGGCAGGACAAGCCCTGGGCCGCCAAGGGCGCCATGCGCGAGGCCCTGAAGGCGGCGCCGGGCCACCCTGCCGCCAGCGCCAACCTCGGGGCCCTCATGCGCGTCACCGGCGAGTCGGTCGCCGGAGAGACCCTGCTGCGCGAGACCCTGGAACAAACGCCCGAGGCGATCGCCGCCCGGCTCAACCTAGTGGCCGACCTGCTGCAGCGCGACCGCACGGCCGAGGCGCTTGCGGCGCTCGAGGCGGCGCCCGAGCCGCCGACCGAGCTGGATGCGCTCAGGCACTGGCACCTGTCATACGCTCTCGCCTTCCTGCGACTGGGGCGCGCCGAAGCAGCGGCGGCCGCGGTGGCCAATTTCGAGGCCGTCGGGCCGATCCCGCCGGCGGTGGCGCCGATGTGGCGCTGGCGTCGGGTCCTGCTGGCCCAACTGAAGGGAGACATGCCCGCGGCAAGGGACGAGGCCGGGCTGATGGCGACGGCGATCGAGGAAATGGGGCCGAACGCCACGCCCGAGCACAGGATCATCGCTCACTATGATCTGGGCCGGTTCTGGTCCGGCCTCGGCGAGCGGGAAGCGGCTTTCGAGCAATGGAACGCCGGTCACCGTTTGCTGCGCCAGTTCCAGCCGTTCTCCCGCGAGCTGTTCGGCGCCTACGTGGACGCCAACATCGCCGCCTATGACCGTGCGCCGTTCCGGCTCGAGAACATCGCCGCGAACCGTGACCCGGCGCCAGTGTTCATCGTCGGCATGCCGCGCTCGGGCACCTCGCTCTGCGAGCAGATCCTGTCGGCGCATCACGCCGTGTATGGCGCCGGCGAGCGCGTGGCGCTCGGGCGGATGGCCGTCGAGCTCGGGGCTGGAGACAACGCCGCCGCCGTCCGCCGTGTCGCCGCGTTGGAGCCCGCCAGGCTCGACGAAGCCGCCGAACGTTACCTGGCCGACCTGCACGCCCTGGCGCCTGACAAGGCGCGCATCGTCGACAAGATGCCAGGGAACGAACTCTACATCGGTCTCATCGGCCGCATGCTGCCGGGCGCGAAGATCATCCACTGCGTGCGCGACCCCAGGGACATCGGCCTCTCGATCTGGACCTTCCGGTTTTTCGGCGAGCACCCCTACGCGCACGATCTGGCCGACCTCGGCTGGACGATCGGGGTGCGCGCCCGCCTGATCGCTCACTGGCGGGACGTGCTGCCGAACCCGATCCTCACCGTCGCTCTGCAGGACTGGGTCGAGGATTTCGACGGCACGCTGGCCCGCGTGCTGACGCACCTCGACCTGCCCCCGGACCCCAACTGCGCGCGTTTCTTCGAGCTCGACCGCGAGGTCCGCACCGCCAGCTTCATGCAGGTGCGCCGGCCGATCAACGCCCAGGGCATCGGACGCTGGCGACCGTTCGAGGAGCAACTCCAGCCGTTGATCCGGGAGCTCGAGGCGGCCGGGATGCTTGAAGCGCGCGAGCCTTAAGTCGCGGCGGAAGCCCCGAACGGGGCGCCGGCGGATCAGTCGGGCCGCACGCCTGCGGTGCGCAGAACGAGCCTGACGAGCTCGGCCTGGCGATGCGTGTCGGTCTTGGCGAAGACGTGCTTCAGCTGCTCGTGGACCGTGTGTGGACTGAGCGCGAAAGCCTCGGCGATTTCCTTGAGCGTCAGGCCTTCGGCCAGCGACAGGGTCAGGCGCGCTTCGGCCGGAGTCAGCGAGAAGAGATCGCGCAGGACGCGTTCGGCCGGCCCCAGGCGAGCGTCGAGGTCATGAGCGCAGACGATCACCGCCGGGCGCGGCGAGAAGACGCCGGGATCGCGCCGGGGACCGGGGCTCACGGTCAGCCAAATCGGACGGCGCCTGCCGACGCTGGCGAGGCGCATCGACCCGCCCCGCCGGATGGCGGGGTCAAGCGCAGCGGCGTGGGCAATCAGGCATTCGAGGGCTTTCGCCGGGTCAGCGCCCGCGGCGGTCAGCCGGCCGCAGGCCAGCGTCAGCCCATCGCGCTCGTCGATCATCGCCTGGGCAACGCCATTCATGCGCAGCACTGTCCCGGTCGCATCGAGGAGAAAGAGGCCGTGGGGAGAGCCATGGGCCCAGCCGGCCAGATCCTGGTGGAAGGCGTTCGCTTGGCCGAGCGTGCGTCCCAGTTTGAAGGCGCGGATCAGGTGTCCGTGCGCGGCCTCAGCGATACGAATTTCCCGGTCCTCGAACGGCTCGTCTCCGAACCGGCGAAACAGGTTGATGCCCACCGTGTCAGATCCAAAGCTGCCGAGCCTCAGGATCAGCAAGGACTCGAAGTCCGCGGGACGCATGTGGTCGTTGTAGTATTCGGTTCGATTGAGATCGTCCCGGTCGACGATGTCGCTGTCCCGCATGATCCAGGCCGGGGTTCCCGGGCGACGCGAGGTGTAGAGCGGGTTGCGGGTCGAGAAGTGGCTGAAGTAGCGCTCGACCGCCGCCGGGTCGATGTTATGCCCGAACGTGAAGCCCTCGCCTGTCCTGAGATTCTGCTGGTGCAGGCAGGCGCCGCTGGCGCCGGTCAGGTGCGCGAAGCGCTCAAGGGTTCGCGACCACAAGCCCGGCGCGCTCGCCGCCTCGTAGGCGAGATCGATGAATTGATCGAAGTCCGCCTGGTCCAACGCCGTCCGGGTCCCGAACAACTAGATCTTGGGGGTGAACTACTGGCCTCGACTGTTGCCGCGAATGCCCAGGCAAGTCCAGTCGGATGCACGGATCGACGCGGTTCGCCTCGCGGGCCATCGAGGCTCAGGCGTCAGGCCGCGCGCCCGAAGTTCACGGCCTCGGTCTTGACGGTCCCGGCCGTCCGGCCCGGGGCGGTGTGGTAGGACCAGTAAAGATTGGTGTGAGCGATCACCTGGTCTGGCGGCGGCGCCCCCCACTTCGACAGGTCCTCGGTCGTGTGGGCGTCGCTCACCAGGATGGCGTCGTAGCCTCTGGCCAGGGCCCCGTGGAGCGTCGAGCGGATGCAGGCGTCGGTCTGCGCCCCCGCCACCAGGAGACGCCCGACCCCGAGATCGCTCAGGACGGTCTCCAGGCTCGTCTCCTCGAACGCGTCGCCCCACAGCTTGGCGATCAACGGCTCGTCGGCGCCCGGCGCCAACTCGGGAACGATCCGCCAATCGTCGCTGCCGCTCGCGAGTTGGTCACTCGAATGCTGCACCCAGATCACGGGCGCCTGCTCGCGCCGCGCCGCCTCGACCAGCCGGGCGATATTGGCCACGACCGCATCGCGCGCGTGGGCCCTGGCAACGACGCCAATCTGGACATCGATGACCAGGAGTGCGGACTTCGGCCGATCGGTGAGCGTCGTCATGGTTTCCCCGCCGACAGCGCGGCCCTCACAACTACAATCAAGTTCACGTCTTCAGCCGGTATCCCGTCGCGAACATCCATAGGCAGACGGCGGCGAGCACGATGGTCAGGCCGGCGGTGAACAGCACGCCGACGAGGAGCGAGCCGTCGGCCGTGCCGATGAAGCCGTAGCGGAAGCCGCTGATCATATAGAAGAACGGGTTGAAGCGGCTGGCGCTGCGGAACGGCTCGGGCAGGCGGTCGACGACGTAGAAGGTGCCCGAGAGGAAGGTCATCGGCATGACCACGAAGTTGCTGATCGCGGCGATGTGGTCGAACCTCACGCTCCAGATCGCCGCCATCAGGCCGAGCAGTCCCATTGAGAGGGCGGCGATCAGGCCGAAGTAGGCCACGGCCCACGGGTGAGCCACACTGATGTGGGCGAACGGCAGCACAGCCAGCAGCGCCACGGCGCCC
>JBEKQJ010000282.1:0-4334 GCA_049519835.1 Caulobacteraceae bacterium | reverse complement strand
TCCTTGATGTCGCAGGTTTTGCAGTGGACGCAGTTCTGGGCGTTGATCTGGAACCTTGGATTGGCCCCGGCCTCATCATACAGCACTTCGTAAACGCCCGCAGGACAATAGAGGCGCGCCGGCTCGCCGTAGCGCGGCAGATTGACGTCGATGGGCACGGTCGGGTCCTTCAACCGCAGGTGGATCGGCTGATCCTCCTCGTGGTTGGTCGCCGAGAGGAAGACGCTGGACAGCTTGTCGAAGCTGAGCACGCCGTCCGGCTTGGGGTAGTCGATCGGCTTGAAATCCTTGGCGAGGCCGGTGGCCTCGGCGTCGGTCTTGCCGTGCTTGAGGGTGCCGAGTGGCGAGAAGCCGCCGAACCAGTTGGTGATGTTGAGCTCCAGCACGATCATCGCGCTGCCGAGCCAGGTGCCGAGCCGCGACCACAGGGGCTTGGCGTTGCGCACCAGGCGCAGCTCCTTGAACACCCACGAGCGCTCGTAGGCGCTCTGATAGTCGGCGAGCTCGTCCCCTGACCGACCGGCCTGGATGGCGGCGAACGCCGCCTCGGCGGCCAGCATGCCGGTCTTCATGGCGTTGTGACTGCCCTTGATGCGCGGCAGGTTCACGAAGCCCGCCGAGCAGCCGACCAGGGCCCCGCCGGGAAAGGCCAGCTTCGGCACCGACTGGAAGCCGCCCTCGGTGATCGCCCGCGCGCCATAGGCGATGCGCCGGCCGCCGGTCAGGTACTGGCTGATCGAGGGATGGTGCTTGAGGCGCTGGAATTCGTCGAACGGCGAGAGCCACGGATTGGCGTAATTCAGGTGGACGACGAAGCCGATGGCGACGTAGCGATCGCCGAAGTGGTACATGAAGCTGCCGCCGCCGGTCTTGGAATCCAGCGGCCAGCCGACGGTGTGCTGCACCAGGCCGGGGTGGAAATTCTCCTCCGGCACCTGCCACAGCTCTTTGAGCCCGATGCCGAACTTCTGCGGCTCGTGGCCTTCGGTGAGGTTGAACCCAGCCAGCAGCTGCTTGGCCAGCGAGCCACGCGCGCCCTCGGCGATCAGGGTGTACTTGGCGTGCAGCTCCAGGCCTGGCTGGAAATCGCCCTTGTGATGACCGTCGCGGGCGACGCCGAACACGCCCGCCACCACGCCCTTCACCGCCCCTTGATCGTTGAAGACCAGTTCGGAGGCGGCCATGCCGGGGTAGATTTCCACCCCCAGGGCTTCGGCCTGCGAGGCCAGCCACCGACAGACGTTGCCGAGCGAGGCGATGTAGCAGCCGTGGTTGTGCATAAACCCCGGCATCGGCCACATCGGCACCGGCAGGTCGCCGTGCGGCCCCAGCGCCAGGAATCTATCCTGCGTCACCGCTGTCTCCAGCGGCGCCCCCTTGGCCTTCCAGTCCGGGATCAGCTCGTCGAGCGCCTTGGGATCGATCACCGCGCCGGACAGGATATGAGCCCCCACCTCCGAGCCCTTCTCGACCACGGCCACGGTGATATCGGCGCCGGCCGCCTCGGCCTGCTGCTTCAGCCGGATCGCGGCGGAGAGACCCGCAGGTCCCGCGCCGACGATCACGACGTCATACTCCATCGCCTCGCGCGGCGGCTCTTCGCTCATCGGTTCGCCCTGTTTCAGGTCTCGTTCCCGGCCTTAATCGAAGTCGTGGCCGGTCCGGTCAAGGACAAAGGGTCAACCCCTCTCCCCATAGCCAGAGGCGAAGGGGTATAGCGTGAGCCGATGCCCGTCAGTCCGCACGCCGTCCGCAGCCTGCTCGCCTTCTGGGCGGACGCCGGGGTCGAGTGCCTCTACCTCGATGCGCCAAACGACCGCACGGCTGCGGCGCGCGAGGTCGCCCGGCCGGCCTTGCGGTCCGTGGCCCAGTCGACTGCGCCAGCTACAGCGCCCGGTCCGGACATGAGCTCCGCCCGCGATTTCGCCGCCGCGGCGGCCGATCTCGACGCCCTGGCCGCCGCCATCGCCGCCTATGACGGGTGCGCGTTGAAAACCCAGGGCGCGCGCCAGGCGGTCTGCTGGCGCGGCGCGGCGGATGCGCCGGTGATGATTGTCGGCGAGGCGCCTGGCGCCGACGAGGACGCACAAGGGGCGCCATTCGTCGGCCGGGCTGGCAAGCTGCTCGACAAGATGCTGGTCGCCGCCGGCCTGGAGGGCCGCGTGCTGATCACCAACACGGTGTTCTGGCGCCCGCCCGGCAACCGCACCCCTGCCCCGGACGAGCAGCTCGCCTGCCAACCCTTCCTGGAGCGCGCCATCGAGATCGTCGCGCCCCGATACCTGCTTCTCCTCGGCGCGCCAGCCGCCAAATCCATGCTCGGCCAGAAGGAGGGCATTCTCGCCCTGCGCGGCCGCTGGTTCGAATGGCGGGGCCGTTTTTCTGAGCTGGAAATCCCCGCCCTCCCCTCCCTGCACCCCGCCTTCCTGCTTCGCCAGCCCGGCGCCAAGAAGAAGGCCTGGCAGGATTTCCTGATGCTCGCCGAACGAGTCGACCGAGGCGCAAGGCCGGGCTAGGTCCGCGCCAAAGTTCTTGTTATGTTCTCGTTGCCGGACTAGGGTCGCCGCATGTCGACGCTGCAACCCTCCCAGCGGGGCCGTGGGGCGCGCTCGAACGCTTCGGGCCGCTTCGAGGCCCAGGCGCGCGAGGCCTTCGACGACGGCTGGAACGGTGCCGACGAGCCCGCCCCACCGCTACGAACGACGCTGACGCCGGAGCACGCCCGCACGGTCATCGCCCGCAACGACAGTCCGGACGTCGGCTTCGATCGCTCGATTAACCCGTACCGCGGCTGCGAGCACGGCTGCATCTACTGCTACGCCCGGCCCTCGCACGCCTATGTCGGCCTCTCGCCGGGCCTCGACTTCGAGAGCCGGCTGTTCTTCAAGCCGGACGCCGCCCGCGTCCTCGAGCGCGAGCTGGCGAGGCCCGCCTACCGTCCGGGCGTCATCCACATCGGCGGCAACACCGATCCCTACCAGCCGTCGGAGCGCCGCACCCTGGTCACGCGCCAGCTGCTGCAGGTGCTGGAGCGCGCGGGCCATCCGCTGTCAGTGATCACCAAGTCGGCCCTGATCGCCCGCGACGCCGATATCCTCGGCCGGATGGGCGCCCGGCGCCTGGCGCGCGCCGCGGTGTCGGTCACCACGCTCGATCGCAAGTTGGCCCGGATCATGGAGCCGCGGGCGGCGACGCCGGAGCGACGTGTCGGCGCGATCGCCTCTCTCGCCGCCGCCGGGGTTCCGACCGTCGTGATGTTTGCGCCGGTGATCCCGGGCCTCAACGACCATGAGCTTGAGGCCGTGCTCGAGCGCGCCGCCGGGGCCGGGGCGGTCGGCGCGGGCTATGTGATGTTGCGCCTGCCGCGCGAGATCAAGGACCTCTTCCGCGAGTGGCTGGACAGCGAGGTCCCGGACCGCGCCAGGCGGGTCATGTCGCTGGTGCGCCAGATGCGCGACGGGCGCGACTACGATCCCGAATGGGGCAAGCGGATGAAGGGCGAAGGCCCGATAGCCGAAATGGTCGCCCAGCGCTTTGCCATTGCCAAGCGCCGGCTGGGCCTCGACAGGCCGAGCACGCCCCTCGATCTCACCCAGTTCCGTCGCCCAGCCGCCGACGACCGTCAGGGAGATTTGTTTTCTGCCCTCTCCCTCGAGGGAGAGGGAGGAGCCCATGGCGGAGCCATGCGAGGGTGAGGGGTTACACGCCCTGGTTTCCTGACCCCTCACCCGGACGCGCCTTGCGGCGCGTCTCGACCTCTCCCTCGAGGGAGAGGTGAAGAATTCTAAGCGTCGTAGCCCGGGCTCTCGCGGTCGAGGCGCCGCAGGGCGCCCGGCCAGGCGAGGCCGCCGCCCATGCCCATGCGCACCTGGTTCTCCACCGTTTCCTGCGCCGCATCGGGGGCGATGAGCAGCCGCTCGCGGCCCGCGGAGAGGGCCAGGATCTGCTGTGTGCAGGCCTTTTCCAGGTAGTACATGTAGAGCCAGCAGTCGGCCGCCGTGCGCCCGACGGTCAGCGTGCCGTGGTTGCGCAGGATGAAGGCGTGCTTGTCGCCGAGGTCGGCCACCAGGCGCTCCTTCTCCTCGTGGTTCAGGGCGATGCCTTCGTACTCGTGGTAGGCCACCTGAGGCAGGATGATCAGGGCGTGCTGGCTGATCGGCAGCAGACCCTCCTTCTGCGCCGAGACCGCCACCCCATGGTCGGAGTGCACGTGCATCACAAAGTGGGCGTCTTCGCGGTTCTCATGGATGGCCGAATGGATCGTGAAGCCGGCCGGATTGATGAAGTAGTCGGTCTCCTGGAGGATGTTGCCGCCTAGGTCGATCTTCACCAGC
>JBEKQJ010000281.1:0-4381 GCA_049519835.1 Caulobacteraceae bacterium | reverse complement strand
ACAAAGAGCGATAGAAACAGGGACATGGCGACTCGTTTCTAATACTTGAAGTTGACCATCCGGTTGATCATGTACTGTCCGATCAGGAAGATCACGACGAGGACGGCCACCGCCGGCCAAAAGAGCGGGTCGCCCATCTTGCTCGTGTAGAATCCGGGCTGGGTGAACATGATGAATGCGACCACGCCGATGGGCAGAGCGGTCAGGATTTTGGCTGACATCTTACCTTCGGCGGCCAGAGCCCTCACCTTCAGGTGGAGGGACTGCATGGCGCGGATCACCTGGCTGAGGTTGTCGAGGATCTCGGCGAGATTGCCGCCGGTTTCGTTCTGGATCGAGACGCAGACCGCGAAGAAGTGGGCGTATTCCGAGGATGTCCGCTTGGCGAAATTGGTCAGAGCGTCGCGGAACTCCATGCCGTAGTTGACCTCATCGACGATCAGGCCGAGCTCGGAGCCGATAGGATCCTTCATCTCCTCGGCGGCGAGCTTCACCGACATCATCAGCGGGTGCCCGGCCCGAAGCGCCCGGACCGTGACGTCGAGGGCCAGGGGGAGCTGCTCCTCGAGGCGCCGCATCCGCCGGTTGCGCATGACGCTCAACCAGACCATGCCGCCCAGCATAACCAGGGCTACGGCGCCGACCGTGGCCACCAGGAAGTTGACGAGCAGGCCGCCGCCCTGGCGGGCGATCGAGATACCCAGGAAGGCGATCACCAGGACGATGCCCGCGAGGATCGCCAGACTGATCAAGAACCGCTGTGGCGTGATGATCAGGCCGGCCTGGCGGAAATAATTGCCGAAGCGCTCGTAGGCGCTGGGCGCCGCATCAGCCAGGGCGTTCTGCGGACGGCGTTTGACCAGCGTCTGGAACACGTCGTCGCGCGACATGCCGGACTGCAGCAGGTCGAGGCGTCGATTCACCCGCCGTGTTCGGTCGCCAGCCGAGAAGATGACGCCAGCGGCCGCCTGCACCACCATCACGATGGCGACAAAGGCCAGAACGTAAGCGAGCACTATCCACATGGGATCAAGCCGACCTTCGAATGGGAGGAGCGAACATCTGCGGATCGAGTTTGATGCCGCGCATGTTGAGGTATTCCAGGAACTTTGGGCGGACGCCGGTGGGCTCGAAATCGCCCAGCACCGAGCCGTCATCGCCGCGACCCTTGCGGCGGAACCGGAAGATTTCCTGCATTGTGATGATGTCTTCCTCCATCCCGAGCACTTCGGCGACCGAGGTTATCCGACGGCGGCCGTCTTCCATGCGTTCGGTCTGGACGATGACGTGGATGGCCGAGGCGATCTGCTGGCGGATCGAGCGGGGCGAGATTTCCAGGCCGGCCATGCCGATCATCTGCTCGAGGCGGGTGAGCGCGTCGCGCGGCGTGTTGGCGTGGACGGTGGTCATCGAGCCGTCGTGGCCGGTGTTCATCGCCTGCAGCATGTCGAACGCTTCGCCGGCGCGCACTTCGCCGACGACGATGCGATCGGGCCGCATCCGCAGGGAGTTCTTGACCAGGTCGCGCTGGGTGACTTCGCCCTTGCCTTCGATATTCGGCGGCCGGGTCTCCATCCGGCCAACGTGAGGCTGCTGGAGCTGCAGTTCGGCCGAGTCCTCGATGGTGACGATCCGCTCGTTCATGTCGATGAACGAGGACATGATGTTGAGCAGCGTCGTCTTGCCGGAGCCCGTGCCGCCGGAAATCAACACGTTGCGCCGGGCGCCGACCACCGCGCGCAAGGTCTTGGCCATTTCCTCGGTGGCGCTGCCGAACGTGATGAGACGCTCGATGCTGAGCGCATCGCGGGCGAATTTCCGGATCGAGACCAGCGGCCCGTCCACGGCCAGAGGTGGAATGATGGCGTTGACGCGGGAACCATCGGCCAGGCGCGCATCGACCATCGGCGAGGACTCGTCGACGCGCCGGCCAACGGCCGAAACGATCTTGTTGATGATGCGGACGAGGTGGCGGGTGTCCTGGAACTGGACGTCGGTGAGCTCGAGCTTGCCCTTGCGCTCCACGTAGACGGTGTCGTGGGTGTTGATCAGGATGTCGGCAATCGTCTCGTCCTTGAGCAGAGGCTCGAGCGGCCCCAGTCCAAGAATCTCGTCGAGCACGTCATCCGTCAGGCGGTCGGTCTGCGCCGGCGTGAGAAGGCGCTTTTCCTCGGCGAGCAGTTCGATCACCGCGCCGCGCACCTCGTGCCGAAGAGTCTCGCGCGGCGTGCGCTCGATCATGGCGAGGTTGAGCACGTCTAGCAGCCGCGAGTGAATCCGCGACTTCAGGGCGCTGGCGCCTTCGATCGGGGCGTTAGCTCCCTTTTGGAGCCCGCCGGCTCCTCGTGCGTCGCTTTCGGACCAAAGTGTCATTGCCAGAGCCACCTGCGCTTCGAGTCGGCCTGAATGGTCATCGGGACGATCGAATTGGCCAACTCGGCGATCGCCAACTCTACTTTGGTGCCCTTGCGAACCGTGGAAAGCTCGCAGCCTTGCGCGATTGCTTCGTTGAACATCGCCCGATCCTCGGGGATGACAAAGTCGAAGTCCCGTCCAATCGACTTCTCAGCCGCTTTCTGGGACACGATCTGCCGCTGATCGGCGCTCACCCGATTGCAAACCAGGGTGAGGGGGATGGTGTCAAGCCGCTGGGCTGCGAGCATGCGCAGCTGGGCCTTCACGAGAGTGGCGTGCGGCACCGTGAGATTGGTGACCATGATGATCTGATCGCACAGATGAAGGGCGCGGTTGGTCCACGCCGTCCAGACCGTCGGCAGATCGAGAATTGTCAGGGCGAAATCGCGACGCAGAGCCGTCAACAGGCTCTCGACCTGCCGCGGCGTGACGCCTTCGAGCGGCATCAGGTCGCGCGGGGCGGCGAGCATGCGGGCGCCGCTGCGGTGCGCCGCGAGTGCGGTTCCCAGCGGCGTTTCTTCCAATGGGCCACCACCCTCGAGGATGTCGGTCAGCGTCATGGCGGCGCCGAGATCGAAGAACAGGGCCCCCAGGCCAAACTGCACGTCGAGATCCGCGAAGCAGACGCTCGGTGCGCCGCCATGGCTGGCGATCATCGCCGCGAGTTGCGTACCGATGGCGGTGGCGCCGACGCCGCCGCCGGCCTTCATCATCGCCACCACACGGCCGGTCGGCTCACGTTCGCCTTGGGTCGCCACGGTGGACAGCACGCGCTCGAGGCTGAGCGCCAGCGCCGCTTCCGTCACCGGCGCGACGAGAATGTCCGCCGCCCCGGCCTGCATCAGGCGGCGGGAGGCGCTCACGTCCGCGTCGCGGAGCACGACGATGGTGGCGGGGCCGCGACCGGACAGCCGGCGCTGGGCCTCGTCGGCGTCGCTGGCGGCGACACCAACGATCAGCGCGCCGAGACCGGTCAGGGCGCGGGTCGGCCAGGTCGCGCCGACGCTGACAAACTGGAGTTGCGGGAAGAGGGCGGCGAGGGACGCGACCCGCTCGGGTCCGCCAATGGCGCCTTCCACGTAGCCGACGCGCGTCAGCCCTGTGCTCGCGCTGCGAGCGTCATCTGCAGAAGACATATTGAGTGTCATATTCATTTTGCGTCACCCGCGATCCCCCGCCGAAACCGCGATTGTGGGCGCGGCTTCAAGCGTACGGAATGCGGCAATTCGCCCCAAGACCAGAGACCCCTTTTTCGGTCGCGCAGCAAGACCCAGTCGTAATGCCCTCAAACGGTCAGGGAGCGGGCCGATCACGGCCCGCCACCACCACCGCCGCCGACCGTCACGCCCGTGGTGGAGCCGCTGGCCGCTTTGGCGGTGTCATCGGTGTAGCGCTTGGTCGCGACCGACGCGCGCTCACCGTTCGATGGCGGGGGCGGCCCTTTGTAGGCGGCGTCCGGATCCGCGACCTGGGCGGCGAAATCTTCACGCACGGCCTTGCCGAAGTCGGCCGAAGCCATGTCGTCCTTCAACTGGCCGTCTGCGGTGCAACCGACCAGAAGAGCCCCCGCCCCACCGAGCGCGGCCATCAGAAGTCCAGTCCGCAATTTCATCGCTACGCCCCTTGTCATCAGTACAACACGTGGCCGTAAGGGCCCTCGACGCCGCCCTTGGCCGGATCCTGAGAGAGCAAGGCCCGGTCCTCGGGGCGCAGGTTCGCGCCCTGGCCGGCCAACATGCCGAACAGGAACAGCTCATAGTCGGACGGCGGCGTGAAGTGATCGGTCGGCAGAGCTATATGCCCGCGCCGGGCCACAGCCAGGTGCGGCGTGATCACGATCACGAGCTCGGTCTGGTCCTTCTGGAAGCTCGGCGAGTGGAAGAGGGCGCCGAGCACCGGGATGCTCCCGAGATAGGGAAACTGATTGATCTGGTTCTTGTAGTCGTCGCTGAGCAGGCCGGCGATG
>JBEKQJ010000280.1:0-4381 GCA_049519835.1 Caulobacteraceae bacterium | reverse complement strand
CGGAAGGCCTGCAGGGAAAGCGTCACGCGGGGTCAGCCCCGCGTCAACTCCAGGCCTTCCAGGCCGCCGGCGGCGCGCCAGTCTTCCAGCAGCTTGATAAAGGCGATCGAGCCGGCGCCGTAGGGGCCGTTCTGGACCGCCCTCAGGTTGGGCTTGCCTTCGTTGTTGTAGTAGCCGGGCGTGCACTCGGCCTGAAACTTCTCGCGCAGCATGGCCGTGTTGCGGATGGTCTGGATCCAGGCGTCCTCGGCGGCCTCGGTCGCTTCGACGGCGCGGACCTGAGTCTCCAGGCAGTGGCTGACGATGTAGGCCAGGTGGTGGGCCTGGGCGTTGAGCATGTGCGGAAAATTGACCGAGAAACCCGACTGCGAATTGGAGACCACGAAGCAGTTGGGGAAGCCCTTGACGTGGAAGCCGTGCAGGGTGCGCACGCCCTCGGCCCAGTGCTCGGTGAGCGACTTGCCGCCCTTGCCGTAGACCTCGTAGCCGGAGCGGCGGGTGTATTCGGTGCCGACTTCGAAGCCCGTGGCGTAGATCAGGCAATCGATCTCGTATGCCTGGCCATTGGCCCAGACGGCGTGCTCGCTTATGCGATCGACGCCCCGGCCATCGGTGTTCACCAGCGTGACGTTCGGCCGGTTGAAGGCGGCCAGGTAGTCGTCGTGGAAGCACGGCCGCTTGCAGAACTGCCGGTAGTAGGGCTTAAGCGCCTCGGCGACCGACGGGTCGGCCACCAAGGCGTCCACGCGGGCGCGGATCTGGTTCATCTTCTGGTAGTCGGCGATCTCGAGCAGCTCGAACGGATCGCGGCCGGCGCCGCCACCGGGTGCGCGACCGCGGCCGAGCAGGGTCAGATTGCGGATGATCTCGGTCCAGCCGTCGCTGACCAGATCCTCCTCCTGGAAGCCGCCGCTGACCAGGATGTTGAAGTTGTCCATTCGCCGCTGTTGCCAGCCGGGCTCGAGGCCGGACGCCCAGGCCGGGTCGGTCGGGCGGTTGGCGCGCACGTCGATGGATGACGGGGTGCGCTGGAAGACGAAAAGCTGCTTGGCCCCCTCGGCGAGGTGCGGCACGCACTGCACGGCCGTGGCCCCGGTGCCGATGATGCCGACGCGCTTGTCCTTGAGGCCGGTCAGGCCGCCGGAGGAATCGCCGCCGGTGTAGGCATAGTCCCAGCGGCTGGTGTGGAAGGAGTGACCCTTGAAGCTCTCGACGCCCGGAATGCCCGGCAGCTTCGGCCGGTGCAGCGGGCCGTTGGCCATGATCACGAAGCGAGCGCGCATGGCGTCGCCGCGGTTGGTGGAGATGATCCAGCGGCCGGCAGCTTCGTCCCAGTCGAGGCGCGTCACCTCGGTCTGGAAGACGGCGTGGTCGTAGAGACCGAAGTAGCGGCCGATAGCCCGGCTGTGAGCCAGGATCTCCGGCGCGCGGGAGTATTTCTCGGTCGGGATGTAGCCGATCTCCTCGAGGAGCGGCAGGTAGATGTAGGATTCCACGTCGCAGGCGGCGCCGGGATAGCGGTTCCAGTACCAGGTGCCACCGAAATCGCCGCCCTTCTCGATCAGGCGCACGCTCGCGACACCCGCCTCGCGCAATCGCGCCCCGGCCAGAAGGCCGCCGAAACCACCGCCGACCACCACCACGTCGACCTCGTCGGTCAGGGGCGCGCGCGTGAAGCCCGGCTCGACGTAGGGGTCTTCGAGATAGCGGGCGAACTGGCCCTCGATGTTGACGTACTGCTCGTTGCCGTCGGCCCGCAGGCGCTTGTCGCGCTCGGCCAGGTACTTGGCTTTCAGGGCGTCGGGATCGAAGCCAAGCTCGGCGTGCGGCGCTTCGCCATCATGGGCCATGCGTCGTGTCTCCCTGCGTTCGAACGGCCGTTTGAATTCAACACAAGGAACGAATGTGTGCAAGGCGGACCGGCGCTCGCCGGTCCGCCTGTCAGGGACGGTTGTTAGCCGTGCGGGCGGCCGCCGCCCCCGCGTTCGGGCTGCCCGCCGCCGTGGGGCGCGCCGCCGCCATGGAAGCCACCACCGCCGCCACCGGGGTGGAAGCCGCCGAAGCCGCCGCCGCGCGCCGCGCCGCCGCCGTGGAAGCCGCCGAAGCCGCCGAAGCCGCCGCCACGGTAGCCGCCGCCGGCGGCGTGGGCCGTATAGGCGTGGCTGGCGTAGCTATGGCCGCCGAAGCCGCCATGGCTGTAGCTGTGCGCCGAAATGGCGTGGCCGCCTCCGTATGACCCATGGACGGCGCCGCGGGCCGCGGCATGGTTGGCCGCTGCGTGCATGGCCGCATGAGCGGCGACCGCCCCGGCGACGCCGGCCGCGCCCGCGGCCGCGACGGTCCCGAAGTGGTTCCCGCCGCGCTCAGCGCCGGCGGCGAAGGCCGGATTGCCGGCCGCGCCCTGGGCGTGGCTGAACTGATTGGGGGTCGCGCCACCGCGGGCCTGACGGGCGGCCGCCAGCTCGCCCGGCGTCGCCGAGGCGCGCACGCCGCCGGCCCCGCCGTTGTAGCTGACCCGGCTGAAGCCGCGGCCCGCCCGGGGCGGATCGTTGTAGACGGCGTTCACGCGCACGCCGCCGAAATTGTTGACGGCGCGGTTGTAATAGAAGGTCCGGCCGCGCCAGTAGCCGCCGTCATAGCCGCGGCCGCCATAGCCGAAGCCATAGTCGATGCCGCCGTAGAACCCGACAGTCGGGCCCCAATAGCCGGGGGTGAAGACGTAGACCCCGCCAACCCAGCCCCACCAGGGCGGCGTCCACAGAAGGCCGATCGTCGGCGGCTGAATCCAGACACCGGGCACCCAGTAGTAGTCATAGGCGGCTGAGTTCCAGCCCCAATAGCCTGGGGTCCAGGTGTAGCCGTAGGCCGGCATGGGCGGCTGGACCTCCTGCCGCAGGGGCGGCGGCGCGCTGGCGCCCTGGGCGACGACCGGGGCGGCCGTCGGGCAGGGCGCGTCGGCGAGGGCGGGAACCGCGGCCGCGGCGAGCGCCAGCACGGCGGCGGAACAGATCAAGCTACGCATGTTTCCTCACGTGGTTCGGGCGACACCCGGGGCAGATTCCCGAGCTTCGCGGGCTTTGTAAGCCGTCCCAACCTGAACCTAACGTGACTATGACCGCGAGGTTGCGCGCCTATCGCGGCGTGTTTTAGGGGAGAGCGCATGCGGTTCATCGACGCCGAAGAGGTGCGGACGCGCCTGACCTACGAGGTCGCCATCCCCCTGGTGCGGGAAGCGATGATCGCGGTCTCGGCGGGAACGACCCGGCAACTGCTGCGCTCGATCCTGCCGCTCGGCGGCGACGACCTGTTCGGCGTCATGCCCGGCTGGCTCGGCGACGGTCGGCCGTTCGGGGCCAAGCTGATCAGCGTCTTCCCCGGCGCCTTCGCCGCCGGCGGACCCTCGCACCAGGGGGTCATTGTGATGTTCGATCCCGAGAGCGGCGCGCCAACGGCGGTGGTCGACGCGACCGAGGTGACCGCGATCCGCACCGCGGCGGCCAGCGCCGTCGCCACCGACGCCCTGGCGCGGCCAGGACCGGCCCGCCTGACGATCCTCGGCTACGGGCGCCAGGCTGAGGAGCACCTGCGGGCGATCCCCAAGGTCCGATCGATCTCCGACGTGCGGGTCTGGGGTCGAAATCCCGCCCTTGCCGCCGCTTTCGCAGAGCGTATGGCCAGCCAGTCCGGCTTGACGGTCACCGCCGCTGCGGACGTGCGAGCCGCGGTGGCGGATGCGGGGATCATCTGCACGGTGACGGCGGCGAGCGAGCCGATCCTGGCCGGGGCATGGATCGCGCCTGGCGCACACGTGAACCTCGTCGGCTCTGGCCACGCCGGACAGGCGGAAGGCGACGTCGAGCTGATCGTCCGCGGCCGCCTCATCGCCGACAGCCGATCCGGGGTGATCGCCCAGTGCGGCGAGTTCCTGCGCGCCAAGGCGGCCGGCAGGGTGGACGACTCGCACGTGGCCGCCGAAATCGGCGAGGTCCTGGCCGGCGTCGCCTCCGGCCGGCGCGACGGCGAGGAAATCACGGTGTACAAGTCGCTTGGCCACGTCGCGCAGGACCTGGCGAGCGCTGAGGCCCTGCTCACCGGGGGCTAGCTGGCTTGTAGGCTCAAAGCAGCCCGCAAGCTCGGGGCGCTGCCATGGATATTAGCAAAGACTTGTCGAGTATGTTGGCGATAGGCGCAGCGTTTACCGCCTTGTTGGTGGCTATCGTCGCGGCCGTTTCTTATTTGGGATACCGCTCAGACGTGATGGGCGGCGGCATGAAGCAACTGTTTCTGGTGCTGGTCTTCGTGTTGTTCGTCGCTGCCGCGGTCGCGGTCACGTTCATAGCCTTTCCCGATCTCGCCAAGAATCTCTACTTGCAGATCAGCC
>JBEKQJ010000279.1:0-4387 GCA_049519835.1 Caulobacteraceae bacterium | reverse complement strand
TTGTCTCGCAGCTTCTGGTATTGGTCCGGGTTCCTGTTGAGCTCCATGATGCTGCCGGAGATGGTGTTGCGGGTGGTGTCGTTACCGCCGACGATGAGCAGGATCAGGTTCCCGAGATACTCCATGCGATCCATGTTCTTGGTCGCCTCGCCATGGCAGAGCATGGAGATCAGGTCGTTCTTCGGCGGCGCGTTCACACGCTCGTTCCACAGGCGCAGGAAGTAATCGGCGCACTCGAAGAGTTCGGCGCGGCGCTGCTCCTCGTTCTCCACCAAGCTGTGTTCGGTGCCAACCGGGGTCGTCGCCACATCGGACCAACGGGTCAGCTTGCGGCGGTCCTCCCAAGGGAAGTCGAACAGGGTGGCGAGCGTCATGGTGGTGAGCTCGATCGAGACCTTGTCGACCCAGTTGAATTCTTCGCCGACCGGCACATCCTCGTCGAGAATGGCGGCCGCGCGCTCACGGATGATCGGCTCGAGATTCTGCAGGTTGGAGGGGCTGACGATCGGACTGACCGTCTTGCGCTGCACGTCATGCTTTGGCGGATCCATGGCGATGAACATTGGCAGCTGGAAGTCGTCTTCCGGATCGAAGATCGTGATCGCCGGTTCGGAGGAGAAGATCTGGTGGCTGGTCTCCACCGTCATGATGTCGTTGAACTTCATGACCGACCAGTAGGGGCCGGTCTCGCCCTCCACATCGACGGCGTAGTGCACCGGGTTCTCGGCGCGCAGGCGCTCAAAGTAGGGCCACAAAGTGTCATCATAGAACAGCCGCGGATCGGCCGGCTTGATCTCTTCGATCGGGATCGAATAGGCGTGCTCCCGCGCCGCACGGCGGATGTCGTGACCCGCGTCGTCCATGACCGTTCCTCCTTCACGTCAGTGACGCCAGCGTCATCATTGCCCTCGCGCCAGCCGCCCCGCAAGCCGTTTCTGGTCACTGTTCAGGTGCGTCCGCGGGGCTGTCCCCGGGGGAGCAGCTTCGAAGCCCCGAGGATGGTGCGGCAAGAAGGCGCGCTGACAGCGGGCTACGGCTATTTTACATTGAGCCTCAGCCTGTGGCGTACGGCGCCTTTTCAGTGCGCGGGAGCGCCGCTCAATTGTTGCTCGATTAAGGGGTGGTTATGAAACGGCTTCTGGTGGCCGCCGTAGCGATGGCGGCTTTGGCGGGCGGCGCCTGGGCGGATCCGCTCGGCGACGCGAAGGCGGGCCTCGCCGCGCTCAACGGCGCCGACTACGCGGCCTCGATCAAGCTGTTCACGGCGGCGATCGACTCCGGCAAGCTGGTGAAGGGCGACCAAGAGCTCGCCCATCTGAAGCGCGGCGAAGCCTATCTGGCGGCCAGCGATGCGCGTGCGGCCCTGGCCGACGCCAACAAGGCGCTCGATCTCGATCCGCAGGACAAGGAAGCCATGGCCACGCGCGACCGCGCCCAGGCCCTGCTGACCCCGCCACCCGCGCCTCCGTCTCCGGAGGTCGACAAGGCGAAAGCCGACTACGCCGCCGCGACGGCGCAATATCAGGCTCAGCAGCAGGCCTACCAGGCCCAGAAGCAAGCTGACGCTGACGCCTATGCCAAGCAGATGGCCGACTACAAAGCGGCCGACGCCAAGCATCAGGCCGACGTCGCGGCCTGGGAAGCCTGCAAGGCCGACACCGTGAAATGCGCGCCAACCACCGGCGCGGCGACCGGCGCCACGGCTCCCGCTGGGACGGCGACCGCTCAGGCCGCCCCGCCGCCGGCGCCCAAGCCGGCGCCGGCCCCAGTCAAGCCGGCCACCCAGCAGACGGCCAAGGCGGCCCCCAAGCCGGCGAGCAAGCCAGCCGACCTGCCCCCTATCGCGGGCGTCGGCAGCTACTAAGGATTCACAGCGCGCGCCGCTTCCCTAACGTCGTTGCAAAGGTTGGCGTTTCTCGGCCGCTCCCGGGTGGGAGAGGCCGGGACGCACCGGAAGGCGTCTTCGCTTACCCCTCAATGACCGTCATGGCCGGGCTGAACACCTAAGTCCCAGCAATGACGCCAGTGGACCGCCCTTTCCGAAGAACGGGGGCGGCGATGTTGGCTATTCGGTCGCTGGACCGGATCCGGCCTTGCGGCGTCGGGCCGGGGTCTTGGCCTGAGCGGTCGCGACCTCGTTGGCCGGTGGAGGCGAGGCCTCGGCCACCGGTTCCGGCGCCGTTTTGCGCTTGCTGGCCGAAGCCTTGGCGGCCGGCGCCTTTGCGGCCGCGGCCTTCGCGACAGGCGCCTTGGCGATTGGCGCGGGCGTTTCCACCACAGCTTCGACAACGGGCGCTTGGACAATGGGCGCTTGGACAATGGGCGCTTCGAAGACGGACGCTTCCGCCGCCGGCTCGACGGCCTTGCGCTTGCGGGCGGGCGCCTTCTTGGCAACCGGCTCCAAGGCGACAGTGGGCGGTGCGCTCTCGGCCACGATCGGCTCGAGAGGCGGCAGAGAGACATGTCTGGGAGCGGTCCGCCAGATCACCGGGACCGGCTCGGCGGGCGGCTCGACGACGACCGGCTCAGGCTCGACAACTACGGGCGGAACCACGGCCACCGGCGCTTCCAGCTCGGCCGCCGCCTTCCTACGCGCCCCACGCAGGCCCCATACCAGGACGACGACCAACAGGATGACGACGATGACGCCCGCCACCAGGAACAATGCGGGGTTGCCGAGTTCGGGAGCCGGCGCCGGAGCCGGCGTTGCAACCGCGACAGGCGCGGGTGCGGGCGCCGCGTTGATGACCGCGTTGGCGGCGACCGGTTCCGGGGCGGCGTTGGTCGCAGCTGGCGTCGCTGCGGCCGCCGGCTGCGGAGCAGGATCGGCGGCCGGCGCTGGGGTGGGGTCGGCTTTCGCGGCCGGCGTGACGGCCTTGGCCGCGTGGTGAGCCGGCGGCGTGGCGAGGATCGGCACCGGGGCGTTGGGGGACGTTTGAGTCCGATCGCTGAACTGGCGACTCGGCGCGGCCTGACCGAACTGCCGGCTCGCATCCTGCGCCCAGGCGCTCGCGGCAATCGCCACGGCGACGCCCACGAGGCCGCAACGGGCCCCGAAAGCCAAACCACGATACCACTGAATAGTCATAACGCCCCCAGCCGCCGGCCTACGCCCGATGACCAGACGACACCCTGTTGAGCGTCGTGGCCACTGTCAAGCGGCCGGCCGGTCGAGCGGGCGTATTCCCCTTGTGGTAGGGCGGATTTGTCGCAGATTCGACCGACTTTAGCGACCGTGAAATACCGGCGCACGCTTCTCGAGAAAGGCGGCGACACCCTCCCTGTGATCCTCGGTCTGCATCAGCCGCCGGATCGCCGAGATGGCCCACTCGCCCATTTCGCGGGTCTCGCCATGGACGCCCAGGCGCAGGCCTTCCTTCATGTAGCGGAGCGCCAGCGGCGGATTGACCGCGATGCGGCGGCCGAGCGCCCGGGCGCGATCCATCAGCGCCTCGTGCGGCGCGACCTCGGATACAAAGCCGATCCGGAGGGCCTCGGCCGCGTCGATAGGATCGCCCGTGAACAGCAGTTCAGCCGCCTTGGCGGGGCCGACAATGGCCGGCAGGCGGGTGAAGCCGCCGACATCACTGACCAGACCACGCTTGACGAACAGTTCTGCAAAGCGGGCGCGGTCCGAGGCGATGCGAATGTCGGCGTAACAGGCCAGCTCCATCCCCCAGCCGACCGCCGCGCCGTTGACCGCGGCGATCACCGGCTTGTCGCATTCCATCGCCGCCATGGCCGCGGGCGTCGGTCGATGCCGCACCACCGGCGCGTCGTTCGAGGGCGGCCGCGGCGTCGCCATCAGCTCGACCACGTCGTCGCCGGAGCAGAAGGCCGGATCGGCGCCGGTGACGATCACGCAGCGCGCGTCGGCGTCACGCACCGCGCGGCGGAACGCGGCCTCCAGCGCCTCGTAGGCCTCCCAGTTGAGCGCGTTGCGCTTCTCCGGCCGGTTGAGGGTGATGGTCGCGATCCCCTCGGCGACCTCATAGAGGATGGTCTCGGACATGGGCGTCTCCCAGGCGGTTGAGACGTCATCCCGCGCCGGGCGCAGGGGAAGTCAATCGCCGCAGGTGTTCAGTGTCGTGCGAAGCCGGAGTCCATCAACAGCATGCCCGCCAGGATTACCCAGGCCGTGATCGCCACGGCCCAAAGCAGCAGCAGCTGATCCACGCATCGCGACAGCTCAGGGTCCCCGAGCGCACGGTCGCGCCGCGTCAGGGCGAAGCCCAGGCCCGTGCTGTTGGGGAAGAAGGCCTTGCGGGACTGTTCCAGCCAGATCTCGGGATGACGGTCCACCAACGCCTGACGCAGGCGCCGCAGCATCCAGAACTGACCAAGGGTGCAGGCGAAGAAGACCGAGAATGGAACGAAGATAATGCCG
>JBEKQJ010000278.1:0-4400 GCA_049519835.1 Caulobacteraceae bacterium | reverse complement strand
TCGGATTCACGTCTGCTCTTTCTGCAATCGCGGTCTTAACCTTTGCCAAATCACACGAGTCCGACGCTTCACTGAGAACATCGTTCGGCGAGGGTTTTGCGCATGCAGCCAAAAGGCACAATGCTGAGAGGAGCAGACGCCTGGACCTAAGACTCGCGCTGTAACGATACTCGCTCATTGTTCCAGGGCACCGGACAGAGGTCAGAGACCTGCAGACTGGCCGAAATCGAATTGATCGCCAATGTCCGCTCACCCCCCATAGCGGACATCCCGACGTCCGCTTTCGGGCAAGCTCCAACGTCACCCTGCGGTGCGGCTTCGGCGCTCAGGCGGCCGCGTCCCGACAGACTTCACTTGCCCCCCGTCGACAACGCCCGCAGCGCTTCGAACGCCCGTCCCAGGTTCGCATCCAGCCCTGTCGCCGGGTCCTCGATCCAGGCGCTGACCGCGAAGCCGAACGCCGCCATCGCCACCTGGGCGGCCAGCGCGGCGACGCCCGCTTCGACGCCGCGACGGCATAGCGCCTCGGCCAGGGCGTCGATCAGGCCGGCGGTCTTGGTCAGCACACGTTCCTGCAGGGCCGGGGTGGCGGCGATCACCGCCTGCCGCGGCTCGGTGAACGGCCGGTTGTTCACCAGCGTCTGCTCGACCGAGCGGAAGGCGGCGCGCAGCGCGGCCATCGGGTCCAGGTCCGCGGGGGCCGCGATGACGGCGTCGCTCAGGGCTTGGCGGAACGCCGCTTCGCCGTCGAACAGCGCCTCCCGCTTGTCGGGGAAATGCCGGAAGAACGTCCGCTCGGTGACGCCGGCCCTGGCGGCGATCTCCGCCGCCGTCGTCGCCTCGTAGCCACGCTCGCGAAACAGCTCCAGGGCCGCCTCGCGCAGGCGGCGGCGCGCATCTTCTCCACTCCGCGGCATGAATCGATACTAGCCGTATTGTCAGTGACTGTCTCTAAGCTTATACGTCAGTCACTGACGAAACGAGCGCGGCTAGGGAGTCCGAACATGACCGACGGCGCGATGCGGACCCTTCGCTTCCATGGCTATGGCGAGCCGGCCGTGGTGCTGCGACTGGAGGCGGCCGAGGTTCCGATACCGCAGGCCGGCCACGTGCGCGTGCGGGTCGAGGCCTGCGGGCTCAATCCGGCCGACTGGGCGCTCTGCCGCGGCTTCATGGCCGGCGACCTGCCGCGCGGTGTCGGCCTCGATGTCGCCGGCGTCGTCGAGGCGCTCGGCGAAGGCGTGAGCGACGTCACGGTGGGCGACCGGGTCCTGGGCGTTCCCGACTTCCGCGGCTATCCCACCGCCGGGGCCGCGGACCGGGCGGCGCTGATGATCTGGACGAAGATCCCGCAGGGCCTCGGTTTCGTGGCCGCGTCCGCCCTGCCGATGGCGGTCGAGACCGCCAGCCGGTGTCTCGATCGCCTTGAGCCGGTGACGGGCCGGACGCTCCTCATCTATGGGGCCGGCGCCATGATGGGCTTCGCGGCCGTCCAGATGGCGATCATGCGCGGCGCGCGGGTGATCGCGGCGGCCGGAGACACCTTCGCCCGCGAGCTCGAGGGTTTCGGGGCGACAGTCACGCCCTATGGCGAGGGCATGGTCGAGCGGGTGCGCGAGATCTGCGGCGGCGCGCCAGACCTGATCCTCGATGTCGCGCCAGTCGACGACGCGCTGCCGGCGCTGATCGAAGTGGCCGGCGGCGATCCGCAGCGCATCGTCAGCGTCCGGGGCCACCTGCCGGGCGGCGCGGCGCTGGGCGTGCGTCACAGCTTCGCCGCTCTGCGCTACGACGCCTTGCCGGAATTCGCGGCCCTGGCCGCCGAAGGCCGCTTCCGCATCCCCATCGCGCGGACGTTCCCGCTCCAAGACTGGCGCGAGGCTATGGACCTCAGCCTGAGCGGCCACGCCCACGGCAAACTCGTGCTGCTGCCCCAACGCGCCGACCGCGATTGACCGGCGTGCCTACCGCGGCTACCGCCCCGGCATGACCCAGACCATCGATGGCCTTGGCGCACTGGCGGCGCGCTACGACGTTTTGCTGTGCGACGTCTGGGGCGTCGTCCACAACGGCGTGGCGAGTTTTCCGGACGCCTGCGCCGCGCTGGCCCGCTGGCGCGCCCAGGTAGGCCCGGTGATCCTGATCACCAATGCGCCGCGGCCAGAGGCCAACGTCGCCGCCATCCTCGATCGCCTCCAGGCGCCGCGCGACGCCTGGACGGCGATCGCCACCTCCGGCGATGTCAGCCGCGGCCTGCTGGCCGAACGCGCGCCCGGGCCGGCCTTCCGCATTGGTCCGGCCAAGGACGATCCGCTGTTCGAGGGTCTTGGACTTTCCTACGCCGGCCCCGAGACGGCCGCCTTCGTCGCCTGCAGCGGGCCCAACGACGAGATGACTGAAACGCCGGAAGACTACCGCGACGTGCTCGGTATCGCTGTCGGCCGTGGTCTGACGATGATCTGCGCCAACCCCGACATCGTCGTCCAGCGCGGCGAGGCGCTGATCTATTGCGCCGGCGCTCTGGCGCGGCTCTACGAGGAGCTGGGCGGCGCGGTCATCCAGGGCGGCAAGCCGTTCGCGGCGATCTACGACCTCGCCTTCGCCATGGCCGGCGGGCCAGAGAAGTCGCGCGTACTCGCCATCGGCGATGGCCTCGCGACCGATCTCAAGGGCGCGCGCTGGCAGGGCCTCGACGCCCTCTTCGTGGCCGAGGGGGTGCACGCCGCCGAGGTCATCGACGCCGCCGGCCGCCTCGATCTGGGCGCCCTTTACGGCCTCACGGCCCCCCACCCCCCTGCCTACGCCATCGACCGCCTGGTGTGGTGAGCGTTTCTCTTCGTTCGCCCCCGCCTGCGGGGCAGCGCTATCGCATTTGACAGGGGCCCGCGGCTTTCCTTTTTCCTACCGTCATCGCCGGGCGTCAGTCCCGGCGATCCATGAACGCCGGCGTGGGTGTGACCGCGCTCCGCGGTCACGACATGACCTTCGGGACAAGCGCCTTGCCGACCCTGCGCTGGACGGCGAAGGTTCCGCCATGGCGCACCGGCCGTTCATCAGCGTCTACATGATGACCAACCGGCGGCATGGCACGATCGGCGTGACGTCGGATCTGATCACACGCGTCACCCAGCACATGGACGGGACCTTTCCCGGCTTTACAGCGACCTACGGCCTCAAGCGCCTGGTCTGGTACGAGCCACATGAGCTGATCGTCGAAGCGATCAAGCGCGAGAAATCGATCAAGAAGTACAAGCGCGAATGGAAGCTCAACCTGATCGAGCAGGCCAATCCGCACTGGGACGACCTGTTCGAGCAGCTGCATTGACGAGGTCGCTTCGTGGCCACGCCAGCATGGCCACCCGACCCTCGGCGCGCATGGGTTGCCGGGACTGGCGCCCGGCGATGACGGTAGAGGTTGGTTGTGGGCCATATGCGATCGCCCTGCCCTGGCGGGGGAGAAGGAAGGGGCCTCCCCCTCGCCATCTCCCCCGAAGCCGCTAAAAGCGTGACGCGATGCGTGACGGGGACCCGAACCTGACTTTCAAAGTCGTCCATGGCTGGAAGAACCTGCCGCCCGAGGACCGCGGGGCGTCGGTGGCGCTCGGCAATTTCGACGGCGTACACCTCGGCCACCGGCAGGTGATCGCGGACGCCGCCGCCGCCGCCCGCGAGCTCGGAGCGCCGCTCGGCCTTATAACCTTCGAGCCGCACGCGCGCATGCACTTCCAGCCGGACTCGCCGCCCTTCCACCTCTCCACGCCCCACCAGCTGGCGCGGCGGGTCGAGGGCCTGGGCGCGCAGCGGCTCTACCTGCTGCCGTTCGGCGTCGAGATGGCCAACTTCTCCGACCGCGCCTTCGCCGAGACTGTGCTGGCGGCGGGGCTCGGCATTCGCCACGTGGCGGTCGGCTTCGACATCACCTTCGGCAAGGACCGCACCGGCTCGCCTGAGACCATGCGGCGCTATGGCGAGGAGTTGGGCTTCACCGTCTCGGTGGCCGACCCGGTGGCGACCGATGGGGTGAAACTCTCCTCGACCGCGGCGCGGGAGGCCCTGCGCGCCGGCCAGCCGGAAGTCGCCGCCGCCATTCTCGGCCGGCCCTTCGCCATCGAAGGGGTGGTGCAGAAGGGCCGCCAGCTCGGCCGCAAGCTCGGCTTTCCGACCGCCAACGTGCCGCTCGGCGACTACGTGGCGCCGCGGTTCGGGGTCTACGCCACCCGCACGCACCTGCACGATGGCCGCTTCCTGCCTGGCGTCGCCAACATCGGCGTCAACCCGACCACCGGCGAGGTCGAGGCGCGGCTCGAGGTGTGGCTGTTCGACTTCGACGAGGATATCTACGGCGAGACCATCGAGACCGAGCTCATCGCCTTCCTGCGGCCCGAGGAACACTTCCCCTC
>JBEKQJ010000277.1:0-4454 GCA_049519835.1 Caulobacteraceae bacterium | reverse complement strand
CGTCGTGACGCCCCGGGCGCACGCGCCGGGGGCCGCTGTGGAAGAGCGCCTTGCCGAGCCTGCCCGGTGTCTCGGGCTCCGCTTCGCGGAGGATCGTGGCCGTCGCTGATGGGAAGAGCGGCAAGGCCGGCTCGCGCGCGGTCGCCAGGGCGGCGACGAACGAGTCGCGCCAGACCTTCACATCGCTGGTGCGCACGCCCTCATAGAGTCGCTCCCAGCGGCGCCGGCGTTCGGCCAGAGGCATGGTCAGGGCGAGCTTCAGCGCCTCCGAGATCTCCTCGCGGCTGAACGGATTGACGATCACCGCGTCGGTCATCTGCCGCGCCGCGCCGGCGAACCGGGACAGCACCAGCACGCCGGGATCCTCGGGATCCTGGGCGGCGATAAACTCCTTGGCCACCAGGTTCATGCCATCGCGCATGGGCGTGACCAGGCAGACGCGGGCGGCGCGGTACATGCCGGCCAGCTCGTCGCGGCGGAAGTTGCGATGCACGTAGCGGATCGGCGTCCAGTCGACGTCGGCCCAGACCCCGTTGATCCGGCCGGCCAGGCTGTCGATGCGGGCGCGCAGCTCCTGATAGGCGTCGACGTCCTCCCGCGAGGTGGGCGCCACCTGCAGATAGAAGACGTCGCGGCGCAGCTCCGGATTGTCGGCCAGGAATTGCTCGAAGCCGATCAGGCGCTCTTCGAGGCCCTTGGAGTAGTCCAGGCGGTCGACGCCGATGATCAGGCGCCGGAAGACGCTGTGGGCGGCCAAACGGTCGTGCGACCGGTCCGCCGCCTGCGAAGCCGTCAAGGCGCGGAATTCCTCGAAGTCGATGCCGATGGGAAAGGCGTCGGCCTTCAGTCTGGCGCCGAAGGCGTGCAGCCGGGCGTCCGGTCCCCAGGACCCGCCGGCCTCGTCGAGCACGTAGGACTCGAAGGCTCGCAGCCACTCGTCGGTCTGGAAGCCGACCAGGTCGTAGGCGAACAGCGACTCGACCAGCTGGCGGTGCCTGGGCAGGGTGGTGAGAATCTGCGGCGCCGGCCAGGGAATGTGCAGGAAGAAGCCGATCGGGTTGGTGACGCCTTGCCGGCGCAGCTCCCGCCCGAGCGGGATCAGGTGATAGTCGTGAATCCAGACGAGATCGTCCGGCTGGATCAGCGGGGCGAGGGTCTCGGCAAAGCGGCGGTTCACCCGCTCGTAGCCCTCGCCATACGACCGGTCGTAGGCGGTCAGGTCGATGCGATAGTGAAACAGCGGCCACAGCGCAGCGTTGGCGTAGCCGTTGTAGTATTCCTGGAAGTCGGCCTCCTCGAGGTCGATGGTCATCACCGTGACGTCGTCGGCGAGGCGGCGCTCGATCTCGCCGGTGAAGGTCTCGGTGGTGCGGCCGCTCCAGCCGAACCAGAAGCCGGAGTACTCGCGCAGGGCGGCGCTGAGCGCCACCGCCAAGCCGCCCGCCGGCCCGCGGGTCCGGCTCTCCGGCGCCGTGACGCGGTTCGAGACGACGATCAGGCGACTCATCGCACCGAACTCCAGGGACGCGACAACAGGACGGCGCAGTTGATCAATCCAACAAGCGAGTAGGTCTGCGGATAGTTCCCCCACAGCGCGCCGTCGCTGAGCCCCGAGTCCTCCGAAAGCAGGCCGGCGTGGTTGCGCTTGGCGAGCATGGCCTCGAAAAGGCCGCGCGCCTCGTCGACCTCGCCGGCCAGGTAGAGGGCCTCGATGAACCAGAAGGTGCAGAAATTGAACGCCGTTTCGGGCACGCCGAAGTCGTCGGCGCCATCGTAGCGCAGGAAATTCGAGCCGCGGCGCAGACGCGACTCGAGGGCTCGGAGGGTCGCCAGATGGCGCGGATCGTCGGGGCTGAGAAAGCGCAGGTCGGCGAGCTGGGTGAGGCTGGCGTCGAGGTCGGGGGCGTCGAACACCGAGGTGAAGTGCCCGTCCGCCTCGCTCCAGGCGTGGGTCTCGATGGCGGCGCGGATGATCTTGGCCCGCTCGTTCCACAGGTGGGCGCGGTCGTTGAGGCCGAGCTTTTCGGCGATGTTGCCGAGCCGGTCACAGGCCGCCCAGCACATGGCGGCCGAATAGGTGTGCACGGCGGTCCGGGTGCGCAGCTCCCACAGTCCGGCGTCGGGCTTGTCGTAGACCGCGAAAGCGCGCTCGCCCTGGCGCTCAAGCGCCGCGAACTCGTCGCGACCCGGCGGCCGCAGCAGGCGCTCGTCGAAGAAAGCGTGAGCGGTGGAGAGCACGATCTGGCCATAGACGTCGTGCTGGATCTGCTCGTGAGCCTGGTTGCCGACCCGCACCGGACCCATGCCGCGATAACCGGCGAGGTCGGGCGCGATGCGCTCGCCCAGGATCGGCTCGTAGCCCACGCCGTAGACTGGCTGGACGTGACCGCCGACCGCCTGGTCCATGATGTTGCGCAGGAACGCGAGGTAGTTCTCGAGGATGTCGACCGCGCCGAGGCGGTTGAGGGCCTGGACCACGTAGTAGGCGTCGCGCAGCCAGCAGTAGCGGTAGTCCCAGTTGCGGCCGCTCCCGGGCGCCTCAGGGATCGAGGTGGTGAGCGCCGCCACAATGGCGCCGGTCTCGTCGTAGGCGCAGAGCTTGAGGGCGATCGCCGCGCGGATCACCTCCTCCTGCCAGTCGAGCGGCAGCGCCAGGGCGCGCACCCATTCGCGCCAGTAGCTCACGGTGTCGGCGAGCATCCGCTGAACTGTGCTCAGCACCTCGCCCTGGAACGGTTCGTCGGTCCCCAGGAACAGGGCCACCGGCGCCTCCAGCCGAAAGAACCGCTCGCTGGCGATGTGGGAGATCGGCGCATTGGTGGTCAGCCGCAGCGTAACATCCTGGCCCAGGTAGCGCAGGTGATTGGAGCCGCTGGCCCAGGGCGCGTCTGCGCTGCCCCAGTCGCAGGTGGGACGCATGCGGATGCGCACGCGCGGCGCGCCCCTCAGCGGACGAATGAGGCGGACCAGCGCCGTTGGCTTGTAGCTGCGGTCGTAGAGCGGAAATCGCGGCGCGAAGTCGATGATCTCGAGCGCCGCGCCGGCCGCGTCGATGAGCTCGGTGCGCAGCACGGCGGTGTTGCGGAAGTAGCTCTGGGTCGCGGTTTGCGGGCCGGCCAGCTCGATGGCCCAGAGGCCGCGAGCCTTCTCATCGGACGGATCGGTTCCCGATAGCAGCTGGGAGAAGAACGGGTCGCTGTCGACGCGCGGCGCGCAACACCAGACCATGCGCCCCTGTCGATCGACGAGCGCGCTGATCGCGCAGTTGCCGATCGGGGCCAGATCGAGGTCGTTCATGCGGCGCGCTCCACCGCCGCGGCGAGCCAGGCGCGGACCGCATCGACGCCGCCCAATGCGAAGCGAGCGTCGGTCGGCCGGCGCCCACCCGCGATCACCCCGTAGCCGCCGAGGCGGCGTGCGGCGCGGAAGCCATCCTCGTCGGTCAGGTCGTCGCCGACGAACACCGGCCGGAAACCGGTGAACGGCGCCTCGCGCATGAAGGCGGCCGTCGCCGCGCCTTTGTCTGGGCCGTCGGCGCGCAACTCGATCACCATATCGCCCTCCAGCGCCCGGAGGCCGAGCCGCCCCGCCAGTCGCCGCACGACGTCGCGGGCGGCCGCCGCCGCTTGTGGCGATTGGCGATAGTGCAGCGAAACGGCGGCGCCTTTGTCCTCCACCAGTAAGCCGTGATCGGCGGCGGCGAAGGCGCGGATGTCGTCGACCGCTTCCCGCAAGGCCTCGGCCCCGGCAACTTCGCAGACCTGTCCATCGGCCGCCCGTCGGACCAGTCCGTGGACGGCGCCCAAGGCCGGAACGCGGCCTTCCAGTACGCGATCGAGATCGGCGAGTGTGCGGCCGCTCACGACGGCGAGGCGGCCGTCCAGGCCAGCGCTCAGGGCCTCCAGCAGGCGCCGCCGATCCAGGTCGGGACCGACGTGCTCGGGGGTCTGTTCCAACGGCGCAATGGTGCCGTCCAGATCGAGGAAGAGAGAGGTTGAGGCAAGATCGAGCGGCGGCGGCGCAGCAAGCGGTTCGTCGGCCAACGGGGCCTCGGTCATCGGGCGTCCTGTCATCTGCAAACGGGGGCCGGTTCTATTCTTCGACGACCACCGCGACCGACCCTCCCGATGTCGCCGTGACAGCCGTCCGCTCGCCGAGACGCCGGATTTCAATGTCCAGCAATGATCCAGCGATATCAAGGCGCTCCAGGGCGATTCGTTCCACGCCCGCCGGCAACCGCGGCCGCACCAGGCGCACCTCCTTGCGCACTGCATCGATCTTCAGGCCGAGGGCGGCGCCGAGAATCATGAACGGCGCCCCGGCGGCCCAGGCTTGCGGCATGCAGGCGCTTGGATAGGCGACCGGTGGCCCGTCCGCCTCGCGCGCGAAGCCGCACAGCAGCTCAGGCATGCGGCCGCCGAACGCGTTTGAAGCCTCGAAGAGTTCGCCCAGGA
>JBEKQJ010000276.1:0-4457 GCA_049519835.1 Caulobacteraceae bacterium | reverse complement strand
GGCGGCGCAGCCGGCGATCAGCGGGTCTTCCTGCCGGGTCAGGCGGTTCATCGATTCGAGCAGCAGACCCTCGCGCAGTCCAAAAGCGGAAAGGACGACGCGTTGCAGTCCCAGCCCTTCCATCAGGCCCTCAAGCACGGCGGCGGCATGCGGCAGGGCCTCGACGCGCCGCCGGGAGATGCCTTCAATACGCTCGAGCGAGCCGCGCGACTGGGTCTGGATGAACCTCGCCACCTCGAGTGCGTCATCGCGGCTGAGCTCGTACTGGTGGATGATTCCGAGCGGGTAGTCCGCGAGGCGCATGTGCAGTTGCGCCAGCGTGCGCCAGGCCCCGCCCACCGCATTGAACGTCCGGGCCGAAAAACCGCTACGGATGGCGCGCAACTCCCGGGCCACGGCCGCCCTGGCGGCGTCGGGATTGAACGGCGCGGGAAAGGCGAAGGGGCCAAGCGGCAATGTCACGCCCGAGCCCGGTTCGCCACCAATGATGCGTGTGAGTTCGAGGCTGGCGCCGCCCAGATCTCCGACGAGGCCCTCGGCGCGGGGTGAGCCGGCGATCACCCCGAGCGCAGCGTATTTTGCTTCCTCGCCGCCTGTCAGAACCTTCAGACGCAGCCCTGTCTCGGCCTGCACCCTTCGCACGAAGTCGGACCCGTCGCGGGCGTCGCGCACGGCGGCAGTGGCGGCCGCGTAGATCTTGGCCGGCCGGTTGGCGGCGATGATCGCCTGAAACCTGACCAGAGCCTGCATCGCCTGGGCGATTCCGTCCGGCGCCAGGCGGCCGGTGGCGGCGAGGTCGCGGCCGAGCCCAGCCAGCACCTTTTCGTTGAAGACCGTCCAGATCGCCCGACCGTCCAGTCGGTACATGACCAGACGAACCGAATTGGAGCCGACGTCGACAACGGCGACGTCGGCCTGGGAGGCGCTACTGGCGCTGGGCGACATGTACGATGGCTCGCGGTAGGTCCTTGACCTTGTGACCGCGACCGGAGAGCGAGGGATTGGTCATGAAGTAGTTGTGGGCCGAGAAGGCCGCCTTGCGGTTCCAGCCGGGGTGACGGCGGTAGCCGCCCTCGGCGTCAAGCAGCCAACTCTGCGCCTCGTCGTTGAGGTTGGCGACCATGATCTGTTGCAGCACCTGCTGATGGACGGTGGGATTCTCCACCGGAGTCATGACTTCCACGCGACGGTCGAGATTGCGGGGCATCCAGTCGGCCGAGCTGATGTAGACACGAGTCTGAGCCGAGGGGATTGGATGGCCGTTGGCGAAGGCCGCGATCCGCGCATGCTCGAGGAAACGGCCAACGATGCTCTTGACCCGAATGTTGGCCGACAGGCCCGGCACGCCGGGGCGCAGGCAGCATATGCCGCGCACGATAAGTTCGATCGAGACGCCAGCGCAGCTTGCCGCATAAAGCGCGTCAATGATCTCCGGGTCGACCAGAGAGTTCATCTTCGCCCAGATTCCAGAGGGCTTGCCCGCGCGAGCATTCGCCGCCTCGTTCTCGATCAACCGCAGCAGGTCGTGCTTCAGCGTGATCGGGGAGTACGACAGCTTTTCCAGATGCTCGGGCTGGGCGTAGCCGGTGATGTAGTTGAACAGCCGTCCCGAATCCCGACCCAGGGCGGCGTCGGTCGTAAACAGAGACAGGTCCGTGTAGATCTTCGCCGTGACTGAGTGATAGTTGCCCGTTCCGTAGTGGCAATAGGTGCGAAGCGCCTCGCCCTCGCGCCGGACGACGAGCGACAGCTTGGCGTGGGTCTTGTACTCCACGAAGCCGAAGACGACGTGCACGCCGGCGCGCTCCAGGTCGCGGGCCCATTTGAGGTTGTTCTCCTCGTCAAAGCGGGCCTTGATCTCCACGAGGGCGACAACGTTCTTGCCATTTCCGGCCGCCTCGATGAGCGCCGCAACAATCGGGCTGTCTTTTGAGGTCCGGTAGAGCGTCTGTTTGATCGCAAGTACGTTGGGATCCCGCGCTGCCTGCAACAGGAACTGCACCACCACGTCGAAGCTCTCAAAGGGGTGGTGGACCAGGATGTCCTTTTCGCGGATGGCGGCGAAGCAGTCGCCGCCGTGGTCGCGGATTCGCTCGGGAAACCTGGGCTGGAAAGCGGTGAACTTGAGCTCGGGATGGTCGGCCGGGATCAGCTCCGCGACCTGAGCAAGGCCGAGCTTACCGTCGACCTTGACCACGTCCTGCGGGTCAGCCCCCAGGCTGTCGACAATAAACTCCCTGAGCTCGTCCGGCATCGAAGCGGAGATCTTCACGCGCACGACCGAGCCCAGGCGGCGGCGCTTCAGGCGCGCCTCGAACTCGCGAACCAGATCCTCAGCCTCTTCCTCGATCTCCACATCGCTGTCACGGATCAGGCGGAAAAGGCCGCTGCCTTCGACCTTGCAGCCGGGGAACAGCTTGTCGAGGAAGGCCAACAGGAAGCTTTCCAAAGCCAAGACCCGGCGATGCGGTCGGCGGCGCCCGTTACGCACCGGCGGCAACTCCCAGAACCGCGGCACCTGGCTTGGCATCGGCACCAGGGCGTGCATCTCGCGGTTGTCCGACCGCCGTCGCAGTTTGAGCGCCAGGGCGAACCCGAGGTTGGGAATGAACGGGAAAGGGTGCGCCGGATCGATGGCCAGCGGAGTCAGGACCGGAAAAATGCTCTGCAGAAAGATCGCTTCGGCCGCCGCGCGATCCGGTCCGGTCATGTCCTTGGCGTCGAGGAGGCGCAGACCCTCGGCCGCAAGTTCGCCCCGCAGTTCCAGCCACAGCCTTTGTTGATCGTGGATGAGGTGGTTGGCCTCGGCGTTGACCTTGCGCAGCTGCTGGCTGGGGGTGAGGCCGTCCTGGCTCAGCACCCGCACGCCCTCGCGGACCTGACCTTTGAGGCCGGCCACCCTGACCATGTAGAACTCGTCGAGGTTGTTGGCCGAAATCGACAGGAACCTCAGCCGCTCCAGGACCGGATGGCGCGGATTGCCGGCTTCCTCGACAACGCGACGGTTGAAAGCCAGCCACGAAAGCTCGCGGTTAAAGAAGCGCTCAGGCGAGGTCGAAAAACTTGCACGAAGGTCTGGCCCGCTATCGGGCTCGATCGGCGAGCCGACGACGGCGGTGATGATCTCGTTCATGGGCAATGGATGGGGTGGGCGCGGGACGCGGGGTGACATGTTTTGGCGCCCGCCGACCGTGTCCGCAAGCGTTCAAGGCTCCAGCGGCGGGGTATCTTCGGCCTGAAGGACCTCACGAACCAGGGCAAGAGTGACCTCTCGCTGGTCACCGCCGGCGCGCTCGTCGATGCGATCGACGATCCGCTGCAACGTCGTCGCCGACCGTTCAATGCGCTGGACCAGGTAGGCCGGCACCCCGGCTGACGGCTTGATGTTCCGCTCGCTGAGCAACTTGATCATCATGCCGGTAAGCACGGCGTCGTCCGGAGGCTCGATATGAGCGACCGTGATGGCCCGCAGCCGAGAGGCCAGGTCGGGCAGGCGCGTTCTCCATCCTGCAGGCGGACTCCGGCCTGTAATCAGCAGGCTGGCGCCGACATCGGCGCGGTTGATCAGATGAAAGAGCAGATCGTCCGAAGTGCGGCGATCAGCGTCGTCGAACAGGATAGGTCCGACGGCCAGAGGCGCCGCGGCTGCACTGGCATCGACGACGACGGCGCCGACCTCGGCGGCCCAGGCCCGCGCCAGGTGGGTCTTGCCAGAACCTGGAGGACCGATCAGCGCCAGCCTGCCGCCCGGCCACTGCGGCCAGCCGTCGAGGGCCGCGACTGCCGCTGCGTTGCTCTCCGCCACCACGAAATCCTGCCGCGCATAGGAAGGTCTTCGGCTGAGGTCGAGCCGCAGCTGACGCGCTTGCGTATGAGACGAACGCTTCACGCCCGTATCCTACGCCATCGGACGATCAGCGGCCATGTCGGGAGACTCGTCGAGCAACCCGCCTTGTGTCGAGGCGACAAGACCAAGCTCGGTGACCGGCCGATCGAGGGCGTCCAGGGCCTCGAGCGTCGCGCGCCGGCCAGCGGCCACGGCAGGCTCGTAGGCTCTCCAGTCACCGATCTCCACGTCGTCCAGCTTCGGCTGGATGAGGACATCCGCCAGTTCGTGGGCGGCGGACGTCTGATGATGGGCGGTGATGGTCGCCGCGCGGATGAGGATGGAGACAATCGGCGCGCCCTCGCGCCAGCCGCCGGAGCTGACCCAATGCAGCGCCGAGGACGGTCCTGCGATCTCGGCCGCGCCGATGCTCCGGCCGGTGCCGACGTCGACACCGATGACCGGGCCCTCGTGCAGGGTGCGCATGATGTCAGTCGGAAAGTTATTCAGCACCGCGCCATCGACGAGGATGTCATCGCCGTCGGTGACGGGCGGCAGCACGCCTGGCAGCGACAATGAGGCGCGCAAGGCCTCGCGGACCAGGCCTTGGCGATGGATCTTCTGAGTGCCG
>JBEKQJ010000275.1:0-4473 GCA_049519835.1 Caulobacteraceae bacterium | reverse complement strand
CTGGTCGGCTTCGACCAGCTCGACCGCGACCTGGCCTCTGGTCATCTGCCCAGTTTCGCGCTGATCGTGCCCAACCAGTGCAACGAAATGCATGGCCTTGTCGGCCCCAAGGTGCCGCCGGCCTGCTCGGAAAAGGCGGCTCTGATCCGCCGCGGCGACGAGGAGGTGGGCGATCTCGTGCGTCGCCTGCAAGCCACGGCCGCCTGGCGGTCGAAAGACAACGTGGCCATTGTCGTCACCTTCGATGAAGGCTCCGGCGGCGACCGGCAGGGCTGTTGCGCCGTGACGCCGGATGCGACCTCCAACTTCGGCGGCGGCCATATCCCGACCATCGTAATCACCAATCACGGGCCGCGCGGCGTCGCCGACCCGACACCCTACAATCACTACTCGCTGCTCCGGACCATGGAGGAGGCTTTCGGCGTCAAGGGGCGCCTCGGCCATGCCGCCGACACCGACAAGGGCGTCGTCACAATGACCCCGCTCTTCGCCGTGCGTTGACAATCCGCCGCCGCCCGGGAAGGTAAAATCGAGCGCACATTCGGCAAGAGTGGAACCGGTTTTGAGCGTTCAGCTTTGGAAGCTGGAGCATGTCCTCCGTTCAGGCGAGCTGGCCTGACTGGAACGAGCTCCGGCGGGGCGAGGTTGAGGTCGAGCCATTGGGCTTTCGGGGCGTCTTCGCCGCTACCTTCGCGCTGGTCATCCTGCTGGCGGTGCTCACTGTCGGCTTCGCCTACAGCGAACTCGAGTTGGAGGCCCAAGCCGACTTCTGGGTCGACCACACCCACCAGGTCATCGAACAGAATCAGCTGGTCGTCACCCTGATCGAGCGGGCCGAGTCCGCCGAGCGCTCCTACCTGCTATCCGGCGACTACCGCTACGTGCCGATCGTCAACACGGCTGTCCAAACGCTGCCCACGGCCGAGGGCGACCTCGCCCGGCTCGTCACGGACAGCCCCGACGAGGCGACGCGTGTCGCGGCCCTCAATCGGTTTATCGCCTGGCGCGCCGTCCGCGTCCAAAAGACGATCGATCTATCGCTGCAGGGCCATTTAGCCGAGGCCAAGGCCGTGAGCCTTGACGAGACCGGCCGCCCGCCGGGCCCCGGGGCGAGGGCGCTCTCCGACGCCGTCGACGCCTTCGAGCGGGTCTTGCTGGAAGACCGCGTGCGCCGCTCGACACGCGCCAGCCAGGCCAGCGTCGCCATCGGCCTGAGCCTCGCGGCCGTCTCGCTGCTGACCTTGCTGGGATTCGTCCTCTACCTGTCACGCACCAACCAGAATCTGGTCCGGGCCGTCGCCGAGGCCGCCCGCGCCACGGCTGATCGCGACCGGGCCGAAGAGCGCCTGCATGCCGCCCAGCGCCTCGAGGTGATGGGCCAGCTCACCGGCGGCGTTGCGCACGACTTCAACAACCTGCTTCAGGTGGTGCGCGGCAATCTTGAGCTGCTGGCGCCCGCGGTGAGCGACGACGCCCAGAACCGCCGACGCCTCGAGAACGCCATCCACGCGTCCGACCGCGCCGCCGAACTCACCCGCCAGCTATTGGCCTTCGCCAGACGCCAGCCGTTGCAGGCTCAATCGATCGACCTCGCCCGCATGATCGCCGACATGACGGAGATCCTGCGGCGCACGCTGGGCGGCGCAGCCGAGGTGGAGACCGAGATCGCCCCAGACCTCTGGCCCGCCCTGGCCGATCCGAGCCAGATGGAGAGCGCGATCCTCAACCTGGCGATCAACGCCCGCGACGCCATGCCAGACGGCGGCCGACTGACGATCACCGCCGCCAATCAACCGCAAGATGAGGAACATCCAGCCGCGGACGGGCCGCCGCCCGGCGACTATGTGAAGATCACAGTGGCCGACACGGGCAAGGGCATGCCTCCGGAGGTCCGCGAACGCGCTTTCGAGCCATTCTTCAGCACCAAGGCCGAAGGCAAGGGCAGTGGCCTCGGCCTTTCCATGGTCTACGGCTTCGTGCGCCAGTCCGGCGGGTTCATGCGTCTCGAATCCGAACCCGATAAAGGCACGCGTGTCACCTTGCTGTTGCCGCGGTCGGAGATGAAAGCGGAGGAGCCGGCCGCGCCTGCCCCTGTGCCGGCTCCGCTGGCCGGCGCGACGATCCTGGTGGCGGAGGACGACGAGGCCGTGCGCCTCACGGCCGTCACCATGTTGCAAGCGCTCGGCTACGAGTGTCTCGAAGCCGCCGACGCTGCGGCGGCGGTGGAGCAGGTGCGTGGCGGCGCGCCCGTCGACCTGGTGTTCTCCGACGTGGTCATGCCTGGAACCATGCGCGCCCAGGAAATGGCTGAGGCGATCGCGACCTTGAGGCCCGGCCTTCCGATCCTCTTCGCTTCCGGCTATCCGCGCGAGGATCTGGGCGCCGGCGGCCAACTGGCGCCCGAAGTCAATCTGATCCTCAAACCCTATGCCCGCGACGACCTCGCAGCCCGCGTCTCCCAGCTGCTCTCAGAGCGCGCGGCCTAGAGCAGCGCTTCCAGCCATCGAGGGCGGGCGTATTGTCCGCATGCGGCCTGGCAGGCCGCCCTCCGATCATCCTAGTCCTCCGGCAGTTTCAACCCCGGCCCGTCCGGCGCCGTCTCGTCGCCGTGTCCGAGCGCACGCTGCAGGATCACGATGTCCACCCACCGGTCCTGCTTGTGGCCGACGCTCCGGGCGACGCCAGCGTCGGCGAATCCCAGGGCCCGGTGCAGACCGATGGAGGCCGCGTTGCCGCTGTCGCCAATGACCGCCAGCATCTGGCGAAAGCCCATGGCCTCGCAGCGGCCGATCAACTCGGCGAGGAGACCGCGGCCCAGCCCCCGCCCCTGCGCCGCGGGCGCCACATAGACGCTGTCCTCGACCGTGAAGCGATAGCCCCAGCGGGGCCGGAACAACGACGCGTAGGCATAGGCCAGAACCTCGCCGCCCTCTTCCGCCACCAGCCAGGGCAGAGCATGAGCCCGCACACCGGCCGCGCGACGGGCCATCTCCTCCGCCGCGGGGGGCACGCGGGCGAAAGTTCCCAGTCCCTCCAGCACCGCCCGGCCATAGATCGCCGTCACGGCCGCCAAATCGGCATCTTCGAGGTCACGGATGATCATGGCTGCGCCGCTCCCAGATGGCCGGCGATCAGCTCCAGCCGTCGATCGAATGTGTGGTCGGCGAGCACGCGCGCCCGCCCGGCCTCGCCCACCCGCCGTGCCTCGTCTGGCTCCGCGAGCAGGCGGCCGTAGATCTCGTTCAACTCGTCGGCGCTGCGCCAGACGAAAGCTTCGGCGCCCGGCTGGAAACAGAGAGGCAGGTCATCTTGGTCGTCGGTGACCAGCGGCGTCGCGGTTAGATAGGGCTGGAAGTTGCGCTGGTTCAACCCGGTCAGGACGTTGAACTCGTTGCGCACGTTGAGCGAGGCGAGATGGCTGGCGTAGATCTCCGGCAGGGCCTTCGCCGCCAGGCGGCCGCCGTGGACCTCATGGCCCTTCACGCCGGCCCATCCCGGGCCGTAGAGCGCCACCGGCCGCTTGATCTCCGCCGCCACAGCGCGGCGGCCGGGCGTGGCGTTGGCCACGAACACCATTCGCGCCGCCCGCACGGCCGACGGCGCGGGTAGGCGCGGATCGACCGCGTGGGGAGCGAACAGAGCCGGCGCGGCGAAACCGAGCTCGGCATGGCGCCGAACGAGGCCCATGTCGGTGTAGGCCACCAGGTCATAGAGCGCGGCGATTGCTCGCGCGTCCGGGTCAAAATTGTCACCAACCCAGGCGGCGATGGGCGGACGGCCTGGCCAGGCGGCAAGGCGATCCAGGAGCACGCGTGGCACATGGAAGCCGCCGATGGCCAGGATCACATGCGGCTCGAAGGCCCGCGCCCGCGCGGCGATGCGCTCGGCGATCGAGCCCTCGAGGGCGCGCTGCAGCGCGGGATGCAGTCTTGGATCGCGCACGACGCCTAGCCGCACATCGTGGCCGCCGGCGCGAAAGGCGCCAGCCGCCTCCTCCAGCCAGTGGGTGACGCTGGCGCGCCGGCCGAGGAGCAACAGCCTCATCGCCAGCCATAGTTGAAACTGATGCTGACCCGCGGCGATCGACCCGTGCCGGCCACGACCTCGTGACGCAACCAGCTCTCCCAGATGAACACGGCGCCTTCGACCGGCTGGAGGGTGACGAAGGTGCGGCTCGACTCCGGGGCTTCGGCCCGACGCTGCGGCGCCGCCATCATCAGGGGCAAGCGCGGATCTTCGAGCCGCAGCGCTCCGGCCCCTCGAGGGATCGTCACATAGACGGTTCCGGAAAGCACGCTGTGGGGATGGACGTGGCCTGAATGCGCTGCGCCGGGGCGCAGGATGCTGACCCACAACCTGTCCAGCACAAGGCGGCCGCCGGCGAGGTCGAGATCGAGGCCATGCGCCGCGGCGGCCACATGCCGATCGAGCTTCCGCTTCAGCTCGGCAAAGACGGTGGCTCGACGCGGCAGG
>JBEKQJ010000274.1:0-4517 GCA_049519835.1 Caulobacteraceae bacterium | reverse complement strand
TCCATATCTCGTAAGGCTGGCTGGCGCTCTCGTCATAGGCAGGGTTGGCGTAGGACGTGCGGACGTAGTCGTAGAATCCGCCGAATACTTTATTGTCGACCACCACGTGCGGACCCCAAGGCGCACTGAAGTAGACGATGCCGAGGAAGCGGGTGTCCTTGTCCTTCTCATAGGCCACGCTGCTCGGCCATTGGTAGAAGCCGCCGTTGGCCTGCAGGAGCTGGGCCGGCATGTCGAAGGGGGTGTGGGCGTCGCTGCGATCCCAGGCCAGGATGACATTCAGGTGGTCGCCATTCGCGCCATCGTAGCTCCCGGCGTAGTAGACGTTGGTATTGCGGGCCGAGGTGTTCGGCGTCCAGCCGGAACTCTCGCCATGGCTGAATGTCAGGGTCTGGCGGATGCCGTTCCAGTCGCCGCTGTTGAGCGCAACGTGGAAGTCGGAGGTGTCGAAGCTGCCGTAGCCGCCGCCGATCTCGCCGCCCGGCGTCGCCGAGGGCAGGCGGGCCAGATAGTTGATCGTGCCGCCGAGCGAATTGTAGGAGTTCACCGCCGGGTTGTTGATGCCGTGATACAGCTCGATGCTGTCGATGTTGTAGGGGATCAGGACGATGCTGTCGAAGGTCGACGCCTGCCCGGTGACCCCGCCGTTGAAGATGTCGTTGAGCGCCACGCCGTCGAAGGTCTGGGCGAATTCGCCGGAGTTGAAGGCGCGATAGAAGATCGTTCCGCCGGTGCCCAGCGGGCCGGTGTTGTAGGCGAACACCGAGGGCTGGTTGACCAGCATGGTCTGCAAGCTGACCGTCGCGCCGCTGGACATGTTCTGCACGTCGATGTGGGAGATCGTCGTCTCCGAATAGGGCGTGGAAAGCGGCGGCGCGGCCGGCGCGGTCCGGATCGTCTCCTGTGCGCCCAGAACGGTGACACCGCTGACTGTGGTGGGCTTAGCGTCGTCCCCATCGGCGGCGTGGGCCGAGAAGGCGCCGGCGAGGGCGATGGTTAGCGCCAGCCATGAGGCGCGAGCCATGAGCTTCGACATGTTCTGCATTCCCCTCGTTCTTCCGGCAGCTGCACGCGCACGTCGGCGATCTGTGTCGCCCGGCCCGGTTGGCGGCAATATGCCCAAGGCCGCAGTCCGTAGTATGAAGATTTCTTGAAATAATCGAGACGGATGAGAGCATTTGCCTCATCTGCCTACGGATTGTGCGTCAATCAGTCCAGGCGCCGCAATCTATTGATGTGACCCATCTTGCGGCCAGCTCGCGCCTCGCGCTTGCCGTAGAGCCAGAAGCGCGAATCCGGCTCGTTGGCGAGACGCTGCCAGCCTGCCGCCTCGTCGCCGAGCAGGTTGGTCATCTCCACATGGGCGAAGGCCGAGGTGGGCCCCAGCGGCCAGCCGGCCACGGCGCGGATGTGCTGTTCGAACTGGTCGACCTCGCAGCCGTCGAGCGTCCAGTGGCCGGTGTTGTGCACCCGCGGCGCGAACTCGTTGACGAGCAGTGCGCCGTCGTCGCGCTCGAACAGCTCCAAACCCAGGACGCCCACATAGTCGAGGCTCGACATCACCGTGGCGGCGATCCGCTCGGCCTCGGCGGCGGCGCGGGGCGAAGTCTTGGCTGGCGCGCTGGTCCGGCGCAGGACGCCGTTCTCGTGATGGCTCTCGGTGAGAGGGTAGAGGGCGATCTCGCCGCCTCGACCACGGGCTGCGATCACCGCCAGCTCGCGGCGGAAATCGGCTGGAGCTTCGGCGATGGCCGGCCGACCGCCCAGGCTGGCCAAGGCGTCGGCCGCGCCCGCCGGTCGCATCACCCAGGCCTGACCCTTGCCGTCGTAGCCGCCGTGGCGGGTCTTGAGCAGCAGGGGCGCGCCGAGGGTCCTGAGCGCGGCGGCGAGGTCGGCTTCGCCGTCGATCTGCGCGAAAGCGACCGTGGGCGCACCGGCGGCGTTGAGAAACGTCTTCTCGGCCAGGCGGTCCTGGGCAATGGCCAGGGCGCGGGCATTGGGCGCAACCTCGGCGCCAAGGAGGCCGAGCCGCTCGAGGGCGGCGGCCGGCACATTCTCGAACTCGAAGGTGATGACGTCGCTGGCGCGAGCGAGTGCCTCGAGCGCCTCCGGATCGTCATAGGCGCCCCGGAAGGTGAGGGCGACGACGCGGCTGGCCGGCGCATCCGGTTCTGGCGTCAGGATGGCGACGTCGAAACCCAGCCGGGCGGCGGCCAGGGCCAGCATCCGGCCGAGCTGGCCGCCGCCGAGAATCCCAATGGTCGAGCCCGGCGGCAGCGGGAATTGCGCCATCAGGCTCCGCCCTCGACGCCTTCTGGCACCGAGCGCGCGAGGGCCTCACGGCGCCGCTCCAGCCGTTCGGCGAGCGCGGCGTCGGCGAGCCCCAGGATCCGCGCCGCCAGCAGCCCCGCATTGCGCGCGCCGGCCTCCCCCACGGCCAGGGTTCCGACCGGCACGCCGGCCGGCATCTGGACTATGGAGAGCAGAGAATCGAGACCGTCGAGGGTCTTTGATCTCACCGGCACGCCCAGCACCGGCAGGTCGGTCAGCGAGGCGGTCATCCCGGGTAGATGCGCCGCCCCGCCGGCCCCCGCGACGATGACCTTGTAGCCGGCCGCCTTCGCCCCGCGCGCAAAGGCGTAGAGCCGCTCGGGCGTGCGATGGGCCGAAACGATCTTGACCTCGTAGTCGATGCCCAGCGCGTCCAGTTCGTCGGCGGCGCCCTTCATCGTCGGCCAGTCGGAACGGCTGCCCATGATGATGGCGACGGATTTACTCATGAGCGCAGGAATCCCCCAAGGCAGCGACTATAGGGGGCGGCGCGCGGAGCGGGAAGGGTTGGGGGTGGGAGGGGGCGGGTGCGGCCGGGGCTGAGTGGCTGGGCGGCGACTCGTCTCCATCCTTGGAAAGGTCCGCTTGTGGGCGGATACGTTCTGCCATCGGTCAAATTGTGAACGCCGCGGTTCTCGGTCCAGAGGTTGAGCCAGCGGATGGCTCGATGTCCGGGTAGTATTGCGCGGCTTCTCTGCGCTCGAACAGGCCATAGTCCCGCACATTGCGGAGGCGCCGGTGGCGAAGTTCGGCAACGCCGGCGAAGCGGTGCGGAAGCCAACCGGCGGAGTCCTCGGCCGTCCTCCAGGATGTGAGCAACAGCATCTTGCCTGGGTGGGCGATGCTCTCGAACGCATCGTATTCCGTCAGTCCTTTGGCCCGGGTGTCGAGCTTGAGCTGGCGGGACAGCAAATCGGGCCGCATCGAGAAGGCTGCGTCCGCTAAAGGCGAGACCTCGGTGATGGCCAGCGCCTTGGCGTCGCCGATCTGCGTGACATCCAGGCGTTGCTCGACGATCTGCTCTCCTCGGGGCGGGTGGCTGTCGGCGGTTACTTCGCAGACTCGCAGGTGATAGTCGGAGAAGACGCCATTGCGGCCTTGTTCCTGCACGCTGTGGTGCTCGCTCTGGGTGCGCCACCGAACCAAGGCCTTTTCGTCGCGCCAAGTGGAGAGGGATAGCATCCAGCCTTCGCGGCGCTTGCTCTCGAAGCGCTCGTTATCGATGAAGCCGTCCACCGCCTCCAACATTGGCTTCAAGCGCTTGGCCAAGCCGAGATATTCATCTTTTTTGCCCGCAGCGGGGTGCACTTCGAAGACAACGGCGAACATTTCGTTCCTCCTTCTCGTTGACGTCGGTTCAGACAGGAACGGCGGCCACGTCGTCGCCCAGCAGGAACGTCGCGCTCTCGCGCCACAGGGCCGCGCGCATCGTCTCCAGGTGCATCAAGTGAGTTCCGCGCCCGATCTTGACGTCGCGCTTCACAGCTGAGCGGCTGAACGCGTCGAACAACCATCGCGCGTCCGCGTCGGTAACCAGACGGTCCCAGTCGCCCCGAAGGATCGCGACCGGAGCGGTGACCCGAGCCGGCTCATAGGCGAGCTCGCCATTCCAGGCCCTGAGAATTTCAACGAAGGGACCAGATGGAGTCTTCACGCCGGCCGGGTCGCGGGAGCGACTCAGCGGATCGCTATCGAGATAGCGTTGGGCCCAGTCGTTGAAATGCACTCTCGAGAGCACGGGCGGTTCTCCGGGCGGTACGTCCTCGATAAACCGCGCCCACTGGTCCTCAAGGCTGATAACGCGCCACGCAGGCCCGTTCGGCCGGCGGGCGGGGCGCGAGGGTTCGCGCTGGGCGATTGGAGCAAAGAGCACGAGGCGATCTACGAGCGCCGGCCGCTCGCCCGCGAACCGTCCCGCCACCATCGAGCCCCACGAGTGGGTGATCAGCGAAAGCGACGTGAGATTCTCGTGCTCGAGGATGAATTGGACGGCGAAGCCAAGTTGCATAGCGGCGTCCTCCGCCAGGCCCAGAGGCGAATTGGCGTCAGCTGGCGCGTCCATCTCGGCATATCGGTCGGAGTGACCGAAGCCGTAGAAATCCAGACCCCAGACGCCGAAACCCGCGTCGCACAAGGCGTCGCGCCAAGAGCGGCCATCGAATCTGTGAGCGATAGATAAGCCCGAC
>JBEKQJ010000273.1:0-4521 GCA_049519835.1 Caulobacteraceae bacterium | reverse complement strand
CTCGAGAATGTGGTCGATGCGCTGGATGAACCAGTTCTGCAGCGCCGCCTCGTTGGCGATCCCCAGCGCTTTCATTCGCGCCTGCACCGCCGGTGAGTTTTTCCACAGGTCGAGCGGAACCTCGTCGCCGCCGATGTGCACGAAACGGCCAGGAAACAGGTCCATGACCTGGTTGAGCACCCGGTCGAGGAAGCTGAACACCGGCTCGTCGACGCCGTAGGCGGCGGGGATCAGTCCCCAGTCGCTCTGCATGGAGCTGGGCGGCGGCGGCGCGGCCGAGAGCGCCGGATAGGCCAGCAGCGCGGAGAGCGCGTGGCCCGGCATCTCGATCTCGGGGACGATGGTGATGCCGCGCGCCTGGGCGTGGGCGACGATCCGGCGGATTTCCGCCCGCGTGTAGAAGCCGCCGTAGCTGGCCTGTGGGCCAAATCCGGCTGGCGTGCGCCAGGCCCCCACCGTGATGAGGCGCGGATAACCCTCGATCGGGATGCGCCAACCCTGGTCGTCGGTCAGGTGCCAGTGCAGCACGTTCAGCTTGTGCAGGGCCATCCAGTCGAGGGTGTTCAGGATGAAGGTCGGCGACTGCATGTGGCGGGCGGAATCGAGCATCAGGCCGCGCCAGGCGAACCGCGGCGCGTCGTCGATGACCAGGGGGTCGAGGCGGACGGCGCCCCGGCCCGGCTGGGCCGTCATCAGCTGCCAGAGACTGGCGAGGCCCCAGACGAGACCGCGGTCGGAAGCGGCCGAGATCACCACCCGCCCCCGGCCGACCTCGAGTCGATAGGCTTCGCCGGTCGTCGGGCCGGGAACGCGCCTGAACAGGATCGCGCCGGTTCCCACTGTCGGGGTGAGGATCAAACCCCGCGACCGCTTCGCCAGATCGGCCAGCCAGCGCGCATCGGCCAGGGCCGCCCGGTCGCCGTGCGCGACGCCGATCCGCGCGCCAGGCCGCAGCCCCACCGCTGACCCGACGCCCACGCTCACGCTCTGGGGCTTGGGAATGATGTCCAGACCCGCAGGCTCAGCCGCGGCGCGTCCACCGATCGCCAGCACCGCGAGGCCGAGGCCGAACGCCGCCAGCATCGCGGAGGTCTTAATCATCGAGCGTCCGGCCGCCGATCCAGGTCTCACGAACCTCGAGGGCGTCGTCGAGCAACACCAGGTCGGCTTTGAAGCCGGTGGCGATCCGACCCAGTTCGTGGCCGAGGCCAAGGAAGTCGGCCGGCGCGGCGCTGGCCATGGCCGAGGCCTCGGCGAGGCTGACGCCCAGGAGATCGATGGCGTTGCGCAGCGCCCAGGCCATGTCGAGATTGGAGCCGGCGAGACGGCCGGTGGAGTCGAAACAGGCCCCGTCGCGGACGGTAATCACCTTGTCCTGCAGCGTGAAGGTCAGGATGTCGGAGCCGACCGGGGGCATGGCGTCGGTGACGAGCATGAACCGATCGAGGGGCCGGCATTTGAGCGCCAGGCGCAGGACCACCGGATCGACGTGATGGCCGTCGACGATGATGCCGCACCAGGGCCTGGGATCCGACAAGGCTGCGCCAACCACGCCCGGGGCGCGAGTGGTCAGCGGCGACATGGCGTTGAAGAGGTGCGTGAAGCCGGTCATGCCGGCGTCGAGTCCGGCCAGCGCCTGGGCGTAGGTCGCGTTGGTGTGGCCGCCCGCCACGATGACCCCGGCGGCGGCGAGCTCGGCGATCATCTGTGAGCCGGCGATCTCCGGGGCGACCGTCACCAGGGTGCGGCCGCAGCCGGGGGCGGTCAGAACGGCCATGCCTGCGGCGTCCAGCGGCCGCAGCATGTGCGCCTCGTGGATGCCCTTGCGCAGGCTGTTGAGGAACGGTCCCTCGATGTGGACGCCGAGCACACCCGGCGTGCCGCGCCCGATGGCTTCGCAGACCGCCACCTTGGCGGCCGCGACCACCTCGAACTCGTCGCTGATCAGGGTCGGCAGGAAACCCGTGGTGCCGAAGCGGCGATGCGCGGCCCCGATGGCCGCCACCGCCTCGGGTGTCGGCGAGTCGTTGAAGAGCACGCCGCCGCCGCCGTTCACCTGCGTGTCGATGAAGCCCGGCAGCAGCAGACCGCCGGCGAGATCGACTCGCCTCGCGCTTCCCGGCGCGTTCGCGGCTGGCCCCACATAGGCGATGCGATCGCCTTCCAGGCCCACGGCCAGACCTTCTTCGACACCGCGGCCGGTCAACACCCGGCCGCCGACAAGTGTGACGTCCATCACAGTGTCTCGGTCACCTTGCGCAGGTGCGAAGGCCTGTCCGGATCGAAGCCGCGCGCCTGGGCCAGAGCGTCGGCGAAGCGATAGAAGCTTTGGATCTGGCAGATCGGCTCCAGCGCCGGATGACCGGTCGTCGCTGGGAGGCGCGTGACGCCCGCCGCCGCTCGGCCGCCCACTTGCATCACCGGCGCGCCTTGGCTGGCAAAACCCGCCGCGGTCTCCGCGACGCCCGCCCCGGTCGCATCGCTCTGGGTGAAGGCCAGGACCGGAAACGAGGGCCCGATGAGCGCCATCGGGCCATGGCGCACTTCCGCCGAGCTGAACGCCTCGGCGTGCAGGCCGCAGGTCTCCTTGAATTTCAGCGCCGCCTCCTGGGCGATGCCGAATCCCAGGCCGCGCGCCACGACATAGAGGTGCTCGGCGCGCGTCAGCGGCCCCAGCGCCGATCGCCAGTCGAGCGCCCAGGCGTCCTCCAGGCCGTCCGGCAGGTCGGCGAGCGCTTCGGCGAGCGCCTCGTCCTCGCTCCACGCCGCCACGAGCTGGACGACGGCGGTCAGCGCGGTGATGAACGACTTGGTGGCCGCGACACTGGTCTCGGACCCGGCCTCGAGCGGCAGGGTGACATCGGCCAGGGCGGCCAGCGGCGACGCTTCATCGTTGACCAGCGCCACCACCAGCGCGCCGGCGGCCTTGGCCGCCTGGGCCGCCGACAGCAGATCCGGGCTCTGCCCTGATTGCGAGATCGCCAGCGTCACAACGCCCTCCATGTCCGCCGCGACCTCGTAGACCGAGCTGACCGAAGGCGAGGATGAGGCCGTCATGACGCCGAGGCGCGTCTCGACGAGATAGCGGGCGAAGGTCGCGGCGTTGTCGGAACTGCCGCGGCCGAGCGTGGTCACCGCCCGCGGCGCGGCCCTGCGCAACCGCGCGGCGAGGTCCGCCACCCGCGGCGCATTGGCGACCAGCTGGGCGCGCACCCGGCTCGGGGCCTCGGCCGCTTCGGCGAACATCCGCGTCGGCATCAGGACGTCACGTCGTTGAGTTCGGCCACAAAGTCATAGGCGTCGCCGCGATAGTACGACTGCGTGAATTCCACCGCTCGGCCGTCGCGCAGGAAGCCGCGGCGTTCGATGAGCAGGCCCGGCGCCCCGTCGCTCATGCCCAGCAGCTTGGCCTGTTCGTCGGTGAACAGCACGGCGCGCAGCCGTTGCAGGGCGCGCGTCGGCCGGTGGCCGCTGGCGGCCAGGGCTTCATAGAGCGAGCTCTCCACCGCCTCCTTGGACGGCAGGCAAAAGCCCGGCACGGTCGAATACTCGAGCGCCATCGGCAGCTCGTCGGCGAATCGGATGCGGCTGAAGCGATAGACCGGCGTCGAGGGGCTGAGGCCCAGGATCATCGCCTCCTCCGGGGTCACCGCGCCGTCCGTGCGCCGCAGCCACGCGCTCCGCGGCACGCGTCCGCGCGACAGCATATCCTCCGAGAACGATGAAAGCTTGGAGAAGCTCTTCTCCACGCGCGCGGCGACGAAGGTGCCGGCGCCCTGCCGGCGCGTGACCAGACCCTCGTCGGCCAGCGCGTCCAGCGCTTTGCGGATGGTGATTCGCGACACGCCGAGGTCCTGGGCCATGTCGCGCTCGGTCGGCAGAGCCTCGTCCGGCGCCAGTTGCTGGCTGGCGATGGCCTGGCGCAACGCGCGGTGCAGTTGCTGGTACAGCGGCCCCGGCGCCTGCTCGCCCAGCGTTCCGATCACTTCGGATAGCGACGCCGCCACGTTCGTCCCTTTGCCCCTTGCAGCCCCAAGCCCGTCCCGCGGACGGCCCTGATGCGTTTCTGCCACGACCTGCCGCCGTTTGCATACCAAAATCTGATTGGTATTGGATTCATGCTATTTTGGGCTTGCGCGACGTTAAAGTGTTGTGACAACCTCGCCATAGTTCGGGCCGGAACTGTCACAAACGCGACCGAATCCGGCTGATTGGTATCTTATTGGCCTTTGGTCCAGAGCCCGTGGGCTCTCTAGGGGGAGACTAGAATGAATTTTCGCACATCCGTGCTGGTCGGTTCGGCGAGCCTTGCGGCCCTGAGCCTCGCGGCCGGCTCCGCCCTGGCCGCGGATTCCCCGACCACGGTTGAGGAAGTGGTGGTGCCCGGCATCCGCCAATCCCTCGAGAAAGCCATCCAGATCAAGCGGGTGAGCGAGAACCAGGTCGACGCGATCTCGGCCACCGACATCGGCAAGCTGCCCGACAAGAACGTCGCCGACGCGCTGCAGCGTTTGCCTGGCG
>JBEKQJ010000272.1:0-4532 GCA_049519835.1 Caulobacteraceae bacterium | reverse complement strand
GCGGGCCCGCCGTACGGCGTCGGAAACTGCCTCGAGCGCTTCCTCCTGGCCGACCACGCGGCCGCGCAGTGCGTCTTCCATCGCCAGCAGCTTCTCGCGCTCGCCTTCGAGCATCTTTTCGACCGGCACCCCGGTCCAGCGCGAAACCACCGCGGCGATCTGTTCGGCGTCGACCACCTCGGGGGTGAGCGGGTCGGCGTCGGCGGCCTCGTCCTCCTCGGCCAGGCGCTTTTCCAGCGGTGGGATCTCGCCGTAGGCGATCTCGCTGGCCCGCTGCAGGTGGCCCGCCCTCTGAGCGGCGGCAAGCTCGGCGCGCAGCCGCTCCAGAGCTTCGCGGGCCTGGGCGGCCTGGCCAATCTTGTCCTTCTCGGCTTTCCAGCGGCCGGTCATCTCCGCCGACTGGCCTTCGAGATCGTCGAGCTCCTCCTCGAGCTTCTCCAGCCTCTGGCGGGACGCCGCGTCATGCTCCTTGGCCAGCGCTTCGCGCTCGATCTTCAGCTGCACGACCCGGCGGTCGATCTCGTCCAGCTCCTCGGGCTTGGAATCCACCGCCATGCGCACCCGACTCCCCGCCTCGTCGATCAGGTCGATGGCCTTGTCGGGCAGGAAGCGGTCGGTGATGTAGCGGTTGGAGAGCGTCGCCGCTGCAACGATGGCTGCGTCGGCGATGCGCACGCCGTGGTGGGCCTCGTACTTCTCCTTAAGGCCGCGCAGGATCGAGACGGTGTCCTCGACGCTCGGCTCGCTGACGAAGATGGGCTGGAAGCGCCGCGCCAGGGCGGCGTCCTTCTCCACATGCTGGCGGTATTCGTCGAGCGTGGTGGCCCCCACGCAGTGCAATTCGCCGCGCGCCAGGGCGGGCTTCAGCAGATTGGAGGCGTCCATCGCCCCCTCGGTCTTGCCGGCCCCGACCAGGGTGTGCATCTCGTCGATAAACAGGATCACCCCACCCTCGGCGGCGGTCACCTCGTTGAGCACGGCCTTCAGCCGCTCTTCGAACTCGCCGCGGTATTTCGCCCCGGCGATGAGCGCACCCATGTCGAGCGCCAGCAGGCGCTTGTCCTTGAGGGACTCGGGCACGTCGCCGTTGACGATCCGCTGGGCCAGGCCTTCGACGATCGCCGTCTTGCCGACGCCCGGCTCGCCGATCAGCACCGGGTTGTTCTTGGTGCGTCGGGCCAGGACCTGGATGGTGCGGCGAACCTCTTCGTCGCGGCCGATCACCGGATCGAGCTTGCCGTCGCGCGCCGCCTGGGTGAGGTCGCGCGCGTAGCGCTTCAGGGCGTCGTAGCCCTCCTCGGCCGAGGCGCTGTCGGCGGTCCGGCCTTTGCGCAGCGACTTGGCCGCTTCCTCCAACGCCGCGGGTTTGACGCCTGCGCCGGAAAGCGCCTTGGACGCTTCGCCGCCCTCCTTGGCGATCGACATGAGCAACCGCTCTGTGGTCACGAAGGCGTCGCCGGCCGCCTTGGCGCCGTCCTCGGCGGCGGCGAACACGCTGGCCAGTTCGGGCTTCATGTAGAGACCACCGCCACCACCTTCGACCTTCGGGGTCTTGGCCAGGAGCGCATCGACTGCCTGGTCGGCGGCGTCAGGCCGGCCGCCGGCGCTTTCGATAAGCGCCCGGCCGAGGCCGTCCTTCTCTTCCAGCAGCACCTTCAACAGGTGCTCCGGCGCCAATTGCTGGTGGCGCCTGGCGAGCGCGAGGGATTGGGCCGACTGGATCGCCTGTTTGGCCCGGTCGGAATAGAGGTCGAGGTTCATGGAAGGCCCTGGAAGCAACGGTTCGTTGGCCATGTAGGTGTGGCGAAGATGCCACACAAGGCCGAAGGGCGGCCCTCATTGCAGCCAAGGCCGTTCAGCGGGCGTTCAACCCTTTGGCGTCAAATGGGACGCTTGAAGGGATGAACTTATGGCGTCGATCGGCATCGCCGACACCGGAATGGCCAGACCCCGCGACCGGCGGCCGCGCGGTGTCCTGGGCGTCGGCTGGGCGTGCCTGGAATCGGCCATGACCGGACGTCTCGAACATCGCTCGCCCAGCGTCGACTATCCCGAACACGTCGTGCGCCGGGTCAGCTTCGCCGCCGGCGACGGTCTCCCCTGGCGGATTTCGGCCCTGACCACCCCCCGCCGCGCGCCGGCGCCCTGGAAGATCGTGGTGGTCACTGGCGCCCCGTCGTGGGCGGAGTACTGGGCGCCGGTCATGGCCGCCCTGCCGGCGGACCGCGAGATGACCGTCGTCGACCGCCCCGGCTATGGCCACAGCGAGCCCGGCGAGTGCGTTGGTGACATCCGGGCCCAGGCCGCGGCGCTGGGCCCGGTGCTCGACGCCTCGCGCGGACAGAAAGTCCTTCTCGTCGGCCAGTCCTATGGCGCGGCGATCTCGGTGCTGATGGCGGCGCGGCGGCCGCGCGCCGTCGCCTCCCTGGCCCTGCTCTCGAGCTATCTCGGCGAGAGCGGCCCCACCGCTCGCTGGCTGGTCGACGCCGGCCAGCGTCTGGGCGGCCTCATCCCGCGCGACCTGCGCACGGCGGTGAGCGAGGTGAGCGGACAGGCGCCGCAGATGCCCCACATGCGTCGCGCGCTGGCCGAAATCCGCTGCCCGACACACCTGATCCACGGCGACGCCGACGACTTCGCGCCGTTCGACGCCGCCCGACGACTGGCGGCCGAATCCGACCGGCCGCTCGGCTTCCATGCAGTCGCAGACGCCGGCCATTTCCTCAACGATGGACCGCCCGAGGCCCTCATCGGCTGCCTGGAGGCCTGCCTGTCGCCGCCGACCAGGTCCGTCACCGAGCGGCTTCGGGCCCTCATCGAAGGCCTGAAGCCAGCGATCTAGGCGGCCCTAACCTGACTGGCGGCCAGGGGAGCTTGCGGCGCGATCCAGGCCGCGCCGACCGTGGAATTGAAGCCGACGGTCAGGATGGCGAGGCCGTTGCAACCTTGCCAGAGGCTGGGCGGCAGGACGGCGTCGCCGTCTGTCCACCGCCAGGTGCGCTGACCTTCATGCTCGAGGCCATGGACGCCCTCGCTGAGCACATCGACAGGGATCTCACGGCTGAGGCGCAGGCCATCGGAGACGGCGAGGCTCTTGATCCTGACCCCGAGCTTGCGGCGGTCGGCGCCGGGGACGAAGGTTCGCGAGACGAGGCGGGCCGTGGGCGCATCGGCGGGAAGCACGAAGCGGGCCAGATCGCCATCGATGGTCGGATCGATGCGCCGGCCGTCGATGATGAGGTGCAGGTCCATGTCCGACGCGCGAGTCCAGCCCATGGCTTCGGCGCGAGCCGCCAGGCGCTGGCGGATCGCCTCGACCAGCGGGCCCCGGTTCACGAACGGCCGGGCGTAGCGCGTCAGGCTCTCGGCGATGCGTTCCGGGTCGATGGCCTGCAGGCGGCCGTAGTCCCGTCCGAACCATTCCCGGTTGCCGGCGTCCATGTAGCTCTCGCAAGGGAGGCGCTCAGCCAGCAGCACGTCGTGGCTTTCAAGCTCCACGTGCCAGTAGGTGACTTCGGCAACCTCGTCCTGGGCGATCGTCGCGCCATTGATGAGCTCACCGACCGGCACGAACACCGCGTCCATCACATCCAGGCAAACCGCATGGCCGGGCGACAGCATCAGATCGCGCACCGGCAAGTTGTCGCCGAACGCTCCGGCAACGACCCGCACCGGCAGGTGCGCCATCGTCGGATGCACGACCCGCTTGTGGCCGACCCATTTGATCGGCCGCGCCTCACCCGACGCCGTGACCGCCAGATCACCGACCGCCAGGTATTCCACCTCGACGTCGCCACGCGTGGTCGCGATCAGCGTCCCAGAAACGAAGCACACGGGTTGGCTCGTCGAGATGCTGCTGCCGCTGACCGAAACGTCAGACATGTTGACGCCGGAACCGAAATTTATGGTGTAGTCGCCCGATGAAGTATCAAAGACAACTGAATTGCCCACAATAGATGTGGAATCAATTGTCGCCAAAGTGCTAAGATTGATCAGGTCGCCAGAATAAAATCCGGTGATCGTCCCGTTGAAGGGTTGCGTAAATGTGAAATTGTCGCCGTTTGAACCGCCGAGATCTATATTCAATCCCGAGGCGTCACCGGTCGATTCCCATAGAATTGAACTGCCGTTACTGACTTCGATGTTACCGCTCGCCGAAGTCACGAAGCCGCCGATCGTCAGTGAACCGCCGTCGACGAGCAGGCTTCCGGCAACGGATAGCGTATTGGGAACCATATTCAGGTGGCTATCGCCGACGGTCAGGCCGCCTTCGACTGTGACGCTCGCGCCCGCGTCCACAGTGAGCGCTGAAACATCCTCGAAATCGCTGGAACTCACGTCGGCGGCGCCGCTCGCGACTTCGGCCGCCGTCACCGCACCGGGCTCTCCGCCGGACCAGTCTCCGGATGTGGACCAGTCGCCGGTTCCGTTCCAGACGTCAGACATGATCCGTTTCTCCCTGGGCTGGCGGCGAGGTCGGTCTACGTCGCACTCAAGCCGCTACGGCATGACCCTATGCCACTTGGACCAGC
>JBEKQJ010000271.1:0-4553 GCA_049519835.1 Caulobacteraceae bacterium | reverse complement strand
CAGGGCCATCACCGCGGTCATGTCGACCTCGTTGAAGGTGGTCAGCATGGCGGCGTTGGACTGAGCCTCCTTGAGCCGGCGGGCGATGGTCTGGCGCAAGCGCGTCATGCGCACGCGTTCTTCTCGCGCATCGATCGCCCGCGGCGCAGCAGGAGCCGGCGGCGGGGGTGGCGCCTTCGAGAGCGCTTCCAGGGCGGTAAGCGCGTCGCCCTTGGTGATCCGTCCGTCCTTGCCGGTGCCGGCGATGGCGGCGATGTCGAGCGTGGGATTCTCGGCGGCGATCCGTCGCACGGAGGGCGCGGTCGCGGCCGGCGGCGTCGAGGCGGGTGGCGCAGCGGGCTCGGGCTCAGCCGCTGGCGCGGGTTCCGGCTTGGGCGGCGGCGCTGATGCCGGCGCGGCCTTGGCGGCGGAGGCCGGCGCGGAGGCTCCGCTGCTCGCGCCGACCTGGCCCAGCCTCTGACCCGGCGTCACCGTCGCGCCCTCTTCAGCATCGATGGCGGCGAGAACACCATCCTCCGGGGCGACCACCTCCAGGCTCACCTTGTCGGTGTCGAGCTCGACCAGGACCTCGTCACGCTTGACCGCCTCGCCGGGCTTCTTGGCCCAGCGGGCGACGGTCGCCTCGGTGACCGATTCGCCGAGCGCGGGGGTCATGATGTCGGTCATACTGCGGATGCTCCATGGCGCTCAGCCGGCGCGGCGCCTGATCTAGACCAAAGGCCGCCTCAGGCGAAGGCGGCAGCGAGGAAGTTCTCGAGCTCTCGCTTGTGCCGGCTCATCACCCCCGCTGCGGTGGATGCGGTAGCCGGCCGGCCGACATAGCGGGCCCGCTTGGCGGCCACCTTCATCTTGCCGAGCGTCAGCTCCAGCCAGGGGTCCACGAAGCTCCAGCCGCCCATGTTCTTGGGTTCTTCCTGGCACCAGACGAGTTCGGCGGCCTTGAAGCGCCCGAGCTCGGTGGTCAGTGACTTCATCGGCCAGGGATAGAACTGCTCGAGGCGCAGCAGGTAGACGTCGTTGGCGCCGCGCGCCTCCCGCTCGTCCAAGAGGTCATAATAGACCTTCCCGGAGCACAGGACGACGCGGCGGATCTTGTCGTCGGCGACCAGCTTGACCTCGGTGTGGCGCCCCCACTGGGCGTCGTCCTGCAGCACGCGGTGGAACGAGGAGCCCTCGGCCATGTCCTCCAGGGTCGAGACCGCCTTCTTGTGCCGCAGCAGCGACTTGGGCGTCATCAGGATCAGAGGCTTGCGGAACTCGCGCAGCATCTGGCGGCGCAGGACGTGGAAGTAGTTGGCCGGCGTCGAGCAGTTGGCCACCTGCAGGTTGTCCTCCGCACAGAGCTGCAGATAGCGCTCGAGGCGCGCCGAGGAGTGCTCGGGGCCCTGACCTTCATAGCCGTGCGGCAGCAGCATGGTGAGGCCGCTCATGCGCAGCCACTTGCGTTCTCCCGATGAGATGAACTGGTCGATGACCACCTGAGCGCCGTTGGCGAAGTCGCCGAACTGCGCCTCCCAGAGGGTGAGCGTGCGCGGCTCCGACAGCGAGAAGCCGTATTCGAAGCCCAACACCGCCTCTTCGGACAGGGCCGAATCCAGCGCCTCGAAGTGGGCCTGGCCCGGGCGCAGGTGGCGCAGCGGGGTGTAGTGCTCCTCGGTCTTCTGATCGATGATGTCGCAGTGACGCTGAACGAAGGTGCCGCGCACACTGTCCTGCCCGGAAAGCCGCACGGGATAGCCCTGATCCAGCAGCGTCGCGAAGGCCAGGTGCTCGCCGGTCGCCCAGTCGATGTCCCTACCGGTCTCGATGCTAGTCCGCCGCGCCTCGATGACCCGCTTGACCGTTCTGTGCACGTCGATGCGCTCGGGAATCGCCGTGAACTTGAGGCCGAGATCGATCAGTTTTTGTTTCGGCACGGCGGTGTTGCCGCGCCGCTCTTCGCCATCCGGCAGGGCGAGGCCGGCCCATTTGCCGTCCAGCCAGTCGGCCTTGTCGGGCTCGTAGGTCTTGCCGGCCTCGAATTCGGCCTCGAGGAATTTGTCGAACTCGTCCACCCAGGCGGTGACGTCGGCCTCGCTGGCCACGCCCTCGGCGATCAGGCGGCGGGCATAAAGCTCCCGGGTCGATGGATGGTCCTTGATGACCTTGTACATGACCGGTTGGGTCATGGTCGGGTCGTCGCCTTCGTTGTGGCCGAACCGACGGTAGCAGAACATGTCGAGCACCACGTCCTTGCCGAACTGCTGTCGGTACTCGATCGCCACGCGGGCGGCGAAGGTCACTGCTTCTGGATCGTCGCCATTGGCGTGGAAGATCGGCGCCTCCACCATCAAGGCGCTGTCGGAGGGATAGGGGCTGGTCCGCGAGTAGCGCGGATAGGTCGTGAAGCCGATCTGGTTGTTGACGATGAAGTGCAGGGCCCCGCCGGTGCGGTAGCCCTTGATGCCCATCAGATTGAAGCACTCGGCCACGACGCCCTGGCCGGCGAAGGCGGCGTCACCGTGCATAAGCAGTGGAAGGACGTGGCTACGGCCCTGGGTCGGGTCGCTGCGCAGGGTGAACGCCTGCTTGGCGCGCGCCTTGCCGAGGACGACCGGATTGACGATCTCCAGGTGGCTGGGATTGGCGGTCAGCGACAGGTGTACGCTGTTGCCGTCGAACTCGCGGTCCGACGACGCGCCCAGGTGATACTTGACGTCGCCCGAACCCTCGATGTCCGACGGTAGCGACGAGCCGCCGCCGAACTCGTGGAAAATGCTTCGGTAGGGCTTGCCCATCACCGCCGCCAGCACATTGAGCCGCCCGCGGTGCGGCATACCGAAGACGATGTCCTTCACGCCCAGCGCGCCGCCGCGCTTGATGATCTGCTCCAGGGCCGGCACCAGGGCCTCGCCGCCGTCGATGCCGAACCGCTTCGCCCCCGGATATCGCTTGGCGAGGAACCGCTCGAACGCCTCGGCCTCGATCAATTTCTTGAGGATGGCGATCTTGCCCTCAGGCGTGAAGCTGATCTCCTTGTCGTGGCCTTCGATGCGCTCCTGCAGCCACGCCTTCTCGGCCGGGTTCGAGATGTGCATGTACTGGACGCCAACCGCGCCGCAGTAGGTGCGCCGGAGAATCGCAAGGATCTCGCGCACGGTGCCGGTCTCGAGGCCGAGCACGTAGTCCAGGAAGATCGGCCGGTCGTAGTCCTGCTCTGCGAAGCCGTAGCTGGCCGGGTCGAGTTCGGTGGCGTCGCCCTCGGTGATGGCGATGCCTAGGGGGTCGAGGTTGGCTTTCAGATGGCCGCGCATGCGGTAGGCGCGGATCATCATGATGGCGCGCAGGGAATCCAGCGTGCGGGCGCGCACCTCGTCAGGACTGGCGGCGGGTTGAACCTCTTCGATCCGGCTCTTCAACTTGGCTTCGACCGCCGGCCACATGCCGTCCACCGCCGAGAGCCAATCCGGCCGGGGCGCAGGGACGGCCGGCGGCGTCCACGGCGGCGGCGTCGCGGCGGCCCGCACCGTGTCCGGCGCGTCGGCTAGCGAGGTGAAGAAGGCCGCCCACGACGGCTCCACGGAGCCAGGGTCCTTGGCCCATCGCGCCTGGAGGTCTTCCACAAATCCGGCGTTGCCGCCGTACAGAAAGGAGGTTTCGGCCAGGAGCTCGTTCAGCCGGCCAGCGTCATCCGCCATGTCAGTTCACCTTTGGCGCCGCACGCAATCTGGCGCGGGGGTCAGATATGTACCCCCAAGCCATTTGGCCACAAACCCCGGCGGCCGCGCGAATTCACGAAAACAATCCCGGCGTGTGGTCGAAATCTCAGCTTTTGAGAAGCTCCACCAGAGTATGACCTAGGGCCGCGGGCGAAGGCGAAATGCGGATGCCCGCCGCCTCCATAGCCGCGATCTTGTGCTCGGCGCCGCCTTTGCCCCCGGATATGATCGCCCCGGCGTGGCCCATGCGCCGGCCCGGCGGGGCGGTGCGGCCGGCGATGAAGCCAACCATGGGTTTCCGGACCCTGTGCGTGCGCAGGAACTCCGCGGCGTCTTCCTCGCCCGAGCCGCCGATTTCACCGATCATGATGATCGAGTGCGTGGCTTCGTCATGCAGGAACATGTCCAGCACCTCGATGAACTCCGTGCCCTTCACCGGATCTCCGCCGATGCCGACGGCCGTGCTCTGGCCGAGGCCCGCCTCGGTGGTCTGGAACACCGCCTCGTAGGTCAGGGTGCCGGAGCGCGAGACCACGCCCACCGAGCCGGGCCTGAAGATCGAGCCCGGCATGATGCCGATCTTGCTTTCGTTCGGCGTCAGCACCCCCGGGCAGTTGGGCCCGATGAGCCTCGACTGCGAGCCCGAGAGGGCGCGCTTGACCGCCACCATGTCGGCGACCGGGATGCCCTCGGTGATGGTGACGATCAGCGGAATTTCCGCGTCGATGGCCTCCAGGATGGCGTCGGCGGCGAACGGCGGCGGCACATAGATCACCGTGGCGTCCGGCTTCACCGCCTCCGCCGCCTCGGCGACGGTGTCGAACACCGGCAGGCCGAGGTGGGTCTGGCCGCCTT
>JBEKQJ010000270.1:0-4568 GCA_049519835.1 Caulobacteraceae bacterium | reverse complement strand
TCGGGTATTTGACATAGGCTAGGGGGACGCCTTCGCAAAGCTCCGGCGGAGATCGGCCATGCTTGCTGGCCGTCGCGTTCTGATTGCCGAAGACGAGCCGCTGGTCGCCGAGAGCCTGGCGCGGGCGGTGGAAGATGCGCACGGCGAGGTCATCGGCCCGATCTCCCGGGTCCAGGACGGCTTGGCCTTGCTGGCGGTGGAAGACGTCCATGCCGCCATTCTCGATGTGCGGCTCGTCGATCGCGACGTGTTCCCCCTCGCCAAGACCCTCCTCGAAAGGGGGAAGGTGATTATCCTTCACTCGGCTTCACCGGCTCCAGAGGGAATTGTCGCCACCCCCGGGCGCGTGAGCTTCTGTCCAAAGCCGATGGGCGCGGCCCTGGTCGTCACGCGTCTCGCTGAGCTGATCCGGGCGGCCCGTTAGGCGAGGTCCACTCGAGGTGGAATGCGGACGTTGATCATCGACCAATTTAGATCGTACCGTGACGAGAGGCGTCAGAGGTGCGCGGCTATCTTACACCCGCTTCATCCGCCGCCGCGTCGAATGTAGCTCTTGGTCGTTACTAATCGGGGGGTTGCACCATGAACACACTCTCACTTCTCAAAATTGCGCTTGTTGTTTTCGGCGTCGCCTTTCTATTGATCTATCCGCTCGCGATCGTGTGGCCCTCAGGCTGGGCCTGGCATCAAGGCGCCCCCTCTTCAAACGACTATTACATGATGATCGTCGGCGTTTACGCCGTGCTGGGTGTCTTCCTCATCCTGGCCGCGCGCGATCCGCTCGCCAATCGCAGCCTGATCTGGTTCACCGTGGCGTCCAGCTTCGTGCATGGCGCAATCATGGCGCAGCAGTCCTTCGGCATGACAGACGGCATGAGTCACATGGGCCATCTCATGGGCGATGTCCCAGCGCTTTTCGCCATCGCCGTGATCCTCGGCGGACTGCTCTGGAGCGCCGACAAGTCTGCTAAGGCTCCCTGACGGCGGGCGCGTCCCGGAGTCTCAGCCGCCCCCCAGCACGCCGGTCTGCCCCACCTTCCGCCCAGCCGGGTCGATGAGGACGCCGGGGTTCATCACGCCGGCGGGGTCTAGGGCGGACTTGGCGGCGGTGAGGGCGGCGCGGAACAGCGGCGGTATCTGCTTTTCGTAGCCGGGCCGGTGGTCGCGTCCGACCGCGTGGTGATGGGTAACCGTGCCGCCGAGCGAGACGACGATCTCGTTGGTGGCGGCCTTGATGTCGCGCCACTTGGCCAGCGAGTCCTCGAGCCGGCCGTCGCGCGTGCCCACGGCCTGGTAGGAGAAGTAGGGGGCCGGGCCGTCCGGATAGACGTGGGTAAAGCGGCACGACACTGCCGCCGAGTGGCCGCAGATCTCGCCGATCGCCTTCGCCGCCCGCTCGCGCACCGCCGCGTAGAAGCCCTCGAAGCGGTCCCAGGTGATGGCGGTCTCGAAGGTGTCGCCGATCATGCCCAAGCCCACGGAGAGGTTGCGGCCATACGGCATGCGGATGAAGGCGTTGCGCCACTGGCCGGCCGCGCCCTCGCGGCCCGACGCGGCGCCGGGGGCGAGCGAGGCGGCGACAGCCTCACGGTCGTAGGCGCCGCCGTGGTCGGCGACGAGCTCGAGGGCGCGGCCCATCCAGGCGTCGAGCGGATGGTCGGCGGACTCGAACCCCAGGACGAGGATGGCCGCGGCGCCGTCGCCGACGCCATTGCCGGCTGCTTCAAGGGGATCGAGCAGGCGGCAGTTGCTGGGATAGAGCCCCGACTGGGTCAGGGCGCGCACGGCGGCGGCGGCCTGGCCCATGGTGGAGAAGACGATGCTGGCCGAGGTCTGGTGCGTCGGCCGGTCCTGCAGCCGCATCCAGGCTTCGACGATGATACCGAGCATGCCCTCCGAGCCGATGATCATCCGGTCCGGCGAAGGGCCGGCGCCGGAGCCCGGCAGACGGCGGGTCTCGAGCCGGCCGGCCGGCGTCACCGTGGTGGTCGATTCCACGAAGTCGTCGATGTGGGTGTAGAGCGAGGCGAAATGGCCGCCGCTGCGGGTGGCGATCCAGCCGCCCAGGGTCGAGATCTGGAAGCTCTGCGGGAAGTGGCGCAGCGTCAGGCCGTGCGGGCGCAGCTGGGCCTCGATCTCAGGCCCGAGGGCGCCGGCCTCGATGCGCGCGGCGCGGCTCAGGCGATCGATCTCGACCACGCGGTTCATGTGCTGCGTATCGATGACCAGGCTGCCGGCGTAGGAGTCGCCGACATCCGGCTCGACGCCCCCGGCCACGCTCGAGCCGCCGCCGAACGGCACCACCGCGAGGTTGGCGCTGGACGCCCAGTCGAGCAGGCGGCCGACGTCGTCAGGGGTCTTGGGGAACGCCACCAGGTCGGGCGCATGATCGATCCGCCGCAGGCGCATGCGCACCACGTCGCCGAACGACTTGCCGAGGGCATGGGTGAGCCGGTCGTAGGGCGTCGCCGAGACCATCGCCGCCAGGGCGGGCGGGGCGGCGGCGCGGGGGGCGGGCAGGTCGAAGTCGGCTTCCACCGGCGGCGGGATCTCGTCCGGCGCATGCCCGATGGCCTTGGCCGCCGAGGCGCGGATGCGGCCGGCCTCCTCGGGCGTCAGGTCCTCGTCCTCGTACCCCCAGCCCCAGAACCTCAGGCGCCGGCGGTGGGAAAGGGTGGCGAATTCGCTCAAGGTTGGCCCCCGTGTGTGTCGGGCCATAGGGCGCCTCCCGGCGGGCGAGCGCAACGGGTCGGAGGGTCTTGCGCGATTGGCCAATCGGCCGTGGTTGATGTTTGGAATCCCCGGGAGCTTAATTCACATCAACGGCTGATGCGCATGTTTCCCCGCGCGTGATGGGCGCTGCTTGTCGGAATTGGGGTTGTCCATGAGTGTACAAATCGAACAACAGAACTTCGAGATGCCGCCGCGCGACGGCTTCACCGTCACACATTTTCTCACGGTCGCCGACATCGGTCGATCGGCTCATTTCTATGAAACGGTCTTCGGCGGTCGCATTCTGAGCAGAGGCGACAGCAAGGGTGCGCCAGGGTACATCCAGATCGCAAACACATGGCTCATTGTGAACGTCGGGGGCGGTCCGACACCCGACAAACCATCGGTAACGCTCAGAGTCCCTACCGACCCCGATTCAGTCAGCAGTTTCATGAACATACGCGTCGCGGATATTCATGCCTGCTATGAATTGTGGAAGAGCCGAGGCGCCAATTTCATCACCGAACCGATTCCAAAGTACGGTGAGACGCGCTGCTACATTCGAGATCCCGATGGTTATATTATCGAAGTCGGACAAAGCAATCCGGACGTCACTTACGGCTAGAGGCCGCCGATCCCCGCCGGTGGATCTCGTCGGAGCCTTGCGCCCATCGCGACTCAAGTCCGCCCCGGCTCGATAACGGCTGCCCCGACCGCGCCAGAGTGCGAAACTTCGCGAGGGCGACGCCAGGCGGAATGCAAGAGGTTCGAAGCGCGAAATGACGGGCTTGCTACTCCTGCTCACCCTCATGGCCTCGACTGCCGGAGGGTATACTTGGCTCTATATCGCCTCCCCGCGAAAAGACCTGGATAGGATCAAGGCTGACCAGGGCGGCACGGGAGCGCTCGCGTTCACCATCAAGCGGACTGGCACGAAGTATTTCGGGGGTGAGGAGGTGTGGGTGGCCGACCATTTGATGGGCGTCGCCGGCAGTGGGTTTTGCCGGGTGTATCAGGTGACCGTCGAGCGAGCGGGCGGCGCTTCGGAGACCTACGCGATCGCGGTCGAAGCCAAATTGTTCGGCTTACCGGGTGTCAGGAGGATCGACCCGCGGGCCGGCGAGTGATTGCGAACCCCCTTTGGGCCCAACGGACATTCGCGAGCGCCTAGCGGTGTGATTTCAAGGAAGGCGGCAGGGCTCAACCGTGCCAGCGCGACAAGGCCAATACACGCCAACTTAACTTGCTTTGCAACCGCCTCCACCGCGGCCGATCAAGCGCCGTCTCAACGGGCTTGCGGAGGCTGGGCAATGGCGGGAGCCCTGGGGGAAAAGATCGGCGAAGGCTCGATGTCGGACGTCCACGCCTGGGCGCCGGGCCAGGTCGTCAAATTGTTCAAGGCCGGCATCCCGCGGCGGATCCCCTGGTGGGAGGCGCGAATGACCCGCGCCGTCTTCGCCGCCGGCGGCCCGGCGCCGGAGGTGCTGGACGAGGTGAAGGTGGAAGGGCGCCGTGGTCTCGTGCTGCCGCGCCTCGAGGGTCCGACCTTGCTGCAGCTCCTGCAGACGGACGCCATGCCGCTCCGCGAAGCTGGTGCGATCCTCGCCGCCCTCGGCCTTTCGGTTCACCAGACGCCGACGCCACCTGACGTGCTGTCCATACGCGACTACATGGCCGGCTCCTTGCGGCTGCCCGACGCCCAGATTCCGGAGCGCGTTGCGGCAGGCATTCTCGCCCTGGTCGATCGCCTGCCGACCGACGAGAGACTGGCCCACTGCGACCTGCACCCTGGCAACGTGATCATGACGGCGGAGGGGCCGAGACTCATCGATTGGACCGGGACAAAGCGCGGAGGC
>JBEKQJ010000269.1:0-4596 GCA_049519835.1 Caulobacteraceae bacterium | reverse complement strand
GGCCACCTCCCCCATCAAGGGGGAGGAGGATGATGGTGAGAAGGCTCGATCCTCGCGCGCCGCCAGTGCGGCGCGGTAGCCCCAGTAGGTCGGCTGATCAACGGCCAGTTTGGCGAGCGTCGTCTCCCACAGATGCCCGGTGAGGCCGGGCGTTTCCAGCGTCGCCTCGCCGGCGGCGATACGGCGGCAGAGTTCGGCGTTGAGCGCGGCAAGGTCGCCGGCCTCGCCCAGCAGAGCCGCGAGCCTGCCTCTCTCCGCCTCGGAATTGGGATCGAGCAACTGGCGGCGGCTCATCTCAAGGGCGTTGGCGCAGACGCGGACGTTGAACGACACGTGGCCGCTGGTCGCCGGCGCCACCGTCTCGCGCAGGTAGCGCGCCACCGCCGCCAGGATTTCCTCGGGTCTCGGTTCGTCCTGCATGTCAGGCCGCGATGAGGCGCATGAGGTCGATCTCCGTCTCCGAGGCGCGGCGGGCGATGACCGCCCGCTCGACGTTAGGGTCCACCGTACGGAACGCATTCGCCATGCCGGCGCACATCACACCCCAGCGCAGGGAGCCGAAGGCCTCCCACCAAAGGGCGTGCTCGCGGCGCACCGGCGGACCGCCGGCGGCCTCGTAGCCGGCCCACAGGTCCTCGCGCAGACCAAAGCCGCCCACCGGCAAAGCGTCGACGCCGAACCGCCAGGAGCCGACGCAGATCCAGCCGAGGTCCTCCATCGGATCGGCGACGTGAGCGATTTCCCAGTCGAGCACGGCCCGCACGCCCTCTGGTCCGATCATCAGGTTGCCGTTGCGAAAGTCGCCGTGCACCAGGCGGGGCTCAGGCGGCGGCGGCGGACAGCGCTCAGCCAGCCACCGAAAAGCCAATTCGAAGACTGGCCGCGGCCAGTCGCCGGCGCGGTAGATCTCCTCGTATTGCGCCAGTTGCTCGGCTGGCGTGGTGCGCCTCAGCGTCGGGAAATCGACCGGATTGAGGGTGTGCAGGCGGGCGAGGATCTCGCCGCACTGGCGGGCCAGGAAGGTGCGGGTTTCGGCGAAAGCCTCGCCGCGAGCGATGCGGCCGCCCAGGGTCTCACCGTCGACGAAACCCATGACGAAGCCGTGGCCAAGTTCGTCTTCCGGCTCCAGCACGCAGCGCACCGGCGGCGTCGGCACGCCGACGGCCCCAGCCGCGACGATCAGCTGGGCCTCAACCTCGAGGCCGACAGCGGTGGGCGAGACACGGAACCCGCCGCCCGGCGCGCGACGCAGGATGAGCGGGATCTCCGCGCCGTCCTTCAGCATGTGAAAGCGCCAGATCTCCTGGGTGGCGCCGGCCGAAAGACGTGCGACGCCGCCCACGCCCTCGCCGGCAAGACGCCGGCGGACAAGCGAATCCAGAAGCTGCGGCAGATCTTCGGCCACCCAGTCCTCCCTTTAGCGCGAGCCTAGATCACCACGAAAGGCGTTGGAACTCTGACCCGACGGCAGGTTGCGCGGGAGGCAGGCGTTTCGGCTACAAGGCGCGCCATGACCTCCGACGCGCTCACCGACGCCTATGACGCCAAGCGTGCGGGCTATTTCGCCAACGCCCGGCGCGACTGGGTCGATCCGCTGCCGCACGACCCCGAGCTCAGGGTGCTGGAGCTCGGCTGCGGCTCTGGAGCGACTGGGGCTTTGGCCCTCGCTGCGGTCAAGGCCGGGGTTTGGGTCGGGATCGAGCGGCAGGGCGCGGCGGCCGAGGCGGCCAGGGCCGTGCTCAGCGACGTGATCGTCGGCGACGTCGACGCCCTCGACATCCGCCACCCGGAAGCCAGCTTCGACCTGCTGGTCATGGGGGAGGTCTTGGAGCATCTGCCCGACCCGGAAGCGACGCTGGCGCGGCTGGTGAGGTTCCTCAAGCCTGGCGGCCGGGCCCTGGCCAGCACCCCCAACATCGCCCACTGGCGGATCGTGGCGCGGCTCGTCGCCGGCCGTTTCGACTATGAGGCGGAAGGGGTGATGGACCGCACCCACCTCAAGTGGTTCACGCCCGCCTCGCTGAAGCGCGCTTTCGAGGCGGCGGGCCTTGCCGAGGTGACGGTCGGCCCGCTGGGCTGGAAGCCGCGCAACCTCGCCCTCACCCGTCCGCTGCCGGCCCGGCACCTGCTCTGGCCGCAGCTCGAGGCGAAGGGGGTCAAACGCTTCTGAGGCTCACTGGACCGGATTGTACTTCTGGACGAAGGCCACGGAGTCGACGAGGATTCTCAGGCGGGTCGCCTCGTGCGACCAGTTGTGGTCCTCACCCTCCATTGGATCGAGCACCGCGAGCTTTCCGGCCGCGCGGAGGGCGTCATACATTTTCTGGCTGTGGGCGAAGGGGACGGTGCTGTCGTCCTTACCGTGAATCAGCAGGACTGGGGCGCTGGCCATATCCGCGTGGCGCAGCGGCGAAATACGGGCATTGGCATCCGACCCCGCGAAGGAAGCGCCGAAAAGCGCACGGTTGTATCTTCCGCGGGCAGTGTTGGGATCATCGCCGGCGTATTCCATGATTGCACCGGGGTCGGTCACCGGCGAGACGGCGACGGCGCAGCGCCAGTGGCCGGCTCCCAATGTTACCTCGGCCAGCGCCGCATATCCGCCGTAGCTCGCTCCGGCGATGCAGACCTTGGCGGGATCGATCACGCCGGCCGCGGCCAGAGCCGCCACTCCATCGGTGATGTCGCTCAGCATTTTCCCGCCGAACTGACCGAAGCCGGCCTGACGCAAACCCGCGCCGTAGCCGCCCGAACCCCGGTAGTTCGGCTGAAACACCGCATAGCCCCGCGAAGCGAAGGCCTGGGCCCAATAGTCGAACCCGACCCGATCGTAGAACCCGACAGGCCCGCCGTGCGGCATGACGACCAGGGGAAGCGATTTGCCGGATGAGCCTGGCGGCAGGGTCAGAACGCCTTCCAGCGCGAGACCATCCGAGGCCCGGTATTTGAAGAGGCTGGTCGGTCCAACGTCTTTGGCGTCGACGGGATAAGCCGGCATCAGATCTTCGGCCTTGCCGGTCGTCATGTCGACGAGCCAATAGGTGCCCGGATCGTCGCCGCCGTCTGTTTTGACCACGAGCTTGCCAAAGCCGGTTGAGAACGACACGAGTTCGACTTGCAATCCCGGAAACGCCTTGCGCACCGCGTCGTACCGCCGCTGCAGGCTGGGATCGAAGAACACCGCGCCCTGACCGCCTGGCAGCACCCCACCGAGCAGAAGATGGGTCTGCGGATCGAAGACCAGCTTGTCGGGTTGCGGATCGACAAAGAGCGACGTGGCCGGTGCGCCGGACGTCATCGGGTATTCAATGAAACCATCCTTGCCCCCGGCCTGATTCTGAATGTCTTCGACGACGATGGTGCCGGGGGTGCGCCCGAAGCCGGCCGCGCTCACGGTCCACATGTCGGAGGGCCGCTCAGCCACCAAGCCGCGCCCTTCGGCGCCGCGAAACAGGTCCCATGTCCGCCGCAATTGCGCATATTCCTCATGCGTCGCGACGCTGCCGTCGGTTCCGATGAGAAAGCCGCCGTTGGCGTCCTGGTAGCTCGCCACGAGGTCGGCGTGGCCGGTGTCCAGAGCCACTTTGTAGACGAACTGGCCCATGCGCACATTGTAGGCGCGCAGGAACTCGAACCATCGGTCGTCAATCAGCCGCGAGCCCAGGGTAACGGCTGCCCCATCGAAGGTGTCGCTCTTCTCGCCCTCAAGGAGCCGCGTGACCTTGCCGCTCTTCACGTCGGCGGCGAATACGAAGCCGATCTCTGCTCGCCCCGGCGCCACCCAGGTGCTGAGCCCGCCGGTTCGATATTTGAACGTCGAGCTCGTCGAGACGATGACGTGATCTTCACCCGCCCATTCGAGATCGAAGACCTTGGTTGTCCCGACTGGCGTGACCAGCAGGGCGTCTCCGCCCGTCTTTCGGATGAACAACTTGCGATCATCGCCATCCACGGCCACAAAGGCGATCCGGTCGCCCGACGGGGATAGCCTTACGAGGTCGAGGGCTGGCAGCTTGCCGTAAGTCTCGAGTGGCGGCGCAGCGCGCGCCACCGTCGCCAGGGCGCAGAGCGCGCCCGCCAGTACAAGCCGCATGCAGCGCCCTCCGTATCGCCGATCAGTTTCCGATCGCGGCGATTCCGTCAACGGATCGCGCCGCGTCCAGCTCCGTCCACCAGGGCCGCAGGTCCACCACCTCGCCGCTCGCCGCCGCTTCGTCGATGGCCATGACGGTGAGGCCAGCCTCGATCGACTCCCAGGGTGTCACTGGGAAGGCCGCGCCTGCTTCCAGCGTCGCCTTCAGATCGAGGGCCATGGCCTGGTCGGCGCCGTTGTGCAGGTCGGCCGTGCGGGTGGCGAAGTCGAGGCGCTCGGGCTTCTTGCGATCGAGCGCGCCGCGGATCATCAGTTTGTTGCGGACGAGGTCGGCGAGCAGGGTTCCGTCGGTCCCGGTCAGATACCAGCGCCGCTCCTGCAAGGCGACATGGCTGTTGGAGTGGAAGCTGAGACGCAGGCCGGTCTCGTATTCGACCATGGCGACCTGGTGGTCGAAGACATCCATGTCGGAGTGGAAGGCGTCGTTGGCGGCGGCCCAGCCA
>JBEKQJ010000268.1:0-4609 GCA_049519835.1 Caulobacteraceae bacterium | reverse complement strand
GCGCATGGCCTGATGCATGGCCATCATCGACATGAAGAGCACCCCGATCGCCAGGATCGCGACGCCGGCAACGCCGATCCGCGCGCCGGGGCGGGCCAGGGGAATCAGCAGCAACAAGCCGGCGAGGGCTGCGGAGAGGCCGTAGCCCGCCTTCATCCAGAACCACGACGCCTCGACTGCCGAGCCGAGCGGCTGCAAGCCGAGCGTCAGCAGCAGCAGGCCAAGCGCCGCAACCGCGCCGCCCAGCGCCGCCGGCATCAGCCGCCGGGCCGGAGCTACAGGCTGGATCGGCTCTGACTGCGCGAGAAGCTGGATCAGTTCAGAGGTCTTCATTGCGGACCCCCTTCATCAGCCGCTGCATCGCCCGGTGGATGGCCACCTTGGCCGCGCCGACGCTCATCCCGGCCCGGGCCGCCGCCTCCTCCATCGAATAGCCTTCGAGCTTGACGTCGCGCATCAGCGCCTGCTGGCGCTCCGGCAGCGACGCCAGCAGGCGCGAGAGGTCGCGGCGTACCGCCCCTTCCTCCGGATTGCCCTCGGCCAGAAGTTCGCCGGCGTCCTCCAGCGGCGTGCTCGGCCGGGCGCCGGTGCGGCGAAAATGGTCGACCAGCTTGTAGCGAGCGATGGCGAAGGCCCACGGCGTGAAGTCGTACCGCGGGTCGAAGGTCGCACGCTTCAAGTGGATAGCCAGCAACGCCTCCTGCACCAGATCCTCGACGTCGCCGGAGCCGAGACGCCGGGCGAAGAAGGCGCGCAGGCGCCCGGCCAGGACGGTGAGCAGCCGCGTCTGGGCGGCTCCGTCGCCCGCCTGGGCGGCGATCATCAGCGCCTTGAGTTCGGCCTCCACCTGCGGCGCCTGCTTCCTTGTTCGGCGAATCCGCCGCGATCGTTACATGCTCACGTAAGGCAGCGTAACCTTGCGCCGGCATTGCGCGAATTCACGGGGACCTAACCGGAGACCGCCATGTCCGCCAGGACTCTCGTCACCACCGCCGCCGCGCTGCTCGCTGCCTGCAGCGCCGCCATCGCCGCTCCCCTCCCCGCGCCGGCCTACGATCCCCAGGCCGCCGGCGTGCAATCTGCCGTCCTTTCCGGCGGCTGCTTCTGGGGCGTGCAGGGCGTCTTCGAGCACGTGCGCGGGGTGAAGAAGGTGTGGGCCGGTTACGCCGGCGGCAAGCGAGCGACGGCGCAGTACGAGATCGTCGGCAGCGGCATGACCGGCCATGCGGAATCCGTCGAGATCACCTATGACCCGGCCCAGATCTCCTACGGCCAGATCCTGCGCATCTTCTTCTCGGTGGCCACCGACCCGACCGTGGTCAATCGCCAGGGTCCGGACGAGGGCCCGCAGTACCGCTCAGAGATCTTCTACCGCAGCACCGCCCAGAAGGTTGTTGCCGAGCGTTACATCGCCCAACTCAATGGCGCGAAGGCGTTCGGGCGACCGATCGCGACGCGGGTCGATCCCGACACCGGCTTCTTCCACGCCGAGGACTATCACCAAGACTACCTCGTCCATCACCCCGATGCGCCCTACATCGCCATCAACGACCTGCCGAAGGTGCGGGCCCTGAAAGCCGAGTTCCCGACCCTCTGGCGTGAAGCGCCGGTGCTGGCGATGTGACCCTTCACCTCTCCCGTGGGGGAGGGGTTCTGGATACCGCCGCGATGTGCGATCTCTCGTCCGATCAAATCGCGAGGGGGCACGTGAGCGCAATCGAACGACCGGCGGCGTCATTCCGCCCGCTCATTCCGGCCGCCGTGCGGCTGCGCGAGCTTTCCGCCACACCGCTGATCATGGGCGTCCTGCTGGGCGTGGTCTTCGGGGCCTCCTCGCTCTACCTGGTGCTGAAGGTCGGCTTGACGGTCAGCGCCTCGATCCCGGTGGCGGTGATCTCGCTGACGCTTTTCCGGCTGCTCGGCCGCATCGGCCTGCGCTCGGCGACGATCCTCGAGCACAACATCGTCCAGACCGCCGGCTCGGCCGGCGAATCGATCGCCTTCGGCGTCGGCGTCACCATGCCGGCGATCATGATTCTCGGCTTCGACCTTGAGGTCGGCCGGGTGACGGTGGTGGCGATCCTGGGCGGCCTGCTCGGCATCCTGATGATGATCCCCCTGCGTCGGGCGCTGATCGTCCAGGAGCACGGCATCCTCAAGTATCCCGAAGGCACGGCCTGCGCCGAGGTGCTGAAGGCGGGAGCGACGTCCGAGGAACGCGCGCTCGGCCGCGACGACGGCGCGCCGGCCGATGAGGCGGCGGCCCGCTCGGGCGCCACGGCGATCTTCGCCGGCTTCGGGGCCGGCGTCGTCTACAAGCTGGCCATGGAGGCCTTCCGCCTGTGGAAGGACATCCCCGAGAAGGTGTTCGGCGCGCCGCTGGCGGCCGGCTCGATCTCGGCCGAGATCTCGCCCGAGCTGCTCGGCGTCGGCTACATCATCGGCCCGAAGATCGCCTCGACCATGGCCGCCGGCGGGGTGCTGGCCTACCTGGTGCTGATCCCGGCCATCCGCTTCTTCGGCGGCGTCTCGCCGGGGATCATTCCGCCGGGGACGATGCCGATCGCCCAGATGGGGCCGGACGACATCCGCGGGGCCTATGTGCTCTACATCGGCGCCGGGGCGGTCGCCACCGGCGGGATCATCAGCCTCGTCCGCTCCCTGCCGATGATCTGGCGCGGCTTCGCCGGCGGCCTCGCCGACTGGCGGGCGCGCCGCGGCGCGGCGCCGGCCGAAGTCCTGCGGACCGACCAGGACCTGTCGCCGCGCTTCGTCTTCCTCGGCCTCTTCGCCCTGGTGGTGGCGATCCTGCTCGTTCACAGCCTCCGAATGAACCTGGTCGGGGCCCTCCTGATCGTCGTCTTCGGCTTCCTGTTCGTCACCGTCTCCTCGCGCCTCACCGGCCAGATCGGCTCCTCGTCCAACCCGATCTCCGGCATGACCGTCGCGACCCTGCTGCTCACCTGCCTGATCTTCCTCGCCCTCGGCTGGACCGGCTCGACCTACTACGTCACCGCGCTGTCGGTCGGCGGCATCGTCTGCATCGCCGCCTCCAACGGCGGCACCACCTCGCAGGACCTCAAGACCGGCTTCCTGATCGGCTCGACCCCGCGGGCCCAGCAGATCGCCATCCTCTGCGGGGCGCTAGTCTCGGCCCTGGCGCTTGGGCCGATCCTGCTGGCGCTGAACGACGCCTCGACCGTCTACGTGCCGGTGGCCGCGGCCGGCGCGCCGACGGCCAAGGAAGGCCTTCCCGCCCCGGCCTGGCGCGTCCCTACAACTTCGCTCGCCAGCCTGCCGACCGACCACATCCGCGGCTCGCAAGCGGCGTCCGACCCCGCGACCTACCGCGTCTGGCAGAAGACCGACACCGTCGGTGGCGCGCCCGGCCGCTACCTCGTCGACGCCAGCGGCGCGCCCCGCTGGCTGGTCGACCCGGGCGTCAACGGCACCCACCGCACACGCCCGGACGGCACCACGGTCGCCAAGTTCGCCGCCCCCAAGGCGACACTGATGAGCTACATCATCAAGGGCATCCTGGGCGGCAAGCTGCCCTGGACCCTGGTGATCCTCGGCGGGATGATCGCCATTGCGCTCGAGATGTGCGGCATCGGCTCGCTGGCCTTCGCGGTCGGCGTCTACCTGCCGATCTCCTCGTCGATGCCGGTGTTCATTGGCGGGCTGGTGCGCGGCCTCGTCGACCGCGGCCTCAAGGCGCGGCTGGCGCACCGCAATCTCTCCGAGGCCGAGCTGATCGCCGAGACCGACAAGAGCCCCGGCGTATTGGTGGCCTCCGGCTACATCGCCGGCGGCGCGATCGCCGGCATCGGCATCGCCTTCATGGCCGGCGTGCTCGGGCCCTTCAACCAGGCGGTCGGCGACTTCATGACCGCCAACAATCCGTTCTACGAGGGCCCGTGGGCGGACGCGCTGGCCCTCATCCCGTTCGCCGGCCTGATCGCCGGGCTGTATCTGGCCGGGCGTCGATCGAACACGGCATGAGCGGCGCCGAAGACCTGGCGGCGATGATCGCGACGGCGGGCCGGGTCGTCATCTTCACCGGGGCCGGCATGTCGACCGAGTCCGGGGTGCCGGACTTTCGCAGCCCCGGCGGCGTCTGGAGCCGCATGAAGCCGATCTATTTCCAGGACTTCGTCGCCAGCGAAGAGCGCCGCCGCGAAGCCTGGACGCGGGCGTTCAGCGGCGCGGCCGGCTGGGTCGGCGCCAAGCCCAACGCCGGTCACTACGCCGTCGCCCGCCTGGTCGCCGCCGGCAAGGCGACCGCAGTCATCACCCAGAACGTCGACAACCTCCACCAGGCGTCCGGCGTGCCGGCCGAGCGCATCGTCGAGCTGCACGGCAACGCCAGCTACGCCAAGTGCCTTGACTGCGGCCTGCGTCACGAGCTGGCCGACCTGAAGGGGCCGTTCCTGGAGCGCGGCGAGATTCCCGCCTGCCGCGCCTGTGGCGGCCTGGTGAAGACGGCGACGATCTCGTTCGGCCAGCCGATGCCCGAGCTCGCAATGGCCTGCGCCCTCGAGGCCACGATGGCGTGCGACCTGTTTCTGGTGCTCGGCTCCTCGCTCGTGGTCTATCCCGCGGCCGGGTT
>JBEKQJ010000267.1:0-4616 GCA_049519835.1 Caulobacteraceae bacterium | reverse complement strand
GCCGGCGCTGGCGGCGGCGCCGAAGGCCAGCCAGAACGGCGAGGCGAAGCCGAGGCGCATGGCCATCACCTTGCGCGCGTTGTCGCGCGCCGCCTTGAGATCGGGGAAGTCGGCGGTCAAGGCCATGGAGAGCCTCCTGAATGCTGCAATGCAACATCCATACGCCGACGCGCTCGCACTTGCAACAAATGGCCGGGTGATTTCCTAGATAATCTGTGCCCGGCCGAGGCCACCCGCCTCTCCAAGCGTGGCGGCGATCCAGGCGGCGGCGTCGCCGGCCGGCGCCTCTAAGCCGAAAGTCGGATTGACCACCAGCATGGCGCAGCCGTTGAGCCGCAAGGGATCGTCCGGCCGCCGCAGGCGGGTCTCGACGACAAGGACTGGGGCCGACGCCTCTTCGACGCCGCTTACCAGCGCGTCGAAGCCAGCCAGATCCTTGATCGGGGTCCAGATCGCGACAATCGCGCCCGGATTGCGGGTGAGGACGTCCCCCACCGCCCGCGCCGCCCGCAGGCCGTCGTCCGCCGCCTCGAAGGGCGGGTCGATGTGGACGAGGAGCCGCGCCGGGGGGCGCGGCGTGCGCCGCCGGACCGCCTCCCAGCCGTCCTCGCGGCTGGCCTCGGCATTGGCGCTGCGCAGCGCCTCACGCAGGATCTCGTAGTCGTCGCGACGGGTCTCGCAGGCGATCAGGCGGTCGCGGGGGCGGAGAGCCCTGGCGATGAGGCTGGGCGAGCCCGGATAGTGGCGGATGGGCGGCGCGCCATTGGCCTCGCGCACGGCGCCCTTGAGCGACTCGAAGACGGCCGGCGCGTCATCGTCTGCCATCAGGCGCAGGATCGCGCTCGCCTCGCCAGTTCGCCGTGCGGCCTCGTCGCTGAGGTCGTAGACGCCGGCGCCCGCGTGAGTATCGATGACGGTCAGCGGGCCGCCGCCGCGGGTCAGGTCGGCCATCAGCGTGGTCAACACGGCATGCTTGAGCAGGTCGGCGAAGTTGCCGGCGTGGAAGACGTGGCGGTAGTTCACGAAGCCGTCCGCAATTCAAACATCCGTTGGAATTCCCCGGCCCGGCGGCTAACGTCGTTCGAAATAGCGTTAGCCGGGAGGATCTCCGTCGTGAACCGCAAACTCCGTTTCGGGGCTTTCATCGCGCCCTTCCACCCGGTCGACGAGAACCCGACCCTGGCCATCGAGCGCGACCTCGAGCTTGTGCAGTGGCTGGACCGGCTCGGCTACGAGGAGGCCTGGGTCGGCGAACACCATTCGGCCGGCTACGAGATAATCGCCAGCCCCGAGGTGTTCATCGCCGCCGCCGCCGAGCGCACCAAGCACATCCGGCTCGGCACCGGGGTGTCGTCCCTGCCCTATCACCACCCGTTCATGCTGGCCGACCGGATCAATCAGCTCGACCACATGACCCGTGGGCGGACGATGTTCGGGGTCGGCCCAGGCGCCCTGGTCTCGGACGCCTTCGCCATGGGCATCCCGGCCGCCCGCCAGCGGGACATGATGGACGAGGCGCTCGGTGTCATCCTGCGGCTGCTGAGCGGTGAGACGGTGACCCACAAGTCGGACTGGTTCACGCTCGACAGCGCCCGGCTGCAGATGACGCCCTATTCGCGGCCGCACATCGAGGTGGCGGTGGCCAGCCAGGTCTCGCCGACCGGGGCGCGGGCGGCCGGTCGCCACGGGGTCGGCCTGCTGTCGCTGGGGGCGACGTCGACCGGCGGGTTCAACGCGCTGGCTTCCAACTGGGCGATCGCCGAGGACCTGGCCAAGGAGCACGGCAAGGCCATGGACCGCGCCGCCTGGCGCCTGGTCGGACCGATGCACATCGCCCCGACCAAGGACGAGGCCGTCGCCGACGTGCGCTTCGGCCTGGAGAAGTGGCTCTACTACTTCCGGGAGATCGCCAACCTGCCGGTGGCGCCGGTCGACCCCGGCCGCGATCCCGTCGAGGCGATGCTGGAGACCGGCCTCGCGGTCATCGGCACGCCAGACGAGGCGGCCGAGAAGATCCAGGCCCTCCTCGACCAGTCCGGGGGCTTTGGCGCCTTCCTGTTCATGGCCCACAACTGGGCCCCGTGGGCTGAGACCAAGCGGTCCTATGAGCTCTTCGCCCGCTACGTGGCGCCGCGGTTCCAGAACCTCAACCTCAACCGCGAGGCGTCGATGCAATGGGTCGGCGGCCACAAGGGCGAGTTCACCGGCGCCGCCATGGCGGCCGTCGGCGCCCGCATCGCCCAGCACGCTGAGGAGAAGGGCGCCGAGAACATCGCCCCGCAGATTCGCGAGATGATGGGCCTCGAAAAGCCGAAGGCGGCGGAATAGTGCGCGCCGCGATCCGCAGGGCGGGGAAACTCATCGTCGACGAGATGGCCATTCCAGTTCCAGAGGCCGGCCAGGCGCTCTGCCGCACGCTGGTCTGCGGCGTCTGCGGCTCGGACCTGCACGCCCTCGATCACTACGACCACATGATCGAGATGGGCGAGCGGCTGGGCGGCGGCGGCCACATGAAGCGCGGGGCCGACACGGTGTTCGGCCACGAATTCTGCTGCGAGGTGATCGACTACGGGCCGGGCGGCGGCCGGCTCAAGCCGGGGACGCGGGTGGTGTCGATCCCGGGCCTCCCCTCCCCGACCGGCTTCGAGACGATCGGCTATTCCAGCCGCACGCCCGGCGGCTTCGCGGAGCAGATCGTGCTCTCCGACCTGCTGATGATCGAAGTGCCCAACGGGCTGGCCTCAGAACACGCGGCGCTGACCGAGCCCTTGGCGGTGGGCGAGCACGCCGTCGCCAAGGCCGAGCCGGCGGCCGACCAGGTGTTCATGGTCGTCGGCTGCGGCCCGGTCGGCCTGGCGGTGATCGACGGCCTCGTCGCGCGCGGGCTCGGACCGATCGTCGCCGTCGACTTCTCGGCCGTGCGGCGGGCGGCGGCCGAGCGGATGGGCGCGCATCGGGTAGTGGATCCGGCGGCGGCGTCGCCGCACACCGCCTGGAGCGAGTTCGGCGTGCCGGTCTCGCCGATGGAGGGCCTGATCGCGGCCGCCCAGGGCCTGGAGGTCAAGCGGCCGGTGATCTTCGAATGCGTCGGCGCGCCCGGCGTCCTGCAGTCGCTGGCCCAGGCGGCGCCGCGCGGGACGCGCATCGTGGTGGCCGGCGTCTGCATGCAGACCGACCAGATCGAGCCGTTCGCGTTCATCGCCAAGGAGATCGAGCTCCGCTTCGTGCTCGGTTATACACCCGAGGAGTTCGCCGGCTCGCTCACGCGCCTGGCGGAAGGGAAGACCGGCTACACCGGCGCGGTGACGCGGGTGGTGAGCTTGGACGAGACGCCGGCGGCGTTTACCGCCCTGCAGACGGACAAGAGCCAGATCAAGATCTTGGTGCGGCCGGGGGGTTGAAGCTTTCCCACCCAACATCCACTGCGTCATCCCGGACGGAGCAACGCGGAGCGTTCCGGAGATCCGGGACCTAGGGGCGGGTGGCAAAATGCATGTGGCCCCTGGGTCCCGGACACCTCGCTGCGCTCGGTTCCGGGATGACGCAGAGGGTTGGGGCCGCTGAGGCGCGTTGGCCCGATTGCGGCCATGACAACCCGGGCATAGCTTCGGCCCTCAAGGTTTGAGGGCTGTCATGTCGCAAGATGCATTTGCCGCCAGCCCAAGCGTGAGCGTCGGCGCCTACCAGCCGAAGGACCCGGCGGCGCTTTCACGCGCGGTTGTGACGGCCATAGCCATGCATCTGGCTGTCACGTATCTCTTGATCCTGCTCGAGGCCGTTCACCTCAGCGTGCTTTCGAGGTTCGCGCCGGGCGGCGTGGACCCGCATGGCGCCTACTTGCCCGGAGAGCAGATTCCCTCGCTGCTGGTCGCTGCGGGCGCGCTTGTTCAGCTGCTGGCGCTGATCGCATGCGCGTTTCTCAGCCTGAAGTGGATCTACCGAGTGTCGCTGAACGCCCATGCGCTCGCGGGCGGCATGTCGATGAGTCCCGGTTGGAACGTCGGCTGGTTCTTTGTGCCGTTCGCCAATCTGTGGTTCCCCTGGAAGGGTATTCGCGAGAGCTGGGCGGTCAGCGCCGATCCCGCCAAGTGGAAGACTGTCAAATTCCCACCCATCCTCGTCTGGTGGTGGGGGATGTGGATCATCAGCGGTCTAGCCGGAAGCATGGCGTTCAAAATCCAGCTGAATTCCGGAACCGTCGGCGCGGCGACCGCATCAGACATGGCTGTCATCGTTTCCGACCTTCTCGGCCTGCCGACCGACGTGCTGTTCATTGTCGTGGTGCGGCGCCTTACGGCCTTGCAGGTCGGAGCGCTGGCCAGCCACTCATTGGCTTAGGCTGGGCTCAAGATCCTGTCGAAGCCGTTGGATTAACCGGCGCGGTCGATTGGGCCAGGATCCAGTCGAGCGCCGTATCGTGGCCGGCTTTCACATCGGCCCAGGCGGGCGTGATCGGCTTGTCAGGCGCCACGACGTTCGGCCCGCTCTTGCGGAAGGCGTACCACTGGGTCGAGACCCGCACCGTCAGATGTGAATTCGGCAGGTGGAACTGCCGCGGCTCCTGGTAGGAGTTGGGCTTCTCGCCGATCGTCTGGCCGACCAAGATGGCGTTGGTC
>JBEKQJ010000266.1:0-4633 GCA_049519835.1 Caulobacteraceae bacterium | reverse complement strand
TCTGTCGAAAAGCGGGATCCACTCCTCGCGAATGCCGAGATCGGCTCCGTTGGCCCGATCGGCCGTGGAGATGGCGACCTGGTGCATGCACACCACCAGCCAGTCGATCGCCGGGTCGACGCGAGCGGCGGCAAGCTCCGTCTCGAGCCAGGCCTTCAGGGCGCCGGCGGAATAGCCGCGGACGTACGAATCGCCGCCGTCCTGGTAGCAGATGTCGTCGTTGGCGAGGCTGATCACCCGGACCTGGCCGACGGTGAAGGCGTACCAAAGACCGCGGGTCGTTTCGGACTGACCGGCCGCCTCGGGGACGCAGAAGTAGGTCTGATAGGCGGCGTAGCCGATCGGGCCGTTGCCGAGTTCGTTCTCGTGGTTGCCGGCCGAAGGCATCCACGGCCGATTGCGGGCGCTGCGACTGTTGTTGTCCCAGAAATCGCGCCAGGCGCGGACGCGATCCTCGGCCAGGTTGGCGTAGCAGAGATCGCCGTTGAACAGGTGAAACAGGGGCGCGAGGCGCTCGACGCCGGCTGTAGTATCCGCAGCGGCCGCCGAGCCGAGGTTGTCGTTCAACCACACCGGCGAGGACAGATGCGCCGGCAGGACCATGCCCTCCGGCGGCGCCCACGGCCGGCCGAGGGTCGGCGTGCCCTGGTCACCGAAGCTGGTAAACGTGAAGCGGGCTCGGCCGCGCGGCGCGGTCCTGAAAGCGCCGAACTGCGGCGCCGCGCCGTCATGCAGAGCGGCGTAGATGTACGAGCTATCGGGCCGCAGGCCGCGCATTTGAGCGTGCCAGGCGAACACCCGCCGGCCCGACTTGGCGTCGAGGTAGCTGGTCTCGCGGGCCTCGGCGGTCAGCTCAAGCCGCCCGTCGAGTCGTCCGAGCAGCACGCGCGGGCGCTCGACCCGCTCTAGGGTGTGCCACGACACCGCCATCTCGGTGGCGGCGTCTGCGCCGAACTGCAGGTGCAAGCCGCCCACCGCCGGTGCGAAAGCTGACTCGGCAGCCCTCTCAGCGTTGGCGGTCTCGACGAAAGACGCTGCGCCTAGGAGGCCGGCGGCGGCGAGCAACCGACGACGGCTAAGTTCGAGATCAGATGCATTCATGACGGCCGGAGGCTAACCCGCTTCCACGACGCTTACGCGAAACTTCAGGCCGGCGAGGCCCCGTTCACCAGGCCAAGGCCCGCGGTCTTGTAGCCCAGCAGCACCAAGGCCTCCTCGGAGGCGAACTGACGGATCTCGGGCCGCAGGGACAGGAACCAGTTCTCCTGCGTCCGGTAGATCGGCCTGGTGTACCAGGCGAAGACGCCGGCCCGGGTCTCGCCGGCGGTGCGATTGTGGCCCGTGCGATGCCAGACGCGACTCTCGAACACCACGATCGAACCGGCCGGCGCTTCGATCGGAACGACGGTCGCACCGCCCTCTTCCGGCCTTGGCATGCGATTGAGCCGATGGCTCTGCGGCGCAAAGCAGGTGGCGCCATTAGCCTCGCTGAAGTCGTCGAGACACCAGGCGACGTTGATGCCTTGCGGCTCGGCGGGCCACGGCTGAGGCACGAACAGCTGGTCTGCGTGCAACACCATTTCCCCACCGCTGGGGCCGGTGATATTGGCCGAGATATTGCCGAGCAGGGCCGGCCAGCCGAGCACGCCGCGCACGAAAGCGACGGCAAGCGGGTGGAAGGCGAGGTCCTCGAACAGTGGGTCGCGGGAGAGCACGTTCCACACCCGCTGGTTGGTTGCGTCATGGGCATAATCGAGGCCGAACTTCTGCTCGCGTGCCCGCAGACGATCGGATTCGGCGGCCCGGTAGAGCGCCTCGCGCGTGCGCTTCAAGGCGTCGCCGGTCAGCACCTCTGGCACGATGGCGAGGCCGAAGCGGGCAATGTCGTCCAGACCCTGGGCGAGATCGCGGGTCGGGGCTGGCAGGTCGGCGCCCAGAGGCTCGACGGCGCTCATGTAGTCTCCGCGGCGAACTGTTGCTCGAGGAAACGCAGGTCGCCGGCCCGGCCAACGTTTGCGGCGGCGTCGAGACCGAGCCAGGCGCGCATCGGCGCATCCAGCGACGCCTGGGTCGCGGCGGAAAGGACGACGTTCCAGTTGACCTGCGGCCGCAGGAATGGGGCGGTGTAGTAGCCGAAGAGCAGGGCGCGGTCATCGCCCCGGGTGATGTTGGCCCCGGAGGTGTGCCAGAGGCGCCCGTCCATCACCAGGATGTCCCCGGCCTTGGCCTCGAACGGTTTGAGCCGCGCCGGCGCATCGGGCGGGACCTCGGCGCGCGTCGCCCAACGGTGGCTGCCGGGAATGTAGAGCGTGGCGCCGTTCTCGAAGGTGACATCGGTCAGGCACCAGATGATGTTGACCGCCCAGGCCTGGAGCCAGGGCTCGGGGACAACGATCGACTGGTCGGAATGCAGGGCCATGGACTTCGACCCCGGGCGGGTGATGTTGGCCGTGAAGTTAGAGATCATGAAATCGGGCCCGAGCGCCTCGCGCACCATCTCGATGGCGACAGGATGGCAGATCAGGGCCCTGAACAGGGGATCGAGCTCCAGCAGGCAAAAGACGCGTACGTTGCTGGCGTTGGGGTCGAGCATCGGCAGGAAGGTCGGCGCGCCGCGCCGCTCGCTTTCCGCCGCCGCCGCCCACAGGCGGTCCAGCGCCTCGGTCGTACGTGGGGCGTCCAACACGTTCGGCACGCGACACCAACCCTGGTCCGCGAGCATCGCCCTGGCCTCGTGGCGCGCCAATTCGTCTCCTCCCAGAGCCAACTCTATAACGCGCTATAACAACTGGCGAGATGCGCTTGACGCCGGCCGCGGCGCGCGGGAGAGCGAGCGCCATGAGCGTCACCATCTTCCACAATCCGGCCTGCACCACCTCGCGCAAGGCGCTGGCGGCGATCCGCGACAGCGGCGTCGAGCCGGAGGTCGTCGAGTACCTCAAGACCGGCTGGACCGTTCCTCAGCTGAAGCGACTGCTGACGGCCATGGGCAAGACGCCTCGCGACATCCTGAGAGTGCGCGGCACGCCGGCGGACGAGCTCGGCCTTACCAAGCCCGGCGCCTCGGACGAGGCGATCCTGAAGGCAATGACCGAGCATCCCGTGCTCGTCGAGCGGCCGATCGTCGTCACGCCGAAAGGCGCCGTGCTCGCGCGCCCGCTCGAGGCTCTGATACCGCTTCTCTAGGCGAAACTCCGCCAGAACGTCGGAAGGTCGGTGAGCGCTAGGCCCGGCCGCAGCAGGATGGACTTGGCGCGCCCTCGCACGACCGCATCCTGCGCCGCATCGAGGTAGCCGGCCGGCGACTTGCCATCGACGCGGGCCAGCAGCAGGGCCCCTACCAGCGCCGCGCTGCGCGTCTCGAATTCTGGAGCAGCGCCGACGGCAGCGGCATAACTCGCGCGCAGGGTCTCGAAGCTGGTGAGCAGCCGTTGGTCGAGAGGGGGCAGCCAGACCGTCTTCAACAGCAGATGGGTGAGACAGAAGGCGAGGTCGAAGGCCGCATCGCCCATCGTCGCCGTCTCGGCGTCGAGGAACACCGGCCCGGCAGGCCCAACGAGGATGTTCTTCGGGCTGCAATCGCCCCAGATCAGGACGTCTCGCCGCGAGCCCAGGTCGGCCGCCAGGGCGCGCAGCCGACCGGCCACGTCAGCATGGCGATCGGCCGTATACAGAATGAAGGGATCGATGCGCAGGGCGGCGAAATTGCCGCCATCCGGGAACTGCGCGGCCAAGTCCGCCCGCCCGGCTGTCGCCGCATGGATGCGGGCGAGGCCGGCGCCGACCAGGGCGGCGAACGACGGATCGACGCGGCCGGACGCCATCTCCGCCTTCCACGGATCGCCGGCCATCCGATTCATGACGAAAAGATGCGACGCCGGATCGCGGGCCAGGACCTCCGGCGCCAGGCGCGGATCGACGGCGCGCACCGCTTCCAACCAAGCGATCTCGGCGGTGTCCCGGGTTACGGGTGCGCGCCAGTCGGCCTTGACGCGCAGACGCGGGATCGACCGCTTGACCACGAACTCACGCCCGTCGGCCGCGCGCACCAGGAAGACGTCGGACGAGACCCCGCCGCTAAGGGGCGCGAGCTCCGCCCCCTCCCCCGTCCCGATCAGCCCCAGCCGGCGCACGGCCTCCAGGAGCCCGTCGGCATTCATCTCTATCGTTTCGGGCGGGTTCAGCCCGCCGGCGCCAGGTCGGTGACGACGCCGACGGCGCGCTCGCCCGTGGCGGTCATCGGATCATGCGCCACGTCTTCCGGCCCGAAGACCTTGGTCCAGGCGGCGAATTCCAGGCACACCCCGTCGGGATCGAAGAAATAGACCGAACGTACGAACACCCGGTCGGTCACCTCCTGGCTGACCTGGTAGCGGGAATCGTCGTGGTTCAGCACCGGCGAGAGCTTGATCCCGCGGACCTTCAGCCGCTCGCAGTAGGCGTCAAACTTCTCGGGCGCCACGTCGAAGGCGACGTGGTTCATCGACCCATGGGCTGTGGCGATGGAGCCGTGGCCCGGCAGATGGGCCGGGCTCGATTGGCCAGGCGCCGCCGAGGGAGCGTCCGGGAACCAGAAGAAGGCCAGACAATCGCCGTTGCCGATATCGAAGAAGAAGTGCTGCCCCATGCCGTC
>JBEKQJ010000265.1:0-4656 GCA_049519835.1 Caulobacteraceae bacterium | reverse complement strand
CTGAGACCTTCCATTTCACCGCCCACTACAAGGACTATCCCTGCGTCCTGGCCCGCATCGCCACCCTGCATCCGGGCTCGTTCCGCAATCTCCTCGAACGGCGGTGGCGCAAGATCGCCCCCAAGGCCGCCGTCAAGGCGTGGGACGCCGCCAAGGGCGGGTGACGGCCCCGCGCATCTTCTCCCTCGCCCCCGTTTGCGGGGGAGAGGGTTGGGTTGAGGGGGTCGCGCCGCTCTTCACACGTCTCCGGAAAGGCTGAGTCCCACGGAAGCACCCCTCACCCTGCCCTCTCCCCACTTCGTGGGGCGAGGGTGAGGCCTTCAGAACTCGTCGCGGATCATCGAGTCGAAGTGCTCCAGGATCTCCTTCATTTCCGCCTCCGACGGCGGTGCGGCCGGCTCGCCGGCGGCTGGCGCATCGCCGGCCGTGAGCCTCGCGACCACCAGGCCGTCGCGGGTCAGGATAAGTTCTTCGCCCGGCGCGAGCGCCTCAAGCGCCTGGGCTACGCGCGGCGGCAGGTCGTCGAGATCGAGACTGGCCATCGCCGCATCCTAGCGGCGCCAGCGGCGCCATGACATAGAAAGTCATGGATTTCCGATCCCTGCGCCGCGCCCTCGCCGCTCTCGCCCTCGCCGCCGCTGCGCCGGCGACCGCCGCCGCCGGGCCGCTGCAAGCCGGGGCCGTCGCCGCGCCGGAACGCAACGCCGCCCGGGCCGCCGCGCAGATTCTGAGGGCCGGTGGCAACGCCGTCGACGCCGCCGTGGCCGAGGGCTTCACGCTTGCCGTCACCTATCCCGAGGCCGGCAACCTCGGCGGCGGCGGGTTCATGACCCTGTGGGTGAAGGGCAAGCCGTATTTCCTCGACTATCGCGAGGCGGCGCCGGCGGCGGCTAGCGCCGACATGTATCTCGACGCCAAGGGCGATGTCGTTCCAAACCTCAGCTTGATCGGGAACAAAGCGGCCGGCGTGCCCGGAACCGTGCGCGGCCTCTGGGAGGCGCATCGGCGCTTCGGCAAGCTGCCCTGGGCGCGCGACCTGGCGCCGGCCATTCGCCTGGCGAGCCAAGGCTTCGTAGTCAGCAAGGCCGAGATCGACACCCGCGAGGGCGATCGCGGCCAGGTCGCCGGCGTCACCAACTTCGACCGTTACTACGGCGGCATGGCGGTTGGGCGGGTGTTCCGCCAGCCGGAGCTCGCCGCCACGCTCACCCGCATCGCCCGCGACGGCGACGCCGCGTTCTATCAGGGTCAGACCGCCCGCCTGATCGTCACCCAAATGGGGCGCGGGCCGACGAAAGGCCTGATCACCCTCGCCGACCTGGCCGGCTATCGCGCCGTGTGGCGGGCGCCGATCGAAGGGACGTGGCGCGGCTTCACGGTGATTACCGCTCCGCCGCCCAGCTCCGGCGGCGTCGCCCTCATGCAGCTGCTGGAGATGAAGCAGGACGCCGCGCCGCTCTTCCGTGGCGTCGCCCTCAACTCGCCGCAGTACATCCACCTGGTCTCGGAGATCGAGAAGCGCGTCTTCGCCGATCGCGCCGAGTACCTCGGCGATCCTGACTTCGTGAAGGTCCCGGTCGCGGCGCTGATCGATCCAGCCTACGCCGCCCGCCGCGCCGCCGAGATCGATCCAGCCAGACCCTCTCCCACCGCCGCCGTCCATCCCGGCCTCGAGAAACCTCAGACCACCCACTTCTCGATCGTCGACCGCTGGGGGAACGCCGTCTCCAACACCTACACGCTCAACGGCGACTACGGCTCTGGCGTCGTCGTCGAGGGGGCCGGCTTCCTGCTCAACGACGAGATGGACGACTTCTCGTCCAAGCCCGGCGCGCCCAACCTGTTCGGCGTCGTCGGCGGGGCAGCCAACGCCATCGCCCCGGGGAAACGACCGCTCAGCTCCATGACCCCGACCATCCTCGTCAAGAACGGTGAGCCGGCCATGGTCATCGGCACCCCGGGCGGCTCGCGCATCTTCACTTCGGTGTTCCAGGTCCTCGCCAACGTCTACGACTTCAACCTGCCCCTGCCGGCCGCGCTCGCCGCGCCGCGCTTCCACCACCAGCTGCTGCCCGAGAACACCATCTTCACCGAACCCTACGCCCCCTTCGACAAGGCCCTGACCCAGGCGCTGGCTGATCGCGGCTATCGGGTCGAGGCGCAGGATTTCAACGGCGATATCGAGGCGATCGCCATCGCCGGCGGGGCGCCGCAGCCGGCCTCGGACCCGCGCGGCGTCGGCGTCTCGCTGGTGGTCAGGTAGGGCGCATGGCCTTTCGATCCTTGCGCGACTTCATCGCCGCCCTGGAAGCCGACGGCGAGCTGGTGCGCGTCAAGGCCCCGGTGTCGACCCACCTGGAGATGACCGAGATCTGCACCCGGCTGCTTGCCGAAGGCGGGCCGGCGGTGCTGTTCGAGAACCCAGTCGGCGCCGACGGCCGGCCGGCGGCCATGCCGTGCCTGGCCAACCTGTTCGGCACGGTCGGCCGCGTCGCCCGCGGCGTCACCCTGGAAGGCAAGACCCGCACCACCGCCGCCGAGCTGCGCGAGGTCGGCGAGCTCCTGGCCTTCCTGCGCCAGCCGACCCCGCCCAAGGGTTTCAAGGACGCCGCCGCCCTGCTGCCCCTGGCCAAGACGGCGCTCGACATGCGGCCGAAAACGGTCTCGCGCGCGCCGTGCCAGGAGGTGGTGCTCAAGGGCGCCGACATCGATCTCGGCCGCCTGCCGGTGCAGGGCTGCTGGCCGGGCGAGCCGGCGCCGCTGATCACCTGGCCGCTGGTGGTCACCAGGGGGCCGTCCGAGTCGGCCGAGGACGACTACAATCTCGGCATCTATCGGATGCAGGTGGTCGGCCGCGACCGCACCATCATGCGTTGGCTGGCCCACCGCGGCGGCGCCCAGCACTATCGCCGCTGGAAGGAGGCCGGCAAGCCCGACGCCCTGCCGGCCTGCGCGGTGATCGGCGCCGATCCCGGCACGATCCTCGCGGCGGTGACGCCGGTGCCGGACAACCTGTCGGAATACCAGTTCGCCGGCCTGCTGCGCGGCGCCAGCGTCGAGCTCGTCCAGGCCAGGACTCAGCCGCTGCTGGTCCCCGCCCAGGCCGAGATCGTCATCGAAGGCGAGGTGCGCCTCGGCGAATTCGTGGACGAGGGCCCCTACGGAGACCACACCGGCTACTACAACAGCGTCGAGCCGTTCCCGGTCTTTCAGGTCACTGCGATCACCATGCGGCGCGACCCGATCTACCTCACCACCCATACCGGCCGGCCGCCCGACGAGCCGAGCGTACTCGGCGAAGCGCTCAATGAGATCTTCGTGCCGCTCCTCCAGGCCCAGTTCCCCGAGATCGTCGACTTCTGGCTGCCGCCCGAAGGCTGCAGCTACCGCATCGCCGTGGTCTCGATCCGCAAGGCCTATCCCGGCCACGCCAAGCGCGTGATGCTGGGCGTCTGGTCGTATCTGCGACAGTTCATGTACGCCAAGTGGGTCATCGTCGTGGACGACGACATCGACGCCCGCGACTGGAAGGACGTCATGTGGGCCATCTCGACGCGGATGGATCCGGCCCGCGACATCACGGTGATCGAGGGCACGCCGATCGACTACCTCGACTTCGCCTCACCGGAAAGCGGCCTCGGCGGCAAGGTCGGCCTCGACGCCACCAACAAATGGCCGCCGGAGACCCACCGCGAGTGGGGAACCAAGATCCGCATGGACCAGGCGGTGGTCGACAAGGTCACCGACCTCTGGCCGCGGCTCGGCTTGCCGGGGTCGGGCAAGGCGATCTGGAAATGACCGGGCCCCAAATATCTTACCCTGGAAACAAGAGGAATTCGCCATGACGCTCAACGCCTGGCTCGCCGTCCCAGCCTTTGTCGGCGCCATCGCCATAGCGTCGGCGTCCGCAGCTGCAACGCCCTGCCCGACCGGCCTGCCGCCAGGCGTCGCGTGCGGCGCGCCCGACCCCGCCGCCGCCACGGCCGGAACCTACGCCATCGATCCCAACCACGCCTCGATCGTCGCGCGGGTGTCCCACATCGGCTACTCCTACAGCACCTTCCGCTTCGGCAAGGTGACGGCCAGCCTCACCTGGGATCCGGCTGCGCCCGAGCAGTCCAAGTTGACCGCGGCGGTCGACACCGCCTCGATCGGCACGCCTGTTCCAGGCTTCGCGATCGAACTCGCCGGAGAAAAATACCTGAACGCGGCGAAGTTCCCGCAGGCCACGTTCGTCTCCACCGCCTTCCACCGCATCGACGCCACCCACGGCAAGGTCGACGGTCAGTTCACCCTGCTCGGGGTCACCAAGCCGATGACCTTCGATGTCAGCCTGGTCGGCGCCGGCAAGGGGTTCGGCGCGCCGCGGGTGGGCGTCGAGGCCAGCTCGAGCCTCGATCCCCAGGCGTTCGGCATGTCGCCGTTCTTCGTGGCGCCCATCCAGCTGGTCATCGACGCGGAATTCACGAAGGCGCCGTGACCACGAGAAGGAGACCGCTTCGCGCCGCTCTGGGATCGTTGTTCCTGGCCCTGGCGGTTCTGACGCTGATCACCTCCAAGGGCGGCGACTCTCGACTCTATCCTGCCGATCCGCGCGGCGCTGTCGCCATCTACCTGATCGATAACGGCTTCCACTCGGATCTGGCCTTCCCGGCC
>JBEKQJ010000264.1:0-4657 GCA_049519835.1 Caulobacteraceae bacterium | reverse complement strand
GCCGGCGTCGGTTGCCGGCCCGAAGCGCACGGCGGCGAGCAGGATGGCGAGGATCAACAGGACGCCGCCCACGACCCAGGGGGCGAGGCGGCGGGGAGGCCGGGCCGGGTGCGCCGCCGCGGTCATCGGAGCGCGTTGAGATCTGTTGGAACAGCGAAGTGTCGCCCCCCTTCCCGGGTTGGCTGCATCGCGCCTGTGTTTCGCAGTCGCCGGTGCTCCCTCCAGGGGTAGGGCAATCGCCACCCAAACACTTCCGTCATCGCCGGGCGTAAGTCCCGGCGACCCATGGACGCCGCACGACGGGTGGCCATGCCTGGCATGGCCGCGACGGGACAGCGCCGCGCGAACGGCCCGGACGATTCGTGATCGCGGAACGCGGTCACTCCGAGGCCGGTGTGCATAGATGGCCGGGACTTATGCCCGGCCATGACGGTAGAGGAGGTATTAGGCGACGGGGTGGCGGGGGCGTTGCGCCTCAACATGATATCAACCTGCATCAGAAGCTCTGCCCGATGCTGATGTAGACCTGGATGCGCGAGTCGCCTTCGCGCGGATTGAGCGGCGTCGCCAGGTCGAGCCGCAAGGGGCCGAAGCCGAGGTTGTAGCGCACGCCGACCCCCGCCCCGACGCTGGTGTCGTGGAAGTCCGGAGCCTGGGCGAGGCCGACCGTGCCGGCGTCGACGAACGCCGCCACGCCCCAGCGGCTGTTCAGGCTGTGGCGCACCTCGAACGACGCCTCGGCCAGCGACAGGCCGCCGAGCGGCTGGTTGTTGGAGAGCCGCGGCCCGACCGCCTGGTAGGCGTAGCCGCGCACGGAGCCGCCGCCGCCGGAATAGAACCGCCGGTCGGCCGGCACGGCCGGGATGGCCCCGCCGAGGATCGAGCCATATTCCAGGCGGCCGGCGAGCACGGTGGTGTCCCCCACCCCGAAGGGCAGGTAGCCGCTGACCTGGGCCAGGGTCTTGACGTAGTCGACCGGCCGATCGCCCGTCACCAAGGTGGGTTCGGCGCGCACCTGCAGGCGCCAGCCGCGGGTGGGGTCGAGGATGTCGTTGGAGCGGTCGAGCTGGAAGGCGACCAGCAAGGTCGGGATCAGCAGATTGAGGCGCTGGCCGATCGGCGTGCCTTCCGGATTGATCGCCGTGGTCTCAGTGAGGGAAACGTAGTCGAGGTAGGCGCCGAGAGTGACGAAGGTGGTCTTGGTCCAGTGGCGCTCGACCGCGGCGCGGATGCCGCCGCCGGAATCGTCGTAGGCCGGCGTCCGCTCGTTGAGTCCGTTGATCCCGACCTTCAGCGTCTGGTCCGGGCGGAACCAGTCGGGCAGATCGAGCTCGAAATCGAGCACCTGCTGGATGTCGTAGAGTCTGGCCGTGATCGTCGAGGTGTCGGCGTAGCCGAGCAGATTGTAGTGGATCCACTTGGCGTCGACGCCGGAGCCTTCGATGGTGGAATAGGCTCCGAAGCTCGACCCGCCCATGGCGGCGGCGGAATCGAAGCCGGCCCCGGCGGTGGTCGAATAGGCGGCCCCGACCTCCAGCGTGCGCGGCGGCCGCTCGACCAGGTCGACATCCACCGGCCGCACGTCGCCCACCGCCTGGTCGGGCGGCGCCAAGGTGGCGGTGGCGGAATCGTAGACGCCGGTGTCGGTCAATCGCCGCTCCAGCCGCGCCAGCTTGGCCGGCCGATAGACATCGCCAACCTTCCACGCCTTCAGGCTGTGCACGAAATCGGGCCGCGTACGGCCGGCCGACTTGAGCCTAAGTTCGCCCAGCCTGACCACGCCGCCGGAGCGGATGCGGAAGGTGGGCCGCACGGTGTGGTCGGCATGGTCGACAATCACCTGGCGGGTTTCGGCGGCGGAGTCGGCGTAACCCAGCTTGGAGAGCGCGACCACGGCCCGTGACTCGGCCGCGATGACATCCTCGGCCCGGCCGGGGGCGCCGTCCTTGAGACCGAGGGCGGTGTTGGCGGCGGCGCCGGCGCTGGCCGACGGCGCGGCGCCGACCCACTCGATGGTCGGAGCCGCCAGCTGGAACCTCGGTCCGGGCGTCACGGCAAGGATGGCGCGCGGCGGATCGGCGTCGCTGACGTTCGGAACCACCTCGGACTCGTAATAGCCCTCCGACCGCAGCAGGGCGGTGGCGTTCGCAGCGGCGTCCTTGGCGCGCCGGCGGGCCTCGACGCGGGTCTGCGGCGGCGTCTTCACCTCGCCGATGGCGTGGTCGATCTGGCTGCGCAGGGCGCGGTCGATGTCGCCGCTGACCTGGGCGGCCGGCTCGGCCAAAGCGCATGGGGCGAGGACGCAGCAAGCGATGGCGACGGCACAGGCGAGGTCGAAGCGTTGCAATCCAGCGATTCCCGGCGCCCCGTCTTTCTTAAGCAACGCCGGCGCCCGTGTCATGGGTTGCGGTGCGAGCACAGTGACCCGCTGCTCACTGCAACTGGCGTGTGAGGTTGGCGTGCGCCTGGACCGCGGGCGTCCCGCCCGCTTGCGCCGACGCTGAAGTGCGGGCGGGACGCCCGCGCTCCGGGAATGGACGTCCGCTATGGAGGCGCCTGGACCGCGGCCGACTGCGGCCACGGATTGAATCGGGGCCGGGCGGCGAGATAGCCGCACGCCCAGCCTTCGGCGACCCGGCTGCTCAGCTCGGGGCCAAGGCCAAGACGGGCGCAGACGGTTTCGATCGTCGGAGCCAGGCGCTGATCGCCCTTGAAGGAGGCCTCGACCTCGTCCATCGTTTCCGCCAGCGCATCGAAGAGCTTTTCGGCGCTCTCCAGGCTTTCGCCTTCGCTTTCCGAAACCGCGACGAGGAGATCGAAGGCGTTGGCCTTGCGCGCCCGAAGCGCCGTCTTTTGGCGCTCGAAGCTGTCCAAGGCCAGATCGACGGGCGCCGGCGCCTTGCACGCGCTCAGCGCACCGGCCGATAGCTCGGCCAGGAAACGGTCGGTCTTCTCCTCCAGCGCCAGGGTGAGGCGCACGGCACGTGAGATGCGGGCGAAGGCCTCTGCAATGCACGGCGCTTCCGCCTCGCTGGTGGGTTTCGGCAGATCACGCAGAAGCTGCATGCCGAGTTCGGCCATCTCCTCGAGGCGCGCCAGCCGCCGCTCCGCGCGCTGGGCGGCGGGGGTGGGGTTGGCGGGTTCGGGGGTCGGGGATGACATGGAGAGAATAGTCGCATAATGCAATCTTCATGTCAATGCGGATTGCAAGCACCTGTCTTGCGACGTCGTTTCTGGATCGATGACCATCTTCAATTTGCGACTTGCCGCCCGTTCGTACAACGTACTGGGCGGCGCCGGTCTCAAGGCCTACAAATCCCGGACGCCCGGCGCAACTGTAAGGACAATTTGCACGATGACCGCTGAGGGGAGGGTCGATTGGCCGGGTGGCGGCGCGGTTTTAACCCATATCGAGCCTTTTACGGCAACTGATCATCCACCGGTCTTTTCACCCTATGTGATGAGCATGGTCTTCACACCCGTGCGGGGACGGTTTCGTCTAGATGAAACAAGGATCAAGGACTATGCGGCCCCGCGCTGCACCCTCACGCTCGCAGCAAGCCGGCGCGTGGAGCACCTAGCATCAAATGAGGGCGGCCATGGCGTCATACTCAGCGTCAACTCGGAAGAGTATAAGTCGACCATAGACCGCCTGACGCGAGAAGGCAGTTTTGAGGACGGTGTCATTCATCGTTCTGGCGATGCCGTGGCCTGGGCCGTCATGGCGCGGTTACGGTCGATCCTACGCGACGATCCGGATCCCTCGTTTCTTGCTCTCGAGTCCCTATCGGTCCTGATCCAACGGCACGTGATTGCGCTCGTTGGCGGTGGGCGATGTGGCCGACATGGGGAGTTGTCGAAGGCCCGATTGCAACGCGTCATCGACTTTATGGACGAACATTTGGCCAAGAATGTTTCGCTCACCGCCCTAGCCGATATTGCGGCGCTGAGCCCCTTCCATTTCCTCCGCAGCTTCAAGCGGACGACCGGTATGAGCCCGCACCAATTTTTCCTCAGTCGCAGGCTCGAGATGGCGAGGGTTGCCATTGAAGAGGGCGTGGAGCCGCGGGACGCAGGTTGGTGGGTAGGCTTCTTCCACCCTCGCCATTTTGCCTCACTCTACCGAAGGCATCACGGTTTCTGGCCGCTCGACACACCGCGCCTGAAGGCTCAGCCCCCGCTCGGTTCAACCGGCATCCCGATGAGCCCGGCGGTATTGAGCGGACTTGGATCGTCCAACGTCAGGACAAGGCCGATAGCGTTCCAGCTATGACTGGATGCGACTGACGCTGATTGCCCGCATTCGATCTGTGGGCTGGATGGGCCCATCCGGCCGGACGTTCGGATGAGGCGATCGCATGCCAAGACGAGCCCGGAGTTGTCCCTCGACGGGCTGCGGCCTCGTCGTTGCTTGAGCCGCGGCCGCTCCGCCAAGTGAGCAATTTTATGCACCTTTTGTCCGTGCCCATGCAGAAAAAGCCGCTATTCTGAAACCGCCCATACCGTATCAGTATATCCGAATATAGAATTCATATCATGTGACAATATATGCGCGACGATATGCCCTCTTCTCCGATTTTCTGGTCATGGCATCGATGAAAATATCTGTTTGAAGGATTACTAAATTGCCCGCCAGACAAGTATCCCAAGAAGACAA
>JBEKQJ010000263.1:0-7944 GCA_049519835.1 Caulobacteraceae bacterium | reverse complement strand
GGATAAATCGAGGGTCGGCGAGGCTGACCTGGCTCTTCAGCGAACCCACATCGAGTTAGTCGCTGATCCAGGAGCGCCTCAGATGTCCTTCGCCGCCGCCCGTTCGACCCAGCCGTCCTTCGTTGAGGGCAATCTCGTCTTCACCGAGCTGGGGTCCGAGAAGCCCTATGCCTACGCCTCGCCGCCTCCTGAGGGTGCGCCGCAGAACAATATCGTCACCAAAGCCCATGCGGTGCGCGTGGCCAATGCGCGCGAGGCCGAAGAGACCTTCGCCCTCGACGTACACGGTTTCGAGATCGTCGGTCACAAGACCGCGGTGCGAGATTTCTGGGACGAAGCCCAGACCCTGGCCCTCGGCCATCCCGAGACGGCCGACCTGGTTAAGCGCGTCACCGGTGCGGCTCGCGTGGTGGTGTTCGACCACACCCTGCGCCGCCGCCTCGAGGGGACCAACGACCGCACCCCCGGCGTGGTCCGGCAGCCAGCCGCTCGCGTTCACGTTGACCAGACTGTGAAATCAGGTCCGCAGCGCGTGCGTGACCTCATGGGCGACCAGGCTGAAGGCCTGCTCAGCCGCAGGGCCGCGATCATCAATGTCTGGCGGCCGATCGCCCGCCCGGCGCGTGACTGGCCGCTCGCCGTGGCCGATGCGCGCAGCGTGGGGCGCGACGACCTCATCGCCTCGGACCTGATCTTCGCCCACCGTCGAGGTGAAATTTACAGCGTGGCCTATAACCCGGATCAGCGCTGGTGGTACGTCCCCGACCTAGCGCCGGATGAGGCGATCCTTATCAAGTGCTGGGACTCCGAAGAGGCCGTCGCCCGTTTCGCGCCCCATACCGGGTTCGAGGACCCAACGACCCCGAAGGACGCGCCGCTGCGCGAGAGCATCGAATTCCGCACCATCGCCTTCTTCGACTGAGTGGCCTCAGAAACCGCTGGCGACCTTGAGATGCGGGAATACCGCGCCGACTTTACGCAGCAGATAGTCGCCGTAGCGCCCTGAAAAGGCATTGGGATCGATTCGGTCCCAGCGCTCGCGAGCGGCCCGGTCGGCGGCCGCGGCGGCGGGCGTCATGACGGCGGAAAAGTCAGGGTCGTAGAACAGCGGAAAGGAGAGTCGGTCGCGCGAGCCGGCGTTGCGCACGCGGTGCGGGGCGGAGACAAGGCGGCCGCCGGACAGGCGCTCGAGCATGTCGCCGACGTTGACCACCAGCGTATCGGCCACAGGCGGAACGTCGATCCAGCCACGATCTGTTTTCACCTGCAGGCCACCCATCTGATCCTGGGCGAGCAGGGTTAGAAGTCCGTAGTCGGTATGCTCGCCGACGCCCCAACCCTGTGCGGCGGCCGGCGGATAGCGGAAAATGCGGAAAAGGATCGTGGGTCTGGCAAGATAGGCGCGGGCGAAATGGTCGGCATCGAGCCCAAGCGCGATGGACACGCCTCGCATGATCGCGACGGCCGCCCGTTCGGTCTCAGTCATGTAGATCTCGACGGCGGCGCGTAGCTCACTCGGGCGACCTGGCCACAGGTTGGCGCCGTGCATCGGCCAGCCAGCGGCGACGCGCGGATCGTCACCGCCCAGCTCCTCCCCGAAGTAGAGTCCCTCCTTCTGATCGGGAACGCCGGAGGTGAGCTCGCCGCCGAGCGGGAACCAACCGCGCCAGGCGAGGCCGCCACGGTCCATGGCGATCTCCGCCTTCTCCTTCGCTGGACAGGCGAAGAAGGCGCGCGCCGCCGCATCGAGCCTTGAGACCGTGTTCGGTCCGAGGCCGCTGCCGGCCGCGTAGAAGAAACCGTCCCGTTCAGCCGCAGCGCCGATCGCCCGGGCCGCAGCCTGGCGGGCCGCTGAATCCGCGCCGAACAGCGGCGAGATATCGATGGTCGAGAGACCGGCGGTCATGGGCCAGGCATTGGCGACGAATGGGCAGCGAGGCAAGCTTCAGCTGGCGTAACCCCTCAGCAAGGCGCGCCGATCGAGCTTGAGTGTTCGTGATCGATCATCGATCCGGTCGTCGGCAGGTGGTTCCTGATCGCCTGGAACGCCGGCCAGGTGAGTTTATTCCCGGCGAGTCGTGTTCGCGAACCGGGCGCCGCCGCCACAGTTCCCTGCGATCAATGCCTTAGCTGTGCATATCCGTGTTCATCGCGGATTGCCCGCCCCGTCGCGTTTGCTATAAGCGCCCGCGCGCCGTCAGGCGCATCAGAGACGAATCGCTCAGCGAGCCGCCCATGCAGACGTCTTCCCTGAAGGTCTTTATCGCAGAGTATCGTCCTTCGGAAGACGAACCATTCATGAATGAGCGGCAGCTCGAGTATTTCAGAAACAAGCTTCTGAACTGGAAGGAAGATATCCTTCGAGAATCTCGGGAGACGGTTACCCATCTTCAGTCCGAAACCGAGAACCACCCGGATCTGGCCGACCGCGCCTCGTCGGAAACTGACCGCGCTCTGGAGCTCCGCACTCGCGATCGGCAGCGCAAGCTGATCTCCAAGATCGAAGAGGCGGTGCGCCGCATCGACGAAGGGGTCTACGGATATTGCGAAGAGACGGGCGAACCGATCAGTTTGGCTCGACTCGAGGCGCGACCGATCGCCACACTCGGCCTCGAAGCCCAGGAGCGGCACGAACGCCGCGAACGCGTCCACCGGGACGACTAACACTTAAGTAGATGCCAAACTAAACGTTGACATGCATTCGCGCGTCACGTTAGTTAAGCAAATGCTTAATCAATCGGCGGCCCTCGACCGCATGTTCCACGCCCTCGCCGACCCGACGCGGCGGGCGGTGGTGGCGAGGCTTACCGCCGGCCCCGCCAGCGTCAGCGAACTGGCGCGACCGCTGGAGATGTCGCTGCCCGCCGTCGTCCAGCATCTGCAGGTACTCGAAGCCGCCGGTCTGATCGCCACCGAAAAGGCCGGCCGCGTGCGCACCTGCCGCGTGTCGCCGAGCGCTCTGGCCGACGCCGAGCGCTGGCTGAGCGAGCGCCGCCTGGAGTGGGAGGCGCGGCTCGACCGCCTCGAAGCCTTTCTCGCTGAAACCGCCGACGAAGGAGATGCGTCATGACCACAGAGACCCTGCCGAGACTGGTCCTTGAGCGCGAACTCGCCGCGCCCCGCACCGTGGTCTGGAACGCCTGGACCGATCCGGCGGCGCTCGCCCGCTGGTGGGGCCCGGCCGGCTTCGCCAATCCGCGCTGCGAGTTCGACGCCCGGCCTGGCGGGGCGATCCGCATCGACATGCTGGCGCCGGATGGGGCGGTCTATCCCATGGATGATCCTGAACAGGTTGGAGTTGGAAGAGTCGGGCGGCGGCACGCATCTGAAGCTCGACGTGCGGGTGACGGCGATCCACGATCCGGCCGCCGCCAACCATCTCCCGGGCATGGAAGTCGGCTGGTCGATGAGCCTGGACCGTCTCGCCGAAGCGATGGTTCAGCGGCCGACGGTGTTCGGCGCCTTCACGCTCCACCGCAGGCTGAAAGCCAGCCCGGCACGGGCCTTCGCCGCCTTCGCCAGCCTGGAGGCCAAACGGGCCTGGTTCGCCGCCCCCGCCAACGAATGGAAGGAGGTCGAGCGGGCGCAGGATTTCAGGATCGGGGGGCGTGAGCGCCTGGTCGGTCTCTGGCAGAGCGGCCGAACCACCGACTTTGACGCCGTCTACCAGGACATCGTCCCGGATCGCCGCATCGTCTACAGCTACGCCATGCACCTCAACAATGTGCGCATCTCGGTTTCGCTGGCGACGATCGAGTTCGCGCCGGACGGGGAGGGGACACAGCTGACGCTCAGCGAACACGGAGCTTTCCTCGACGGCTACGACGACGCCGGCTCGCGCGAGAAGGGCACGTCGGACCTGATGGACGCGATGGAACGGTCGCTGGGCGCCTGAGGCGCCCGGCTTTCGTCGCTCATCGAGACGGCCTATATCGGGACAGCCTTATGCTGAATCTGAGCATAAGCCGCCTCGGAGTCTATCGTTGTCGGACCGCCTCGTCATCGCCGCCGTCCAGGCCAATCCCAAACTCGGCGACATCGCCGGCAACGAGACCCTGGCGCGCGCGGCGATCGGGGAGGCTTCGGCCCGCGGCGCGGACTTGGCGCTATTCTCCGAGCTGTTCCTGATCGGCTACCCACCGGAGGACCTGGCTCTGAAGCCGGCGGCCGTGCGTGCCTGCGCCGAGGCCCTCGGCCGGCTGGCGCTCGCCACCACCCAGGGCTGCGCGGCGCTGGTGACGCTGCCCTGGCCGCACGAGGATGGCCGCCCGCGTAACGCCATCGCTCTCCTCGCCGACGGCGAGGTGAGAGACGTCGGTTTCAAGATCGACCTGCCTAACTACGGCGTCTTCGATGAGAAGCGCATCTTCGCCGCCGGCGACACTTCGCTCATCTTCGATCTCAAGGGTGCGCGGCTCGGCGCGCCGATCTGCGAAGACATTTGGGGCCCCGATCCGGCTGGGCGCCTGAAAGCGGCCGGAGCCGAGATGCTGCTCGTGCCCAATGGCTCGCCCTGGCGGAGCACGGCCGCCGACGAGCGTCTTGCCGTGACCCGCGCCCGCGTGGTCGAGACCGGCCTGCCGCTGATCTACGTCAACCAGATGGGCGGACAGGACGAGCTGGTGTTCGACGGAGCCTCGTTCGCTGTTCAGGCCGACGGCGCGGCGGCCATGCGCCTACCGGCCTTCGAAACTGCGCTGGGTTTTTCGGTTTGGGAGCGCGGAGGCGCCGGCTGGCGCTGCGTCGAGGCGCCCCTGGCCGACTGGCCGACCGGACCGGAAGCGATCTACCGCGCCATGGTCACGGCCCTTCGCGACTATGTCCGCAAGTCAGGCTTCAAGGGCGTGCTGCTCGGTCTCTCCGGCGGAGTGGATTCGGCGCTCTCCCTGGTCGTGGCGTGCGATGCGCTTGGCGCCGAGGCGGTGCGGGCCTGGATGCTGCCCTCGCGCTATACCAGCGCCGAGAGCCTTGAGGACGCCGCCGCCTGCGCCGCCGCATGCGGCGTGAAGCTGGACGAGATTCCGATCGCTCCCGGCGTCGAGGCCCTGGACCGGATGCTCGCGCCAGCCTTTGCGGGACTGAGGCCGGACATCACCGAGGAGAATATCCAAGCCCGCCTGCGCGGCGTCACCCTAATGGCGCTCTCCAACAAGCTCGGTCTGATGCTGCTCACCACCGGCAACAAGAGCGAGATGGCGGTGGGTTACGCCACCCTCTACGGCGACATGTGCGGCGGCTACAATGTCCTCAAGGACCTCTACAAGGTCGACGTCTACGAGGTCTGCCGCTGGCGCAACGCCAACGCCTTTGCGGGCGGCCCGGCGCGTCCAATCCCCGAGCGGATCCTGACCAAGCCGCCGTCGGCCGAGCTGCGCCCCGACCAGACCGACCAGGACAGTTTGCCGCCCTACGAGGTGCTGGACGCCATCCTGCATGGTCTCGTCGAGGAGGAGGCGACGCTCGACGAGATCGTCGCCCGCGGCCACGACCCCGCCACGGTCGAACGGGTGCAGAACCTGCTCTACAATTCTGAGTACAAGCGCCGGCAGGCGGCGCCGGGACTGAAGATCGGCCCCAAGGCCTTCGGCCGCGACCGCCGCTATCCGCTGGTCAACGGGTTTCGGGACAGGGTGACGAGGTAGGCGTCTGCGCCCACGAACCCCGGCTCGGGGCGTGCTCCCAGGTCCGCGGATGGGCGTTGCGACGTCCGAATTCCGCCAGCCTTTTTCCCCGAACCATGCTTTTGGGGTCCTCAGGATGACAAACGCCGAACTGCTCAACGCCGCCGCCGCCCACGCGATAAAATACCTTGAAACGCTCGAGTCCCGGCCGGTCGGCGCCACAGCTTCGCTTGCGGAACTGCGAGTCGGTTTGGCGAGGCCGTTTCCGGAAACGGGCGAAGACCCGGCGCGAGTCATAGAAGACCTCGTGCGTGATGCCGAACCGGGACTGCTGAGTTCGGCCGGCGGCCGCTTCTTCGGTTGGGTCGTCGGTGGGGCGCTGCCGACGGCTTTGGCCGCCGACTGGCTGACATCGACGTGGGATCAGAACGCCGCAACGAACGCCACGGCTCCCGCCGAAGCGGTGGTGGAGGAGATCGCCGGAGCCTGGGCCAGGGAAATGCTGGGCCTGCCGAGCGGAGCGTCGTTCGCCTTTGTCACGGGCTCGCAGATGGGCCACGTGACGGCGCTGGCGGCCGCTAGACATCGGCTCTTGCGTGATCGTGGCTGGGACGTTGAGGCGAAAGGATTGGCCGGCGCGCCGCCCATCCGCATCCTCGCTACCGAAGGGCGCCACGAGTCGCTGTTGCGAGCTGCCCGACTGGTCGGGCTCGGAACGGGCGCGATTACCTATGTGGCGAGCGATGCGGTCGGCCGCATGGATGTCGCCGCAGCCGCCGAAGCACTGCGCCAGTGTGCCGAAATCGCGACGATCGTATGGCTCCAGGCGGGCGAGCTCCACACCGGCGCCTTCGATCGCTTTGCCGCGCTTTGCCCTCTCGCCAAGTCCGCTGACGCCTGGGTCCACGTCGATGGCGCGTTCGGTCTGTGGGCGGCGGCAAGCCCCAAGCATCGATATCTGCTCGAGGGGGCGGACCAGGCGGACTCCTGGGTCACCGATGGACACAAATGGCTGAATCTGCCGTACGACTCGGGATTAGTCTTTGTGGCGGATTCCCTCGCCCACCAGGGTTCGTTCGCCCAGACCACGAGCTACGCGGTTCCCGTCGACGGCTTTCGCAATCAAAAGGACTGGAACCCTGAATGGTCGCGCCGTGGCCGCGGGTTCGCGGCCTACGCGGCGCTGCGGGCGCTCGGCCGCGCCGGTGTCGCGGACATTGTCGAGCGCTGCTGTGCCCATGCGGACCGTCTGGTCAACAGCCTGGGTGCGCTGCCCGGGGCCGAGGTTGTCGCTTCGCCGGTGATCAACCAAGGGCTGGTGCGGTTTCTCGCTGCGGACGGCGATCACGACCACCGCACGGACGCGATCGTTGCAAGGGTCCAGGAGCAAGGAGAGGCTTGGTTTGGCGGCGCCACCTGGGGCGGCAAGCGGGTCATGCGTGTCTCGGTCTGCAACTGGTCGACCTCGGATCGCGATATTGCCCGCGCGATCGCGACCGTGCGCGAAGCCGTAGTGGACTGCGCCCGCTGAGATCGCCTGTGAGCGCGGCTCAGGCCCGCTGCACGAGCGGCATGGGGACAGGCTCGGCCGCTGGCGCCGCCCGCAGCGCCGGCAATAGAGCCTCGATGTCATCGACCACGCCCCAACAGGCGTTGAACTCGGCCGGCAGGAGCTTCATGCGAATCAGCTGGTCGAACATGGCGAACAGCGGATCCCAGAACCCGGCCGGATTGAAAAACACGATCGGTTTGGCGTGCAGCCCGAGCCGGCGCCATGAGAGGAGTTCGATCACCTCCTCCAGCGTGCCGATGGCGCCCGGCAGGACGGCGAAGGCGTCGGCCTCCTCGAACATTCGCATCTTGCGCTGGTGCATGTTGTCGACGACCACGGTCTCGACTCGGGTGAAAGCGACCTCGCGCAGGGTCAGAAACCCGGGGATGACTCCCAGCACCTCGCCGCCGGCATCGTGCGCGGCCCTGGCGCAGGCGCCCATGAGGCCGACGCCGCCGCCGCCGTAGACGAGGCGCACGCCTTCGCCGGCCAGGATCTCGCCGAACCGGGCGGCGGCCGCGATCATCTCGGGCGGGGACGACTCGGAGGAGGCGCAGTAGACGCAGACGCTCCAGGGGCGACGCGGCGATGACGACATGTCTATATCTTCCGATCATTCGGGACCGGCGAGCGGCGCCGGACGAGGCTAACGCCTAAATAGTGAAGGTGATCCGATTCAACGATCCCGCCTAATGCGCGCCGCCCTGCCGCTGGTCCTCGCCCTGGCGTGCTGCGCCCCGCCGCCCACCGGCGCCGAGCGGCCGCGTGAGT
>JBEKQJ010000262.1:0-4666 GCA_049519835.1 Caulobacteraceae bacterium | reverse complement strand
TTCCATCGCCTCGGTTCTGCTGATCCCACGTGAGGCGATCGACGACGACGCGGCGCGCGGTCTCGGCGAGGATAGGGGAGACGGCAAGGCCAAGGGTTGGCGGGTCTTGCTGGCGTGCAAGCCACTGCTGGTGCTGGCCGCCTGTCTTGCCCTGTTCCACCTCGGTAACGCCGCCATGCTTCCCCTCTACGGCCTGGCGGTGGTTGCGGCGCACAAGGGCGACCCGGCCAGCGTCGTGGCCACCACCGTTGTCGTCGCCCAAGGGGTGATGGTGCTGGCCTCCATTGTGGCCATGCGGATGGCGGAGGCGCGCGGCTACTGGCTGGTGATCTTGATTACATTCATTGCGCTGCCGATCCGGGGGCTCGTCGCCGCCTCGGTTATCGAGGGCTGGGGCGTCTATCCGGTCCAGGTGCTGGACGGAGTCGGCGCGGGGCTGCAGAGCGTGGCCGTGCCGGGGTTGGTGGCGCGCATCCTGAACGGGACCGGGCGGGTCAATGTCGGACAGGGCGCGGTGATGACGGTTCAGGGTGTGGGGGCGGCGCTCAGCCCGGCGATCGGCGGGGCGATCGCCCAGGCGGTCGGCTATCGCATGGCCTTCCTGATCCTCGGTGGATTCGCCCTGGGCTCGCTCGCCCTCTGGCTGGCGTTTCACGGATCGATGCGCACGGCCTGCGCCACCGCGACCGACGCCGCGGCGGCCTGAGGGATCGGAGGCGGACACCGGATGACAACCGCCAACGCCGCGATCTGGGCGATCTGCGCCCTGGCCACCTTGGGCGTGATCGTGCGGCCGTTCAGGTGGCCGGAGGCCGTCTGGGCCGCCCTCGGCGCCATCGTCCTGGTGCTGTTCGGCTTGCTGCCCGCAGTCGACGCCGGTCGGGCCGTCGGCAAGGGTCTGGATGTCTATCTCTTCCTGATCGGAATGATGCTGCTCGCGGAGACCGCTCGGAGGGAGGGTCTGTTCGACTGGGTCGCCGCCATCGCCGTCAGCCGCTCGGACCGGTCGCCCCGCCGGCTGTTCCTGCTCGTCTACGGGGTCGGCGTCATGGTCACCACGTTCTTGTCCAACGACGCGACGGCCGTGGTGCTGACCCCGGCCGTGTTCGCAGCCACCCGAAAGGCCAAGGTCGAGCCGCTGCCCCATCTGTTCATCTGCGCGTTCATCGCCAACGCGGCCAGCTTCGTGTTGCCGATCTCCAACCCGGCCAACCTTGTGCTCTACGGCGATCACACCCCGCCGCTCGGGCGGTGGATGGCCAGCTTCGCCCTCCCGTCCCTGATCTCTATCGCCATCACCTATGTTGCGCTTCGCTGGACTCAGCGCGAAGCTCTGTTCGGGACCTGCGTAAGCGAGGTCGAGCAACCCAGATTGTCGGCCGGCGGCCAGGCCGTGCTGATCGGTATCACCCTTACCGGCGCGACCCTGCTGGTCGTCTCGGCGCTCGACATCCAACTCGGCGCCCCGACCTGCGCCATGGGCGTCTTGGCGGCTGTGGCCGTCCTGGCGATCAATCGAAGCTCGCCCTGGCCAGTCGTGAAGGGAGTCACGTGGTCGGTCGTACCCTTGGTCGCGGGCTTGTTCGTCATGGTCGAAGCGCTGGACCGCAGCGGACTGACCAGGCTCCTCGCCGCCCTGATACGCAACGCCGTCAGCACTTCGGTGGACGGTGCGGCCGCCGCATCGGGGGCGATCCTGGCCGTGGCGTCGAACCTGACGAACAATCTGCCGGCTGGCCTTGTCGCCAGCGCCGCGATCACCCAGGCCCATCCGCCGCAGAAGCTGGTCGACGCCCTCCTGATCGGGGTCGATCTCGGGCCGAACCTTTCGATAACGGGGTCTCTCGCCACGATCCTGTGGCTGACCGCGATCCGGCGGGAGGGCGAGGAGGTCGGCTTTCTGAGCTTCCTGAAGATCGGCGCAATCGTCATGCCCCCGGCGCTGGTCCTAGCTATTGCGGTGCGGCTCCTGATGGCTTGAAGTGTCGCCTCGCGCCTCCGCCTGTGTTTGGAAAGGCACAACCCGGACAATCGCGGGACGATGCGGCTCGCTTGGGCAACCTACTTCGCCCTGGGGTGTTCAAGCCAAGATTGTTGCCGTGGGGCGCGGACATGGATGAACAGCGAGTCCTGATCGTGGAAGATGAGGAGGCGCTACAGCAGATCGTTCGGGATGTGCTCGAAGAGGCCGGCTTCGCCGTCACGGCGAGCGCCAGCGCAGATGAAGCCATCGAGCTCCTGCAGCGCCAAGAGGCCGCCTTTGTCGCCCTCGTGACCGACATCCACCTCTCTCGAAGCGGCTTGACCGGCTGGGACGTCGCGAAACGAGCCCGCGAGCTGAACGGGATGCTGCCTGTGATCCGGGGCTGCAGCCGGCGATTGGCCATCGAATGGCGTGCCGAACAGCGTCCTCGTCGCCAAGCCCTTTGCCCCGGCGCAGATCGTCACGGCCGTCACGCACCTCCTCAACAGCGCGAGCACAATGAGTTCCTGAGTGAGGTCCGCCATGGGTCGGAAGCCCTTGCGGCAGGCGGCCCCAGGGTCTGCCCCGCGGATCACGGCCCCGCGCCTCGAGGAACGCGACCTTCTACGCCTCAGATGGGGCCGCTGCGCACTGGCCTCTACAAAACAGGCGGTTCTCCCGCCGCCACCAGCCTGGCGCTGAAGGCCTGCAGGTCGCCCGCCTGCAGCGCCCGCCATCTGGCGAGGACATCGTCGAGCTGGGCGTGCAGCGACTGATACATCGCCTGGTGCTGGGCGGTGGGGGCGGTGTCGGCGTCCTCGAGCGCCAGGGCGAATGAGGCGAACTGCTCGTTCAGCATGCCAGGGAAGGCGAGGTTGGCTTCCGAGCCCTTCATGTTGACCTGCATCAGGGTCTGTTCGATCGGGTCAAGCAGCTTGTTCAGCCTGTCCGCCTCGGCGGTGAGGGCCTGAGCGGAGGCCTTGCCGGCGAGGGATGTCTTGGTTCTTTCCAGGTTGGTCCTGGTCGCGCGCACGGCGTTGACCGCCTTGTGCAACCGATCGATGTCGGCCTCGGTGGCGACGGCCAGGTCGGTCTTGGCCCGGATCGCCGCATCCGCATCGCGCAGTCGCGGGTCCGCCACCACGACCAGGGGCTCGGTCAAGGTCTGGCCGCCGACGCTGAGTTTCACCTGATAACGGCCGGGTGGGACGAGCGGACCGCGGGGCGTCGGGCCCGAATAGAAGGCGCCCGGAATCTGCGCGGGATCGGACATCCGCAGGTCCCAGACCAGGCGGTTCATACCGGCTTTGGCCGAGATCCGGTCGTCGGGCACGATCTGGTCCGGCCACTCGGGCGGCTGCACCTCCTTGGTGCTCTTGGCGCTCGACAGGTGGCGCACGACCGCGCCGTCCGGTCCGACGATGTCGATGGTCAGCTCGCCGGCGGGCTCGGATTTCAAGACATAGTCGATCAGCGCGCCGGCCGGCGGGTCGTCGCCGACGGGGCGGCGGGTATTGACCTGATCGGGATAGTGCAGGCGGAGCGCGGTCTGCGGCGCATAGAGCACGGCCGCCTGCTGGTCGGTGTCTGGTCCGATCTGCCGCAGAGGCGTCACGTCATCGAGGATCCAGAACGAGCGGCCATGAGTGGCGGCCACCAGGTCGTCGCCCTTGATCGCCAGGTCATGGACCGGCGTGGCTGGAAGGTTCAGCTGCAGGCTCTGCCAAAGGCCGCCGTCGTCGAACGAGACGAAGACACCCTTCTCGGTCGCGGCGTAGAGCAGGCCGCGGCGCACCGGGTCCTCGCGCACCGCGTGGACGACGGCGCCATCGGGCAGGCCGGCCGTGATCTGGGTCCAGGTCTTGCCGCCATCGGCCGTCCGGTAGGCATAGGGCTGGATATCGTCCAGCTTGTGCCGGTCCACGGCCAGATAGGCGACCTCAGCGTCATGCGGCGACGGCTCGATCATGTCGATCGAACTCCAGGCCGGCATGCCCTTGGGCGTGACGTCGGCCCAGTGCGCGCCGGCGTCCGAGGTCACATGCACCAAGCCGTCGTCCGAGCCCGCCCAGATCAGGCCTTGCTTCAACGGCGATTCCGCCAGGGCGAAGATGGTGTCGTAATATTCGACACTGGTGATGTCCTTGGTAAGCGGGCCGCCCGAAGCGGTCTGCTTGGTCTTGTCGTTGCGCGTCAGGTCGCCGCTGATGATCGTCCAGCTATTGCCCTGATCGACCGACTTCCACACCACCTCGAAGGCCGCGTAGAGCACGTCAGGATTGTGCGGCGACAAGAACAGCGGCGAGGTCCAGTTGAACCTGTGCAGCAGCTCCGACGCCGGGTGGCCTGAATTGTCCAGCGGCCAAGGGCTGATGTCCTGGTCCTGCTCCTTGGTTTTGTCGTAGCGGGCGAACTGGTTCTCCGCGTCGCTGTAGATGATCTTGGGATTGCGCGGATCGGCGACGACGAAACCGCTCTCGCCGCCGCCGGCCGCGAACCAGTCGCTGGCGGTGATCACGCCTTCGTCGTCATAGCTGGCGATCGCCACATTGGAGTTGTCCTGCTGGGCGCCATAGATCCAGTAGGGAAAACCGGGGCTGACCGAGACATGGTAATAGGCGCCGGTGGGTTGATTGTCCTGGGTGGACCAGGTCTTGCCGCCGTCGAGCGAGATGCTGGCGCCGCCGTCATTGCAGTTGATCA
>JBEKQJ010000261.1:0-4678 GCA_049519835.1 Caulobacteraceae bacterium | reverse complement strand
CGGGTGCTCAACCAGGTCATGGACCAGTTACCTGGCCGTTGCGTGCACAGCGGCGGCGACGTGGTTCCGCTCGACCTGTGGAAAAACTCACCGGGGGGGCAGGCGCGACTGAAAGCGCTGGGGATCGCCAACGAGGCGGCGCTGCAGAACTGGTTCATCCAGCGAATCGACCACATTCTCGAGGCGCGCGGGCGGCGGCTGATCGGCTGGGAGGAGATCTTCCAGGGCGGACCGTTGCCACAGAGCGCGGCGATCACCTCCTGGCAGGGCGCAGCGAGCGCGGTCGCCGCCGCCGAGGCCGGACACGATGTGGTGCTGGCCATCGCGCCGATCTTCTATTTCGACAATCGCCAGGGCGACGGCGTTTCCGAGCCGCCTGGCCGCGGGGCCGTGGTCAGCCTGAAGGACGTTTATGCCCTCGACCCCGACCAGCCGCCGCTGGCGGCCGGCGCGCCGGGCTTCACGGACGCCGATCGCGCCCACCTGCTCGGCGTGCAGGGGGCCCTGTGGACGGAGCATGTGCGAACCGATGAGCGGGCGGCGAGGATGCTCTGGCCGCGGGAGGCGGCGGTGGCCGAAGCCGGCTGGACGCCGCAGGCCGAGCGGGATTGGCCGGACTTCCTGGCCCGCGTCCCGGCCGAACTCGATCGGTTCGCCGCGCTCGGCCTGGAAGAGGACCGCACCGCCGTTTCGCCCGAACCGCCGGCGCCGCCGCCCAACCTGCGCGCCAGTCAGCAATTGACGCTTTGCCCGGCCGGACTGCCGCTCAACCTCGAGGGCCAGCCGACGGCGACCGGCCGCCGCCCGGTCGTGCTGGTCAACATCATGAATCCGTGCACGACCTGGCCGGGCGTCGACCTGGCGGGCGTCACCGGCGTCAAGCTGACCCTCGCCGCCATGCCCTACAACTTCCAGCTCGGTCCCGACGAAGCTCATGTCGTCCATCGCCCTTCGGACGCGCCGGGCGGCCAGATCGAGGTGCGGCTGGACGACTGCGACAAGGGCGAGCGCCTGGCCGTCCTGCCGCTGCCGGCCCCGCAAGCCGAGATCCACCTGCAGGCGGCGACGCCGGCGCGAACTGGCTCGCACAGCCTCTGTTTCGTCTATGCCAATGGTGAGAAGCTCGACCCGCTGTGGGCGGTGGAGACCGTCGAGCTGATCCGGAGCGGCGCCCATGGCTGAGTTGACCCTCGTCGCGCCGCTCGCCGGCTGGGCCTGCCCGCTCGATGAGGTGGACGATCCGGTGTTCGCGGGCCGGATGCTCGGCGACGGCGTGGCGATCGATCCGACCGGCGCCGAACTGCGGGCGCCCTGCGACGGCGAGGTGCTGAGCGTTCACGTCGCCGGCCATGCGGTCTCGCTGCGCGCCGCCAACGGGGCGGAGATCCTGCTGCATGTCGGCCTGGAGACCGTGGCGCTGGGCGGCGATGGATTTGAAAGTCACGTGAAGGACGGCCAGCAGGTGCGCAGCGGCGACCTGCTGCTCAGCTTCGACCTCGACGCCCTGGCGGCCCGCGCCAAGAGCCTGGTGACTCCGATCGTGATCACCAACGGCGAGGATTTTGTCATCGAACGCCGGGTGGTTGGCCGCCTTGTCGAGGTGGGTGATCCGATCCTGACGCTCATCGGCGGAACCGCTGTCGCCACGGCGGTGGCGCCGCCGACCAGCACGGCGAAGCGCACGGCGATCGTTCCGCTCGCCCACGGCCTGCACGCGCGGCCCGCTGCTCTGGTGGCGGCCGAAGCCAAACGCCATGCCGCGGAGATCACCCTCGGCGCCGCCGGGCGCGTGGTCAGCGCCAAGAGTCCGGTGGCGATCATGTCGCTGGGTCTAAGCCATGGCGCGGCCGTCGAGATCGCGGCCAGCGGGACCGACGCCGAGGCGGCTGTCGCCGCCATCGCCACCTTGATCGAACACGGTCTGCCGCCTGAGCCCGTCACCGCTGCTGCGCCATCGCCCACGCCTGCGCCGCCGCCGCCCGTCGCCGATGGCCGTTTGCGCGGGACCTCGGCCGCGCCCGGGCTCGCCATCGGGACGGCCGTGCGGCTTCGCGCCGCGCCGATCCAGGTCGAAGAGGGCTCGCAGGGCCCTGACGCCGAACGGCGCGCCTTGACCGCCGCGCTCGCCGGTGTGCGCGCCAAGCTGACCGCTCAGGCCGCCGCCGGGCCGCGCGAGCAGCGCGAGATCGTGCGCGCCCATCTGGCCTTCCTCGGTGATGAGGAACTGGTCCAGGCGGCGGAGACGGCCGTGGCCGCGGGCGCAAGCGCCGGCGTCGCCTGGAAGCAGGCGATCGGCGCCCAGGTCGCCGTGCTGCGCGGCATCGCCGACGTGCACATCGCCCAGCGAGCCGACGATCTTGTCGACCTGGAGCGGCAGGTGCTGATTGCGCTTTCCGGAGAACCGGAGCCGCGACAGGTTCTGCCGGCCGGCGCCATCGTGCTGGCGGACGATCTTGGTCCCGGCCAGTTCATGGCGCTGGAGGGCGGGCTAGCCGGCATTTGCACCGCTGCCGGCGGACCGACCTCGCACGTGGCGATCCTGGCCAGCGCGCAGGGCGTTCCCGCCGTGGTGGCGGTGGGACGCGCCCTGGACTCCGTGCCCGAGGGGGTCGGTCTGATCCTCGACGGCGACGCCGGCCTGTTGCGGGTGGCGCCTGACGCGGCCGAGATCGAGGCGACCCAGATGCGGCTGGCCGAGCGGCAAGCGCGGCTGGCGAAGTCGCGAGCCGAGGCCGCCGAGCCTGGCCGTCTCGCCGACGGGACGCGCATCGAGGTGTTCGCCAACCTGGGTTCGGAGGCCGACGCCCGCGCCGCGGTCGCCGCCGGCGCGGAAGGCTGCGGCCTGCTGCGCACCGAATTCCTGTTCCTGGATCGCGCCGCGCCGCCCGACGAAGACGAGCAGGCGGCGGCCTACCAGGCCATCGCCGACGCTCTGGAGGGGCGGCCGCTGGTCATCCGGACGCTCGATGTCGGCGGCGACAAGCCCGCGCCCTACCTCGACCTGCCGGCGGAAGAGAACCCGGCGCTCGGCCTGCGCGGCGTGCGCATCGGGCTGCAGCAGCCGGAGCTCCTCGCCCAGCAGCTGCGGGCAATCCTGCGCGTGCGACCGGAGGGTCAGGTCCGCATCCTGATCCCGATGGTGGCCAGCGTTTCGGAGCTACGGGTCGTCAGGGCGCTGGTCGACGCCGCCGGTGACGCGACCGGTTCCGACGCACCGGTCCAGGTCGGGGTGATGGTCGAGACGCCGGCGGCGGCGGTCACGGCCGATCTGCTGGCCGCGGAGGCGGATTTTCTCTCCGTCGGCACCAACGACCTCACGCAATACGGCCTCGCCATGGACCGCGGAAATCCGGCCGTGGCGGCGGGGGTCGACGCCCTGCATCCGGCGGTGCTGCGGCTGATCGCCCAGACCTGCGCTGGGGCCCGCAAGCATGACCGGCAGGTGGCGGTTTGTGGCGGCCTGGCGGCCGATCCGCTCGGCGCGCCGGTCCTCGTGGGACTTGGCGTGACCGAACTCTCGGCGCCGCCGGGCGCGGTCCCCGAGCTTAAGGCGCGGCTACGCACGCTGACGCTCGCCGCTTGCCGGGGTTTGGCTGAACGGGCGCTGGACTGCGAAGGCCCGGCGGAAGTGCGCGCGCTGGTCACCCAGGAACTGGGAGGAACGCCATGAAGATCCTCGGGCGGGAGATCTCGATCGGCGCCCTGCAGCCGCTCGGCCGCGCCTTGATGCTGCCGATCGCCGTGCTGCCGGTGGCGGGCCTGCTGCTGCGCCTTGGCCAACCCGATCTCCTGAACATCGACTTCGTGGCGGCGGCCGGGAACGCCGTCTTCCACAACCTCGGCCTGCTGTTCGCCATCGGCGTCGCCGTGGGCTTCGCCAAGGACGGCAATGGCGCCGCGGGGCTGGCCGGCGTCGTCTGCTTCCTGGTGGCGGTCAACGGCGCCGAGGCGCTGATCGCCGCGCCCAAGGCCGCCGCCGGCCTCGACGCCAAAACCGCGGCGATCGTCGCGAGCGACTTTCGCGCCGGGGCGTTGCAGAAACTGTGGGTGCCACTCGGCATCGTTTCCGGCCTGATCGCCGGCGGCTTCTACAACCGGTTCGGGGCAATCAAGCTGCCGGATTTTCTCGCCTTCTTCGGCGGGCGCCGCTTCGTGCCGATCATCTCGGGTCTGGCGGGGCTGGCTCTGGCGGCGGCGGCCGGTTTCGGCTGGACAGGCCTCAGCTCAGCCATCGATGCGCTCAGCCGCTTCATCGTCGGGGCCGGACCTTTCGGCCTCTTCCTCTACGGCGTGCTCAACCGGCTGCTGATCGTCACCGGCCTGCACCATATCCTCAACAACGTCGTCTGGTTCATCATCGGCGACTATCACGGCGCCACCGGCGACCTGAACCGCTTCTTCGCCGGCGATCCAACCGCCGGTTCGTTCATGGCCGGTTTTTTCCCGGTGATGATGTTCGGCCTGCCGGCGGCGTGCTTGGCGATGTACCACGAGGCCAAGCCGGAGCGCCGCGCCGAGGCCGGCGGCCTGCTGCTCTCCCTGGCGTTGACGGTGTTCCTGACCGGCGTGACCGAGCCGATCGAGTTCAGCTTCATGTTCCTGGCCCCGGCGCTCTACGGCCTGCATGCCCTGCTGACCGGCGCGGCCATGGTGGTGATGGACCTGCTGGGCGTGAAGC
>JBEKQJ010000260.1:0-4696 GCA_049519835.1 Caulobacteraceae bacterium | reverse complement strand
GGGCTGCGCGCGCCCCAGGCGCCGGCCTCCGCCGAGTACGTCTTGGACGACGGCGAGCGCCGCAAGCGGGCGATCCGGGAGGACAAGGCCGACGCCTTCGATCTCCTCGTCGCCGTTTCGGAGAGCGAAGGCGAGAGCCTGGAAAGCGCTGAAAAGCTCTTCGACGCGGTGGCCGAGACGCCTGACCAGGTCGAGGCCTCCTTCAAAGGCGATCAGCGCCTGGCGCCGACGATCGAAACCGTCTGCGTCCGTCTTGGCCTCGGCCCGGAGCTCAGCAGCCGGGTCGCCGAAGGCTGGGAGTGCGGCTATCTCGCCGCCCGGCCCCGCTTCAATCCGTGGCCGCAGTCGGCGGTCGCGATCCAGGCGCCTCCATAGCGACACCCGGAGCGCCATGCGGGCGAGACGCCCGCGGTCCGAGCCTCCCAACGCCGGCCGACCTTTCCCGGAGCGCGGGCGTCCCGCCCGCATGCCGGCGCCGAACCATGCGGGCGGGTCGCCGGCCCCCTACCCTGCGCCGCCGGCCTCTGCTAAACGCCCCGCATGACCCGGGTCCGGAGAGAGACGCGAATTAACCGCCCGGCGTGACGGCCCTCGCCGCGCGCCGGGATCCTTTCGCCGCTCCCTTCCTCGAACCTGCTGGAACCCTCATGGCCGACGACGCCGCCAAGCGCGACTATCGCGAAACCGTCTCCCTGCCCCAGACGCCCTTCCCCATGCGCGCTGGCTTGCCGCAGCTCGAGCCGCGCATCCTGGAAAGCTGGGATGGCCTCTATGGCCGGATCCGCCGCGCCCGCCAGGCCGCCGGCGCGCCGCTGTTCGTGCTGCACGACGGCCCGCCCTACGCCAACGGCGCCATCCACATCGGCCACGCCCTCGACAAGCTGTTGAAAGACTTCGTCGTCCGCTCGCGCTTCGTGCTCGGCTACGACGTCGACTACGTGCCCGGCTGGGACTGTCACGGCCTGCCGATCGAATGGAAGATCGAGGAGGCGTTCCGCGCCGAGGGTCGGCCCAAGGACGAGGTCAGCAAGGCCGAATTCCGCGCCCGCTGCCGCGACTACGCCGCCGGCTGGATCGAGGCGCAGTCGGCCGAGTTCCAACGCCTGGGCGTGCTCGGCGACTGGGACCACCGGTACGCGACCATGGACTACAGCTCCGAAGCGGCGATCGTCGCCGAGTTCATGAAGTTCGTCGCCTCGGGCCAAGTCTATCGCGGCTCCAAGCCGGTGATGTGGAGCCCGGTCGAGCGCACCGCCCTGGCCGACGCGGAGGTCGAGTATCACGACCACGTCAGCCCGACGGTGTGGGTGCGCTTTCCGGTCACCCACGGCCCCGCGAACCTTGTGGGCGCCAGCGTCGTCATCTGGACCACCACGCCATGGACGATCCCGGCTAACCGGGCGATCGCCTTCAATCCGCGCGTCGACTACGCCGTCTTCGAGGTCGAGGCGCTGGAGGAGAACCTCGCCTTCCAGCCCTGGGCGCGGCCGGGCGAGCGTCTGGTGCTGGCCGATAAGCTGGCCGCCGAGGTGTTCGCCGCGGCCAAGGTGGCGAAATGGCGCAAGGTCGAGGACGTCGCCGATCTCGGCGAGGCGGTCTGCGCCCACCCGCTGGCGACGCTGGAACCGGGCTACGGCTTCGACGTGCCGCTGCTGGCCGGTGACCACGTCACCGACGACGCCGGCACGGGTTTCGTCCACACCGCGCCCGGCCACGGGGCCGACGACTACGCCGTCTGGATCGCCAGCGGCCGGCGCGAGATCCCCGAGACGGTCGACGAAGACGGCGCCTATTACGCCCACGTGCCGCTGTTCGGCGTCCTCAAGGTGCTGGAGACCGAGGGCAAGCATGTCGGTCGATTTGGGCCGGCCAACAATGCGGTGATCGACAAGCTGATCGAGGCCGGGACGCTCTTGGCGCGCGGGCGGCTGGAGCACAGCTATCCGCACTCCTGGCGCTCCAAGGCCCCGGTCATCTTCCGCAACACGCCGCAGTGGTTCATCCGCCTGGACGAGCCGCTGGCCGACGACGCCCATGCCGGCAAGACGCTGCGCGAGACGGCGCTGGCGGCCATCGACGACACCGCCTTTTACCCCGAGGCCGGCCGCAACCGCATCCGATCCATGGTCGAGAGTCGGCCGGACTGGCTGATCAGCCGCCAGCGCGCCTGGGGCTCGCCCCTGGCCATGTTCGTCGACAAGGCGACCGGCCAGCCGCTGGTCGACGACGACGTCAACAAACGCATCCTCGAGCTGATCCAGGCCGAAGGCGCCGACGCCTGGTTCACGCGGCCGGCGCGGGATTTCCTCGGCAATCTCGACCCCGAGGCCTACGAGAAGGTCGAGGACATTCTCGACGTCTGGTTCGATTCCGGCTCGACCCACGCCTTCACGCTGGAGGGCCGCGCCGACAGCCACTGGCCGGCCGACCTCTACTCCGAAGGCTCGGACCAGCATCGCGGCTGGTTCCAATCCTCGCTGCTGGAAGCCTGCGGCACCCGCGGCCGCGCTCCCTACCGGGCGGTGATGACCCACGGCTTCACCCTCAACGAGAAGGGGGAGAAGATGTCCAAGTCGCTCGGCAACAGCGTCGAGCCGCAGGACGTCACGGCCAAGAGCGGGGCGGAGATCCTGCGGCTGTGGGCCTCGCTGACCGACTACGCCGAAGACCAGCGGATCGGCCCGACCGTCCTGCAGACCACCACCGACTCCTACCGCAAGCTGCGCAACACCGTGCGCTACCTGCTGGGCGCCCTGGAGGGCTTTGACCCGGCCGAAGCCGTCGCGCCGGCCGAGATGCCGCCGCTGGAGCGGTTCATGCTGCACCGGATGTGGGAGCTCGACGCCATCGTGCGCGAGGCTTACGGCGAGTTCCGCTTCGCCGACGCCGTGCGGGCGGTGGCGCAATGGTGTTCGAACGACCTCTCGGCCTGGTTCTTCGACATCCGCCGCGACGCGCTCTACTGTGACCGCCCGGATTCGCTGCGCCGCCGGGCCTGCCGGACGGTGATGGACCTGGTCTTCGAACGCCTGACCGCCTGGCTCTCGCCGGTCATCCCCTTCACCCTGGAGGAGGCCTGGACGACGCGATACCCGGACAGCGGGTCCAACAGCCTCCGCGTGATTCCGCAGACCCCGGCGGCCTGGCGCGACGACGCCGAGGCGGACCGCTGGGCCAAGGTTGAGCGCGTCACCCGCGTGGTCACCGGCGCGCTGGAGATCGAACGCCGCGACAAGCGCCTGGGGGCGGCGCTCGAAGCCGCGCCCGTCGTGCACATCGCCGATCCCGAACTGCTGGCGGCCTTCGACGGCCTCGATGCGGCCGAGGTGTTCCGCACCAGCCAGGCGGTGCTGATCGCCGGTGACGGACCGGCCGACGCCTTCCGCCTGCCGGAGATCACCGGCGTCGCCGTCCAGCCGAAGCGGGCCGAGGGCCGCAAGTGCGCCAGGTCCTGGCGCATCCTGCCGGAAGTGGGCGAAGACCCGCGATATCCGGACCTCTCGCTGCGCGACGCCGACGCCGTGGCCTGGTGGGACGCGCAGCACGCATGAAACCGGTCAGCCGCGCCGGCGGTCTCGCCTTCGTCCTCGCCGCCGTTGTCGCCGTCCTCGACCAGGCGGCGAAGACCTGGGTCGTGGCGCACCTGACGCCGTACCAGACGGCGCCCCTCCTGGGCCCGCTCAGGCTGACGCTGATCGACAATCCCGGCATCAGCTTTGGCCTGCTGCAGAGCGGCGGCTGGGGGCGCTGGGCCCTGGCTGGCTTCGCCCTCCTTGTCGCCGGATCTCTGGCCTGGTGGGTGCGGCGGACGGAGAAGCTCTACACCGGCGTCGCCCTTGGCCTGGTCATTGGCGGCGCCTTGGGCAATTTCTTCGACCGCGTGCGCTTCGGCTCGGTGGTCGACTTCGTGGACGCGCGGAACCTGCTGTTTCCCTGGATCTTCAATCTCGCCGACAGCGCCATCACCGTCGGGATCGTCCTGCTGCTGATCGAAGGCCTCTTCTTCGACAAGCGTCGGGCGGTATGATCGGCGTGGCGCCGGATGCGCGAATGAGCTAACGGAGGCGCGGGCCGGGGCGGTCCGCGAGGGTGTCAATTGAGATCGAGACGAGCCAAACTTGCCGCAACCTGCATCGCGCTCGCGGGCGCGGCGGCCCTCTCCGGCTGCGGTGGCGTTTCCAAATCCCTGGGCCTCGCCAAGGTGACCCCGGACGAATTCCGCGTCGTGACCAAGGCTCCGCTCACCGTGCCGCCAGACTTCTCGCTGCGCCCGCCCGCCCCCGGCGAGCCGACGCCGGCGGAGCTGCAGCCCGAGAGCGCCGCGCGCGTCGCCCTGCTCGGCGAGCGCGAGGCCTCCGATCGCAGTCCCGGCGAGAAGCTGCTCGACACCAAGGCCGGCGGCGACCGCGCCGACCCCCTGGTCCGCTATGTGGTCGACGACGAGTTCGGCTCCGTCGCCCACAAGGACAAGAGCTTCGCCGACTGGGTGATGTTCTGGCGCCGGGGCTCGGCGCCGGAGCCGACCGTGGCCGCCCAGGCCGCCAACGAATCGACCCCGATCGATCCGGCCGTCGAAGCCAAGCGGATCACCGGCCTGACCGGCGACCAGCAGATCATCATCGCCCGCGAAGGCTCCGGCAAGGTCAAGCTTCCGGGCCTCTGAACCGGGTCAGACCTCCGGCCGGTGAGGACGTCT
>JBEKQJ010000259.1:0-4711 GCA_049519835.1 Caulobacteraceae bacterium | reverse complement strand
GCGGTCGTGGCCGGCCTCAGAGGTGTCGGCGAAGTGCTGGGCGGCGAGGGCCGAAAGGGCTTCCGGCGTGGCGACGCCCAGATGCTGGGCCGCCTCCGGATTCACCCGGCCCAGCCACATCGTCCACGCCTGGGCGCCGCAGGCGCCGGCCAGCAGGACCGCCGCGGCGGCCGTCAGGGCGGCGGCCGCGCGCGGCATCACGCCTTGCGGTTGTTGGGATCGCCCAGGTGCAGCAGACGCTGGACGATGCTGGGCTTGGGCGCGGCCTGGCCATACTCGAAGCCGTAGCCGCGTCCATAGCCGTAGCTGTAGGCGTAGCCATAGGCGTAGCCGGCCTTGCGGATGTCGAACTTGGTGAACAGCACCCCGACGATGCGGCCGTGGGTGGCGCGCAGGCGTCGCAGGGCGGCCTTGGCGATGTCACGCTTGGTGGCGTTGGCCTCGACCACCATCAGCACCCCCTGAGCGATGTTGGCGAGCTGTGGGGCGTCGGCGAGGCCCATGACCGGCGGCGCGTCCAGGACGATGAGGTCGAAGTGCTCACGCGCCGATTCGAGGAACGACAGCATCTTGCCGCCGGCCAGGAGCTCGGAGGGATTGGGCGGCGGCCGGCCGGCGGCCAGGAAGGTGAGGTTGGGGTAGGAGGTCGGCTGCAGGGCCGGTCGCACGTCGTGACCGCCGGCCAGCAGGTTGGAAAGGCCGATGGCGTTGTCGCGGCCGAGCAGGCGGTGCTGCACCGGATTGCGCATGTCGGCGTCGACCAGCAGCACCCGCATGCCGAGGCGTCCGAAGGCGCTCGCCAGGGCCAGGGCGCTGGTCGATTTGCCCTCGCCCATCATCGAGCTGGTGACCAGCAGGGTGGAGGGCACGCCCTCGGGGGTGGAGAGCTGCAGCGCGGCGCGGGCCGAATAGTAGCCTTCGGAGAGCTGCGACCGCGGGTTCTCCAGCGCCTTGGCCGCCGAGAGGTTGGCGGTCAGCACCGGGATGGTGGCCAGCACCGGCACGCCCAGTTCACGTTCGACGTCCTCCGGCACCTTGATCGACAGGTCGAACTGTTCGAGCAGGAAGGCCAGCAGGATGCCCAGCGCCAGGCCGACGGAACCGAACACCGCCAGGTTGTGCAGCGGCTGCGGTTCCACCGGCGCATGGGGCGTCAGGGCCTTGTCGACGAACGAGATGTTGTTGTCCTGGATGGCGTCGGAGATGCCGATCTGTTTGTAGGACGCCAGCATGCTGTCGTAGAGCGTCTGGCTGGTGCTGATGTCGGTGTTGATGAAGCCCTGGTCGACACGCTTGGCCTGAGAGGCCAGCAGCCCCGACTTGCGCTTGGCGACCTCGCCCTGAAGCTGCTGTTCGTTGCGCAGCGCCACTTGGTATTGCGTCTGCAGCGCGGCGCGGATCGACGCCGCGACGGCGGCCAATTGCTTGTCCAGCGCGTCGATCTTGGCCTTGGCGTCGACCATGACCGGGAAGCCGGGCCGATAAAGCCGCAGGTTCTGCTGATAGTCCGCCTGGGCGGCGTCGCGTTGCGTTCGGACCGCCTGATAGGCGGCGTCGGTGAGGATCTCGGGCAGGGCCGAATCCGGCGTGGTTTGCGACGCCCGCCAGTGTTGCTCCGCCTGGATCCGCGAGGCCGTGGCGCTCGACAGCGCCGCATCCATGGCGGTCAGGTCGGCGGCGTCGATCGACTCGCCCGTTTCGGCGGCGGGGTGGGTGGGGTCAGGTGAATTGGATCCGGTGACGGTGATCAGGCGGTTGGCCTGGGCGTAGGCCTCGCCCCGCTTCTGCGAGGTTTCCAGAGCCGCGCGCGTCTGGTTCAGCCGGTCTTCGAGGAACTTGCGGGCCTCGGCGCTGGCCTGGTAGCGGCGCTCCAGGTTCCAGGCGATGAAGCTGGCGGCGGTGGCGTTGGCGATCCGTGCGGCGGTGGCCGGGTCCGGGCTCTGGTAGCTGATCTTGACCAGGCGCGAGGCTCGGATCGGGTCGATGGTCAGGCCGCCCTGGACCATGCCGGCGGCGGATTTCTCGCGCGCCACATAACTGGACGGCGGTGGGGCCGGCGGCGCCTTGCGCCAGAACGGCCGGGTCTCGCGCGGGTGGAGGAACGACTGATCGTCCGCCAGGTCCTCGCTCTGCGCCACGCGCTCGGCCAGCGAGCGGCTTTTCAGCAGTTCGTACTGGGTGAGATAGTACTTCTCCGGGTCGTCGTAGGCGAAGAACGGCTGGTTGGGGTTGGTCTGGACCTTGGCCGGTTCCATGTCGATCTGGACGGTCGTGGTGGCCCGGTAGATCGGCGTGGTCGTCACCGTCGCCACGACGCCGCCGGCCAGGCCGAGCACCGTCACCGCGGCGATCGGCCAGCGCCATTTGACGAGGATGTTCCAGACGTGGAGCAGGTTGGCCGACATGGCCGTGCGGTCCCGCGAGTCGGTCCCCGTCTCGATCGGCGCGGTGGCGATGGACGGCGCCCTGGGCTTGGCGAGCGGGCCGGATGCGGCGTCGACGGTCGCCGGAGTCCCCCGGGACAAGTCCGGGAGGTCGCTTTCGGCGGGTGGTTCGGGCGGGGTCATGACGGCGTTCGGCCCCTCAGGGATGCAGGAAGAACAGAATTGGGGTCGCGGCGATCAGGTCTTTCATGAACCGCCGCGAAGCGGAGGTCGGCACGACGATCACGTCGCCGGCGTAGATCGGCGGATCGTCGATCTTGCCCTTGCCGACGGCGCCCAGGTCGACAACCCCGGCGACGCGCTTGTGGTCGACGGTGCGAAAGATGACCACATCCTTCTGTTTGGCAGTCTCAATGTCGACGCCCTGGGCGACGGCGATGGCCTTGAGAAGGGTCATGTGGCCCTGAAGCGGGAAGACACCCGAGCCCTTCACCGCGCCCTCGACGGTGAACTTCTGGCTTGCCGAATCCTTGAGCACCACGGTGACCTGCGGCGAGCGCACATAGTTCTGGTCAAGCTTGGCGGCGATCTCGTCGGCGACCTGGCGGGTGGTCTTACCGGCGACCGTCAGATCGCCGATCATCGGGAACTGGATGTGGCCGCTGGCGTCCACCTGCACGGTGCGGCTGAGGAGGTCGACCTGGAACACCGAGATGTCGAGGGTGTCGTAGGCGCCGATCCGGTAGTCCTCGTCCTGGCCGATCGCGAAGGCGGCGGAGTCGGCGGCCGGCAGGGACGACACCGGTACGATCGGCCCGGCCTGGGCCGCCCAGGCGAGCAATGCCGCCGCCACGGCGCCCGCCGTCGCGCTGCGGATCGAGCATTTCAACACTGCGCGAGGCTCCATCCCGAAGGCTGCCGGGGACTTACCGTATGGGTCTAAACGCACCAAGGCGCATAATGCCGCGCCCGCGATCGGAATTGTGGTCCGTCGGCGCGCGAGTGACCAGCCCGATGGCGAAGGCGAACAGGGTGGCCAGGGCCGGGGTGCGCAGGGGGTAGTCCACCAGCGAGTGGACCAGTAGCAGGCCGGTCGTCATCGAGCCGGCCAGGGCCAGAGCCGCTCCGACCCGCCGGCGCTCGGACATCGCCGCCCAGCTCGCCAAGACCCACCAGGCGACCAGGGCGGCGAGGAGCAGGACGCCCGGCACGCCCGCCTCGAGCCAGACCTCGGCCAGGTCGTCGTGGGCGTGGTTGATGAAGGCCGGACCCATGTCGGCGAGCGGCTCGACCATCGGATAGATGTCGGCGAAGGCGCCGGCGCCGGCCCCGAGCGGCGCGAATCGCGCCCCGGCGGCGAAGGTGGTCGGGGTCAGGGAAAAGCGCAGGTCGCCGCCGAGCTGCGCCTGCGCCTCGCGCGCCAGCCGAGGATCGATCGACAGGGCGGCGACGCCGGCGACGCAGAGCGCCAGCAAAGCCGGCCAGGCCAGGGCCGCCAGACGCCAGGCCGGGCCCGGCCGCCGCACCCGCGCCCGCGCCGCGACCACCAGGGCTCCGACCGCGCCGAGCACGCCCAGCACCAGGCCGGCGCGTGAGCCGGACGCCGCCGCGCCGACGGCGACGACCAGGGTGTAGGCCGCCGCGGCGCTCAGCCAGAAAGCGGTGCGCCCGCCGCCGTGACCGGCCCGGCGCATGGCCAGATAGCCCGCCAGAGGCAAGGTGGCGGCGAGGAAGATCGCGTGATGGTTGCGGTTGGCGAAAAATCCGACCGCCGAATTGCGGTTGGTGATCGACCACAGGCGCAGCGGGCTCGCCTCGCCGCCGCGAAGTTGGACCATGCCGAGGACGGCGCCAGCGACACCGATGGCCAGGACCAGAAAGGCGAGGCGACGGCGGTCGGCGGCGTCCAGGGTCGGCAGGGCGGCCAGCATGGCCGCGGGCGGGACCAGGCCAAGCAGCGCGTTCCAACCCAGCGCCGGCGTCAGGTCGACGGGCAGCCAGGGCAGCGGCAGGCCGGCGGCGGCATAGGTGCGGACGTAGAGGTCGCGGCCCGGCAGCGCCGTCCACAGGCTTGGGGGCATGGGAATCAGCTGGGCGGCCACCACCACGGCCGCCAAGGCCGCGAGGATCAACGGCCAGAGGGCGCCGGGCGGCCAGCCGTCCCGCATCAGCCGGCGGACGCCAAAGGCCAGCACGGGCGCGGCGGCCACGCGCACAATGCCGGCCGAGATCGGGCTCGCCGAAGCGCCGCCGGCCATCAGGGCGATGGCCAGGAACGCGCCCGTCCACAGCACGAACCGGTCGGGGCCCGGCGGCTGGTCCTCGGC
>JBEKQJ010000258.1:0-4725 GCA_049519835.1 Caulobacteraceae bacterium | reverse complement strand
AGCGTCTCGGCGCGCTGCTCGGCTTTGCTCCGCCGCACTCGTTTCGAAGACTCGCCCTCGGGCATCCCGCCAACCCTTCCGGCGCGCCCCCGGTTCGGACCCGCGCTCGACGCCTCTGCCGTGCGCGTAGTTGGCGTGCGGCCAGATGTTGTCAATCTCACAACGCCTCGCCTGGCGCCCCTCAGAACGTCTTCATGATGCTGACGCCGTACTGGCGCGGATTGCCGGGGATCTGCAGCGGCGAGACCAGGGCGCCGATGTACTTGTCGTTCATGAGGTTGGTGCCGAAGGCGGTCAGCGTCCACGTGCCGTGCACCCAGGCGATGTTGGCGTTCAGCAGGTTGCGCGGCCCGAGGTGGTCGCCGTTGGCGGTGATGTCGAACACCGTCCCCCACTGGTCGGAGATGTGCGCGAAGCTGACGGTCGGGGTGATCGTGTCGCCGCTCGTCAGCTTGAAGCGATAGCCGGCGCTGACGTTGAAGGTCACCTCCGGCGCGTAGGTCTGCGGGTGACCTTGAAGATCGAAGCAGGTCGTCGAGGCCGGGCCGGTGTTGGGGTCGCAGGGGCCGGGCAGGGCCGATCCGGGCTGTACGGCATAGAAAGTGCCCAGCTTGCTCTTCTCCAGGCCGAGGTCGCCGCTGAACTGGAAGCCGCCGAACGCGGCCTGGATCGAGGCCTCCATGCCATAGAGAACGGTCGTGTTGGGAACGTTGTACTCTGTGGTCTGGGTCGGGTTGTTCGGTATGTAGAGGCTGACCTGGAAGTGCTTGAAATCGTTATAGTAGCCGCCGATCTGCGTATGCACGTGACCGTCGAACAGGCTCGATTTCCAGCCGATCTCGTAGTCCCATACATACTCCTGCTTGAATGGAGGCGGCACGAGGTAGCTGAAGCTGATCGGGTAGAGGACGGCGTCATTGAGGCCGCCCGGCTTCGCCCCGCTCGCCACGAAGGCATAGAGGAAGTTGTGTGAGTCGAGGTTCCAGTTGAGGGTGACCTTGCCGGTGGTGTTGTCGCCGGTCTCAGCCTCATCCTGATAGACGAACAGGTACGGCAGGTATTCCGGCACGTAGAACGTCGCCTTGTTGAGCGTGCTCCAGGCCGAGTAACGCACCCCCGCCTGCAGCTGGAAGCCGGCCGGCAGGTTGAGGCTCGCCTGGCCGAACACCGCCGCCGACCAGGTGCGATTGACGCCGTAAAGATCGTCGTCGTAGCCGCTGCCGGGAATAAAGCCCTGGTAGCCGCCAAACGGCAGGCCGATATCGAAGCGGCCATAGGGGAAATTATAGGTGTTGTTCTCGTAGAAGGCGCCCAGCACCCAGGTGAGCGGCTTGTCGGCCGGTGAGATGATGTTGAATTCCTGGGTCCACTGCGTCTCGTCGACGCCCTCGTCGATCATGATGGCCGGGGGCGGGGTGTTGGAGAGGTCATCGATGTCGCCGGTCCAGGCGGTGCGGCCCCACTGCACGCCGGTTACCGAACGGAAATCGTAGCCGCTTTCGGTCGTGTAATCGACGCGCAGCACCGAGCGCATGAACTGATCGATCGCCGAGGTGTGGAAATTGTTGGCGAAATTGAACAGGTTGTTCGTGCCGTTGGGGTTTCCGGTCACCGGATTGAGGATCGTCGGGCCGAAATAGGCGCCGTTCTGCAGATAGTTGTAGTCGGTCTTGAACAGCACCTTGAGCTGCGCTGTCGGCGTCCACAGCAGCGATAGCCTGAGGCTGCCCCACTTCGGGTTGGGGTCCCCGGTCCAGGGGCCGGTGACGTGAAAGAAGCTGTCGCGGTACTCGCCGTTCCAGGCGATGCGCGCCGCCAGGGTGTCATTGATCGGGATATTCACGGCGCCCTGCAGGTTGACGTCGTTATAGTTGCCGTAGCGGGCGTAGGCGTAGCCGTCGTAGCCGCCGCCGATCACCGGGTTGTTGGTGTTGACGATGATCGCCCCGCCGGTGGCGTTCTGGCCGCTGAAAGTGCCTTGCGGGCCGCGCAGCACCTCGACGGTGGCGACGTCGTAGTACGGCTCCTCCTGGAAATAGCCCGGGAAGGTCGGCACGCCGTCGCGATAGGTGACGACGCCCGTGCCGGTCTGGCTGTTGTGCTCGCCCTTGCCGATGCCGCGGATGTCGACGTTGTTGCCCTGGCCGAAGTTGTTGACCGTCAGCGACGGGCTGAGGAACTGCAGCTGGTCCACGGTGATGACGTTCTTGGCGAGAAGGTCCTTGCCGGTGACGACCGTCGCGGCGATGGCCGTCTTCTGCAGCGCCGTGGTGCGCCGCTCGGCGGTGATCACCAGCTCGCTGAGGGTCGTTCCGTTGTTGGCGCTGGCCGACGGACTGGCCGCGGTCTGCGCCGCCGCCGCGCCGCACATCAGCGTCAGCGAGGACGCGCTCAGGAAGATCGCCCGGAGTCTCATCAGTTTCCTCCCACGGCCGCATTGGCCCGCGCTCTTCGGCGCGTGGGTGAAAGCTGACGGCGGTTCGCTCCGCTGTCAATGCTAATTCACGTGAGAGCGAATGTTACTTGTTACAATTGACGTAGTGGAATAGCAATTGCATAATGTAATCGTTCGATCTTTGAAACTGTCAAAGACTGACCCGCCGGCGCCACCCGCGCTCTAGCGCAGATTGCGTGGCCTCAGACAAACCACCGTTAAATACGGTGATTAACGGTGCAACGTCGGCTCAACCCCAGACCGTCAGTCCCGAATCTGGCTCGCCGTCGGGCCGCCGTCCCAGCGCACCGGGGTCACCGGGGCCGGACGCGGCGCGACCGAGGCGGCCACTGGGGCCGGCCCGGCCTTGGCCGCCGCGGCGTCTTCGCCGCAGCCTTGCGAGGCGCTGGCCAGCACCTTCGCCGGGGCGCCGTTCTCGCCGGCCGTGTACTGCGTCGTACGCACGCACGACTTGCCGCCGACATAGGTGGAGACCATCGAATAGCCGCTGACGCCCGGCGGCAGGGCGCCGAAGCCGGCCTGTTCGAGGCCGGTGCGGCCCACCGGCGCGCGCTCGGCCGCCTGCATCATCGCGGCGGCGCGGGCGTCCATCTCCGCCGCCATTCGATCCATCCGCGCGAACACCGGATCGGTGGCGAACGGGTCGGCCATCTGAGCAAGCGCGGCCGGGCTGGCGACGCTGGGCGCGAAGGTGATCTTGGGCGGGGTGTCGCCGACGTAGGTAATGGTTTCGACCGCGCCACCCGGCAGGGCCACGCGCAATGTGTGGATATTCTCGGCGACCACCGCACCGGCGCAGGCGATGGCGGTGAACGCGCCGCCGCCGATGATGAGCTTGCGGGCCAGGGTCATGTTTTCCTCCGGTCGAGATCCAGCCGCACCGAACTCTGCGCAGGATATTTGCAACTGTTTGACGCCGCAGCGACGAATTTGTGGCCGTTCACGGGGTCGCCTCACCGTCGATCCGCCGCTCGACCACGGCGCCGACCCGACCTAGCGCATGGCGGACGGGAAACAGCAGCAACAGCAGCCAGAGGGCGCCGTGGTTGAGGTAGTTGGCCGCCACGGCCGTGCCGCAGAACACCAGCGGCGAGGCCAAGCCGCCGATCAGGCGGTGAGCCGTGGCCCCGCGGGTCAGGTCTGGCTTCATGACGCCCGGCCGATGGGCGGCGAAGACCAGGGCCTCGAGCAGGACTCCGACCAGAGCCAGGGACAGGGCATAGAACTGGACGACGGACGGGCGATCGTTCCCGACCGCGACGACGCCGGTCGGGAAAGGCAGGAACGCCACCGCCGCCAGGAAGAGGAGGTTGGCGCTGAGCAGCCGCCGGTCGTAGCCCTGCACCGTCTCCATCAGCTCGTGATGGGCCATCCAGTACTGGCCGATGACGAAGAAGCTGACGCAGAAGGCGAGGATGTGCGGCGCCGCCGTCCACAGCGAGAACGGCCCGGGGGCGGGCCGCAGATCGATGACCAGCAGGGTGATGGCGATGGCGAAGACGCCGTCGCTGAAGAACAGCATCCGCTCGACGCCGAGGCCGTGCCGGACCTTGTCCACGGAATCGCGCCCTCCCATCGCAATCCATGGTTAAGCGCCCCGGCGATTCCGGTCCAGATTCGCGGATGGCCACGGCCGGGTGTAAGCTCGGCCTTGAGGCTCTGGGGAGGGTCCAGTCATGCGCATTGTGACCGCGGGCGTGCTCGGCGGGATCGCCATGTTCGTCTGGGCGACGATCGCCCACGTGGCGACGCCACTGGCGACGGCGGGCCTCAAGCCGCTGCCCAACGAGGCGGCGACGATCGCCGCGCTGCACCAGCAGCTGGGCGACAAGGGCGGCCTGTATTTCTTCCCCTATGCGGCCGGCATGGACGCCAATTCCATGGCCGCGCAGGAAGCGAAACTGAAGGTCGGGCCGTCCGGCCTGCTGGCCTATCAAGGGCCGGCGCCGGATGGCGCCTTCCTGCGCCAGCTGGCGGCGGAATTCGCGCTCGAGGTTGTCGAATCGCTGCTGACCGCGGCGATCCTGGTCTTCGCCGCCACCTTCGGCGCCCGCATGGGCCTGGCGGTCGCCATCGGCGCGATCGCCGCCGTGGCCACCAACTTCTCCTACTGGAACTGGTACGGTTTCAGCGCCGCCTACACCTTCGCCAACGCCTTTACCGAGCTGGTGAAGTTCGTCGTCGCCGGCGCCGCCATCGCCCTGGTGCTGAGAGGGCGCGGCAAGGCTGCTTGAGCTATCGGTTCGCGAAGGCGCGTGCGCTCGGAGTAA
>JBEKQJ010000257.1:0-4747 GCA_049519835.1 Caulobacteraceae bacterium | reverse complement strand
GTGCCCTGCGGGCTCTAGCAGCGCTCAGGTCCGGCAACGAACGCTCTCTCCGAGGTCCTGCAAGTATTGAGCGTCTTCGGCTATCTCGCGCTTCAAACGATGCAATCCACACAAGGAGAGGTTGACGCGCTCGTGACGCCAATCCTCCAGCTTCAGCCGCTTGGCGGCCAGGTCCTCACGCATTTCGGCGATGGTCGGTTGCCTGAACATGGTCGGACTATGGGCCGTCAGCCTCGACTGCGCCACGCCTGGCGGTCGGCCCGTCAAAGGGCCGCCGAAATGTTCATGGACTGCCACCCGAAGCCCGCGAGGGAGAAGATTGGCGGAGAGGGGGGGATTCGAACCCCCGATACCCTTGCGAGTATGCCGCATTTCGAGTGCGGTGCTTTCAACCGCTCAGCCACCTCTCCTTGAGCCCGGGCGAGCGAAGGCGGCGTGATAACGGCGCCAGGGGTGCGAAGCAAGGGCGCGCCAGAACCCCCATCGGAGCTGGCCACGCAATCCCGTAGCGCCGGCGTCTCGTCGGCAATCGGCGAAGCCGACGTCTCTCGGCCCGCATGATCGGGGTGAACAAGAATGCCGGCGGGACACCGGCGCTACGTGCCTAGAGCTCCGCGCTGACCGTCCAGGTGGCGCTCTCGATCTCCGGGTGGCGGCCGAGATGTTCAGCGATGGCGTCGAGGTCGGCCGGATCGGCCGTGGTCGGCACCAGCACCGCGGCGAGTTCGACCACCTCTTCGCTGTCCGACAGCGTCTCGATCTCGCGGATCGGATAGTGCAGCTTCTCCAGCTCCTCGAACAACACGTCGCGCGCCACCGAGACGTTCTCCGGGTCGCAGGTCACGTGCATGCGATAGATCGCCTCGGTGTGTTCCGGGCTCAACGGGGCGCGGTTGATGAAGTCGACCAGCGGCCGCAGCAGGGTGTTGCCGGCCAGGACCAGCATGGCCACCAGCACCGCCTCCAGCGGCCGGCCGGAGCCGGCGAAGGCGCCCACCGCCGCCGTGCTCCACAGCGTCGCGGCGGTGTTGAGGCCACGCACCTGCGCGCCCTCCTTCATGATCACCCCGGCGCCCAGGAAGCCGATGCCGGAGACCACATAGGCGACCACCTCCGGGCTGCCGGCCGCCACCCGCGCGCCGAGGTCGACGAAGGCGGCCGCGCCCAGCGCCACCAGCACATTGGTGCGCAGGCCGGCGGTCCGCTGCCGCCACTGGCGCTCGAGACCGATGACGCCGCCGAGCACGAAGGCGGTCACCAGGTCGACGGCGGTGTGGAGAAACGCGCTCACGGGTTCGCCTTGGGGGCCGGACCCACGGCCGGCAGGAAGATCTGCAGCACCTCGCGCTTGTTGTTGGAATAGTCGAGACCGGCGCCCTCGCCGGAGCGGCGGGCGGCGACGCCAATCTCGCCCATGGCTTCCTCAAAGGCCGCCGTCTGGCCGGCTTCGACGATGGCCGGGCGGCCCTCGGCGATGGCTTCGGCGGCGTCGGCTCCGTCGCCGAGCTCGGTCTGAGAGCCGAGCAGGAAGACGATGCTCGGCTCCTCGTAGCCGGCCACGGTCACCGGTCCTGGATAGACGCCCTGGCTGGGGCTGGCGCCAGCCGCCGCCAGGGCCTTGGCCGCCCGCTCGGAGAGCCACAGCGGCCGCAACGTCGGCGCGACGGCGCCCAGCAATACGGCGTGGGCGGTCAGGGCCAAGGCCCCGGCCGCCGCCAGCGCCTTCGTCGCCTCGTCGCGCAGCAGGAACCAGGCGCCCACGGCGGCCGTCGCCACGTAAAGCGCCGCGGCCAGGATCGCCCACGCCTCGCCCTCGCCCGAACCGAACCTGTTGGCGGCGACGGGGCCGATGGCGGCGAAGACCACCGCCGCCAGGATCATCAGGCCGAGGCCGGCCCAGCGGCTGACGCGGCCCGTCGGCGTCTCGAGTGCGCGCGCGATCAGCAGAGCTAAGGCGCCATAGAGCGGCAGGGGGTAGTGGATCAGCTTGGTCGGCACGGCCTCGAACACGATCCACGACGGGATCAGCCAGCAGAGCGCGAACCTGACGCCTGGTTCGGCGCGCGCGCGCCAGCCGGCCACGAGACCCGCCGGCAGCAGCAAGGTGGCCGGAAAGATCATCAGCGGGCTCAGCAGGGCGTAGAAGCCCGGCGGCTGGCCGTGGCTCTCCTCGCCGCGCAGCAGCTTGGGGGCCAGGTCGCCGCCGATCGCCGCACCCCAGAAGCCGCCGTCGCTGGCCACCGTGACCGCCAGAGCCCAGGGTCCGATCAGGGCGGCTGTCCCGATCAGGCCCCAGCCCCAGCCGAGCTTCAGCATCCAGCGCACCCGCCGCGTCCAGATCGCCAGCGCGACCAGGGTCAAGCCGACGACCATCGGCCCGATCGGCCCCTTGATCAGGATCGAGAACGCCAGGCCGACCCAGAACAGGGCCTTCACCCGCCAACCGGCCGGGGGACCGCCGTTCGCGGCCAGCCACAGGCGCGCCAGCGCCGCCATGGCCAGGGTCACCGCCCCGGCCAGGACCCCGTCGGTGGCGGCGATCGAGGCCTCGGTGGAGAGCAGGAAGCTGGCCCCGAGCACGCCGCCGGCGACGAGGCTGCGGCCAGGCGTCAGGAACGCCGCCGCGCCCCAGGCCAGCGCCGCCGCCGCCAGCATCGCCCCCAGCAGCGAGGGGATGCGATAGGCCCAGATCTGCCGCGCCTCGACGCGGCTCACGCTCGCGACGGCTGTGGCCTGCAGCCAGTAGATGCCCACCGGCTTTTTGAAGCGCGGCGTCTCCTGGAACTTCGGACTGACGAAATCGCCGGTCTCCAGCATCTGGGCGGAGGCCTCGGCGAAGCGCGATTCGTCGCGGTCGAGCGGCGGCAGGGCGATCAGCCCCGGCAGCCCCGCCAGGAGGGCGATCGCCGCCGCCAGAACCGGCCCCCGCCAGCCTCGCCCGATTCGCTCGAGCCGCGCCTCGATGCTCATGTGTCCAGTTAGCACGGGCGATCAGGATTGAGATATGAGGGCCCGATGAGCGCGCCCGATATCTCCGTGCCCGACATCTCCGTCGTCGTCCCGGTCTATAACGAAGAGGGCGCCGCGCCGGCCCTGGCGCGCGAGATCGCCGCCGCCTTCGCCGGCGCCAAGGCCGAGATCGTCTTCGTCGACGACGCCAGCCGCGACGGCACCCGCGCCGCCTTGGCGGCGCTTCAGGCCGAGATCCCCGCCCTGCGCCTCGTCACCCACGCCAGCAACGCCGGCCAGAGCCGGGCCATCCGCACCGGCGTCCTGGCCGCCCGCGCCGGCCTCGTGGTCATGCTCGACGGCGATGGTCAGAACGACCCGGCCGACGCCCCGGCCCTGGTCGCCGCCCTCGTGGCCGGGCCGCCGCGCCTCGGCCTCGTTGGCGGCGAGCGCCAGAAGCGGCAGGACAGCGCCGCCAAGCGCTGGGCCTCGAAGATCGCCAACGGCGTCCGCCGCCGTCTGCTCGATGACGGCGCGGCCGACACCGGCTGCGGCCTCAAGGCCTTCCGCCGCGAAGCCTTCCTGGCCCTCCCCTACTTCGATCACATGCATCGCTACCTGCCGGCGCTCATGCAGCGCGAGGGCTGGGATGTCGCCTTCCGGCCGGTCGGCCACCGCCCGCGCACCACCGGCGCCTCCAAATACACCAACCTCGGCCGCCTCGCGGCGGCGGCGTCGGACCTCTTCGGCGTCATGTGGCTTCGCTCGCGGGCCCGCAATCCGGGCTCGATCGGCGAGGGCTGATCGATGTCGGACTTCACCGACGCCTTGGAGGCCGGAGATCTCGCCGCGCTGCGCCGCGTCCCCAAGGCCGACCTCCACATCCATGGCATCGGCGGCGGCGACCGCGCCTTCCTGCGCGAGCGAACCGGGATCGATATCCCACCGGTCGAGGGCGTCATGCGGTCGATGGCGGAGATGGACGCCCGCTCAGCGGAGGTCTTCGCGCCGATCTTTCAGGGCGTCCCCGGCCGCACCCTCGCCGTCGAGGCGACCTTCGTCCAGGCGCGCAAGGACGGTGTCACCCGCCTCGAGTTCGGTCCGGACGCCTGGGACATCACCCTCCACGGCGGCTCGGCGGAGTCGGTCTGGGATAGCCTGCAAGCCGCCCATCAGGCCGGCGCGCCGGACATCGATTGGAGCCCTCAGCTCGGCGTCTCGCGACACTGTCCAATCCCGGCCATCGAACGCTGGATGGCGCCGCTGCTGGAGCTCGGCGTGTTCACGGCCTTCGACCTTTCCGGCGACGAAGGGGCGCAGCCCATCGAGGCCTTCGTCCCAGTCTATCACCGCGCCAAGGCGGCGGGGCTGAAGCTCAAGGCCCACGTCGGCGAATGGGGAACCGCGGACGACGTCTGGCGCGCCGTCGAGCGCCTGGAGCTCGAAGAGGTCCAGCACGGCATCGCCGCCGCCGCCTCGCCCCAGGTCATGCGCGCCCTGGCCGGCGCCGGCGTTCGCCTCAACGTCTGCCCGACCTCCAACCTGAAGCTCGGCCGGGTCGAGCGCCTGGCCGACCACCCCATCCGCGCCCTCTTCGACGCCGGCGTGCGGGTGACGATCAACACCGACGACCCGCTGATCTTCGGCCGCACCCTTTCTGGGGAATTCCTGGCTCATTACGAGGCCGGCCTGATGACCGCCGCCGAGTTGGATGCGATTCGGTTGGAGGCGTTGAGCTAGGCCCGACCCCCTCCACCCCTTCGGGGTCCCCCTCCCCCAGAGGGGGAGGAGAAGGTTA
>JBEKQJ010000256.1:0-4767 GCA_049519835.1 Caulobacteraceae bacterium | reverse complement strand
TGGTGCAGGCAGTCGGCGCCATCGACCGGCTGCAGGGCGACCCCGAAAGCGTAGCGGGAGCCGGGACCGAAATCGGCGTCCGAGGCGATGACAGGCGCGGCGAACCGTTTCGCCGATGCCTCGCTGAGCACGCCCGCGCCCTGGCCGGCCCCCAGCTTCAGAAGGCCGCGCAGATAGCGGGCCATCATCTCCGAGGTGGCGGCGATGCTGCCCGCCGGGGTGTCCTCCGGGTCCCAGGGCGCCTCGATCATCGTCGTCCCGGGCGTGTCGACGCTGAGGCTATCGGGAGGCATGTAAGCCTTGGGGCTTCGGCCCCGGTTCTGCTGACAGATGCGGCCTTCGATATCGGCGACGCCGAGCGGCTTGCGCACCCGCTCGCGGATCGCGTCTTCATGCGAAAGTCCTGTGACGTGCGTCACCGCCCTGCCGAGCAGATCGTAGCCGGTGTTGCTGTAGGAGAACTTCGAGCCGGCGGCGAAGCCGGTCCACAGGCGCCCATCCGGCGTCCGCGGGAAGATCGGCGCCCCGTCCGGCAAGCCGCCGGTATGGCTGAGCGCCTGAGCGACCGTGATCGCCGCGTCCGGCCAGGGCGCGCCGGGCAGGTAGGTCGAAAGCGGCGCCTCGAGGCTCATCTTTCCCTCGTCGACCAGCGAGAGGACGCAGAGCGCCAGGAACGACTTGCTGATCGAGCCGATCTGGAAGAGCTGGTCCTCGGTCACCGGCCGGCGGGCGCAGACATCGGCCCAGCCAAGAGTCAGCACAGCGGTGAAGCCGTCGTTGTCGGTCACGCTCAGTGTCATGCCTGGCAAACCGAGACTCGAAAGCTCCGACTGCGCGTAGGCGGCGAGCGCCCCTAGCGCCTGACCATAGTCGCGCTTGCCGCGCGAGAGGATGCGGAAGCGCCCTGACGGAATGTCGATTTTGCCCAGCGTCCGTGGCGAGCCAGCAGCCAGCGCCGGCGCAGCCAAAGCCGCGGCGCCAGCCGCCGAGACGCCGAACCATCCGCGTCGCGTGATCTGCATGTCCGCCCCCGTTTGCTCGCCGATTGCTAGGGGGCGAGGGGCCGGGCCGCAAGGCTCAGGCGGGCGTCACCACGTAGCCCACCCGGGGGAAGTGGACGTTGACGCGGCCGAGCGCCGGGTCCTCGCGGGCGATGACGATACGGCGGGCGTTCGCGGCCACCAGGGTCCCAGTGATCGGGTCGCGGCCATAATCGTCGGCGCTGACAGTCACCGGCACGCCAGGGGCGAGGCCCTGCGGATCATGCGGGTCATGGTCCAATAACACCGCCGGCTCGGAAGACCTGGCGACCTCAAGCGCCTCGGCCGGGGTCATCTCGGACCGGTCGCCATGGCCGATAGCGCGCATGCGCTGACGCCAGGCCTCCAGGTGATCGAACCCGGTCATCAGCCGCTCGGCGGTCGCGCGCGCGGCGCCGTGCAGGAACCAGACGTTCATGTAGGCGGCGATATCGGCCAGCCCCGGCGCCCCGCCGGCGAGGAATGGCGAGGTCGCGAGGGCTTCGTCCAGCCAGGCGGCCTCGGCCCGCCATTGCGCGGCCATGTATGGCGCGGCAGCTTTCATCTGGGCGGCGTTGAACGGCCGGCCGGAGAGCTTCTCGCGGTCGGCGATAAATTCGGCCGGGACCTGAACCTCGGCGAAGATCACCGGCACGGTGACGGCGAAGAACAGGCGATCAGCCCAGAGGTTCATGGCCCAGCCGGCGGCTTCGAGCGGGGGACCGGCCGCGCGGCCGGCGATTTCGGCCAGGATCACCTGACTGTCGCAATAGACGTCGGCGCCGATCTGCAGCACCGGGATGCGGCGGTAGCCGCCGGTGAGCGGGATCAGGTCCGGTTTGGGCATGATCACCGGCTGGATCACCGAGTTCCAGGCCAGGCCCTTGAGACCGAGCAATAGCCGCACCTTCTCGGAGAACGGCGAGGTGTCGTAGTGGTGCAGGATGAACTGGGCCACGGGCGAGGCTCAGTGCAGGGTGGCGACGGCGGCGACGACCGCGTCCGGTTTTTCCAGTCCGATCATGTGGCCAGCCTCGGGCACGGTGACGAGCCGCGCCCCGGCGATGCCCTCGGCGAAGGCGGGGCCATAGATCGGCGGGATCAGCCGGTCGCTCTCGCCCCACACCACCACCGTCCTGGCCTTGATGCGATAGAGCCGCTCGGCCAGGCCACGCTCGGGGATCGGGAAGAGGATCTTGCCGGCCATGCCCATCTGCCTGGCATTGCGGATCAGATAGGTCTTGAGGAACTCCGGATCATCCAGGTCGAGACCCGCGGTCAACAGCTTCGTGCCCGCCTCGACGTCGTGGAACAGATAGCCGGGCATCTCGAAGGGCAGGAGGGTAAAAATGTCCGGAATCGGATGATCTTCGAGCCACAAGCCAGCTGGGGCGATCAGCGCCAGCCGTGAGATGTCGTTGGGGGCCAGCGCCGCCATCTCGGCGGCGATCATGCCGCCCATCGAGTGGCCAACCACCAGCGGATCCGTCAGGCCGAGGGCGGCGGCGACGTCGGCCGTATGCAGAGCGAAATCCAGCATGTCGCGCAGCGAGCCGCACTCCTCGGTTTCGCCATAGCCGGGAAGGAAGGGCGCGTAGACCTTCCAGCGCTCGGCAAGCCTGGCCAGCAGCGGATCATCCGGCGTCACCCCGCCAGCGCCGTGCAGATAGAGCAGCGGTTCGCCGTCGCCGCCTTCCAGATACCGCACCTCGGCGTGGCGGGTGGCGATGGTTCTGGTCTCGAATCCCATCACGCCGGCTCCGTTTCGCGCGCCGCGTACTCGGCCGGCAGGGAGCCCGGCGTGACGCGTGCTTTGAGCGGATGGGCCCAGAACCGTTCGTCGCCTTCGCATTCCGGCAGCAGGCCACGCAGCTTGGGCATGACCTTCTCGGCGAAAAGCCGCGTCGAATACATGCACTTGTCGGCCGGCATGTCGCCCACGTGCATCAGGCAGAAGATGTGGCCGACGTTGAGCCCCTTGATCAGCTCCTCCATCCGCTGGCGCACGGTCTCCGGCGAGCCGGCGATGACGTGACCGCCTTCGGTGAGGTCCTTCCAGGTCAGCTCGCCGAATCCCTTGGGCGGCGCATATTGCGACAATGCGCCGGTCTGGATGGTCTTGATGGTCCGATAGCCGGGCGCGTCGGCGAAGCCTGGATAGACGTGCAGGCAGCGGTTGTAGAAGTAGTGCACGTGCGGCCAGTAGAGCCGCTCGGCTTCGGCGTCGGTTTCGGCCACGCAAATCGTCTGGGCGAAGCCGGCGCGATAAGGCGAGGCGTCCGGCGCGCCCCGCGCCGCCACCCGGTCCCAATAGCCCTGCAGCAGCGCCTTGGCGCGGATGTAGCCAGTGAAGCTGAGGTAGGAATAGCTGTACGTATTATCGATGCAGAAGTCGTAGGTCTCCACCGAGCCGCCACCCGGGATGTGCACCGGCGGATGCGGCTGCTGGATCGGCCGCGGCCAGATGTTGACGTGACGCAACTTGTTGTAGCGACCGTTGAACGCGAACGGCTCGCGCGTCGTCCAGGCCTTGATGATCAGGTCGTGGGCTTCGGCGTACTTCTCCCGGGTCAGGGCCGGAATCTGGCCGTAGCAGTAGTTGGTGTCCATCGAGGTGCCGACCGGGAAGCCGGCCACCAGGCGCCCGCCGCTGATGCAGTCGAGCATGGCGAACTCTTCGGCCACGCGCACCGGCGGGTTGTAGAGCGCGATGGAGTTGCCGAGCACGACGAGAGCGGCGTTGCTGGTCCGCCGCGCCAGCCCGGCGGCGATGATATTCGGCGAGGGCATGATGCCGTAGCCGTTCTGGTGGTGCTCGTTGACGCCGATGCCGTCGAAGCCGAGCGTATCGGCGTATTCGAGCAGGTCCATGTAGCCGTTGTAGACGGCGTGGCTCTTCTCGGGGTCGAACAGGCGCTGGTCGATGTCGACCCACACCGAGCGGTTCTTCTCCCGGAAGTCGTCCGGCAGATAGGGCCACGGCATGAGATTGAACCATGTGAACTTCATGGGTCGTCCTCCGGCTCGGCTTTTTGTTATCTGCGTCGAGCCTAGAGCCCGTCCCTTACGTCAGGCAAGGCGGTTGATCGCGCCATTCACCCGCGCCACAAGGCCGGCATGAGACGCCATCGCATCGCGATCATCGGCCTTGGCCAGCGCGTCGCCCACGTCCTCGCCGCCATGGTCGAGGTCGGCTGGATGCTGGAGATCGCCGGTTACGCAGATCCAGCGCCCGTCGGCCTGCCGATCCTCGCCGAGCACGGTGTCGAGCCTGGACGCGCCTATCCCGACGAGGCGACGCTGCTCGCTGACGGTCCCTTCGATCTCGTCATGATCGGCTCGCCCAACCACCTGCATCTGCCGCACCTCGAGGCGGCTTTCGCGGCGGGTTTTCCGATCTTCTGCGAGAAGCCGATCGTGCGCACGCGCGCCGAGAGCGTCGAGCTGGCTCGTCGCCTGTCCGGCCGCGATGCCCCGCCGCTTTTCATCGGTTTGGTCATGCGCTCGATGCCGTTGGTGCGCGAGGTGATCGCCCGGGTCGACTCCGGCCAACTCGGCGAGCTCGTCTCCATGGACGCCACCGAGCACCTGCACCCGGAGCACGGCGCCTATCTCGCCCGCAATTGGCGCCGACGGGTGGAGTTCGGCGGCTCGTTCATGCTCGACAAGGTCTGCCACGACTTCGATATCTTCGGCCGCGTTGCTGGCGGTCGGGCGCGGCGGGCGGCCAGTTTCGGCGGCCGCGCGA
>JBEKQJ010000255.1:0-5360 GCA_049519835.1 Caulobacteraceae bacterium | reverse complement strand
ATCCTCCCCGAGAGCGATCCTCCAATGGACGATCTACCGGCCCGATGAGGTTTCGGGAATGTCTGGCACCCGCCAAAGACCGAGGTGCTTGTCTCCTCCGGCCGGGTTGGTTGAGCGCTCGTCGATCAGCAGCAGCGGCTCGGGGAGGAAAAACGGCGCGGCCTGAAGATTCAATCTGCGCCACTCGCCGGTGACGATGTCCTTGTTTCGCTCGGCGCCGACGTGTGTCGTCGTCAGGAGGAAGCGGGCGCCGCTTCGCCTGATATTGGCCAATGCGGCATGGATGTGGGCGTAGGAAAGGTGGACGAGGCAATCTCGACAGAAGATCAGGTCGGCCGCCGGAAGATCGTCAGCCGCAAGATCGAGCTGAAGAAACGATCGCGAGTCCGACCCATAAGTCTCGCGGTTGCGATTGACGATCTCGGCGACGAGATCTGCGCCAACGTAAGAGACCGGCAGCTCGACGCGGCTCATCCAGTTGAAGTCGCCACACGGAATGTCCAGCAGGGTCGCGATATCGTAGTCGGCGATCAGCTTCGGCAAGGCGGCTCGAACCGCTTCGGTCGCTTGCAAGGTCGAGCCTTCGCCCGAGCGGGATTCCGGGTTTCCCCAGCCGTTGTCCGTATAGTGATCGCTGAACACACCGGCCATCCCGCGTCGGCGCATGCGCGGGCGGATCGCGAGGTTCCAGCACAGGAAGCTGTAGATCGATATGATCCATCCCGGCGACAGTCGCTTGACGGCTTGCTTCAGAGTCATCGGCTCACTGTTCGATCGCGGCGGAATGCATTCAACCTTTGCCGCGACGATCCTCACGAGGTCCGATGCACGATGGTGAGGGAGTCTTGGACCCGTCTCTGCTTGTCAAGACGGCGTGCCCATGACTGACAGACCCCGCATTCTGGCCCTGTTCGGCGCGCGGGTGATCTTCGGCCAGGAGCGGGCCAACATCGCCGCGCTGGCGGCCTTGCAGAGCCAAGGCTGCGAGGTGCTGTGCGTCATTCGTCCCGAAGCGTGGCCTGAGCTGCTTGAGTTGCGCGGCATGCTCGAGGCTGAAGGCCTCGCCTGGACCACCGCCCCCTACATCGACTATCCGCTGCGCGGCTGGCTTCTCCGCGTGGCCATACACAATCCCGGCGCCTATGTGGCGGGCAACGCCGCCCTGAAGCGCATCGCGCGCACCTTCGGCGCGACGCATATCCACGCCTTCAACCCGCTCTACGTGGCGTCGTTCTACGGCGCGCTGCGGGCGTTGAAGATGCCGCTGGTCTATCGCGCCGGCGACAAGCCGACGCGACACAACCCCTTCTATCGCTGGATCTGGCGCTTCATCGTCGGCCGCACCGCCTGTTTCGTCGCCGACAGCCAATTCATCGGACGCGAACTGGAGGCGTCGGGCGTTCCAGCCGAACGCATCACCGTGCTCTATGCGCCGCCGCCGCGACGCCTGGATCCGCCGCCGGTCCCCTATTCCGCGGCGCCAGCCGGAGGGGATGGAATTCGCTTCGTCTTCGTCGGCCAGATCGTCCCCGAGAAAGGCGTCGACCTGCTTATCGCCGCGTTCGAGCAGATCGCCCGGACCCAACCCCACTGCGAGCTTCTGGTCGCCGGGCGAATCTCGGAATGGGTTGGCGATGCCTGGGCGCGAGCCCTGAGGGATGCGACGGCTGCGAACTCGGCGCTCAAAGATCGGGTGCAGTTTCTGGGACACGTGGAAAACGCCCCCGGGCTGATCGAGGCTTGCCACGTACACGTCGCGCCATCGGTGAAGGAGGAGCCCTACGGACTGGTGGTCGTCGAGGCCAAGAGCGTCGGCCGGCCGTCGATAATCTTCGCCAGCGGCGGGATGGCCGAACTGGTCGAGGACGGCGTCGACGGCGCGATCGTCGCCGACCGCACGGCCGATGGCTTGGCGCGGGCCATGGAGATCTATGCCGCCTCTCCGGACCTCGCGCGCCGCCAAGGCGCCAACGCCCGGGCCTCGCTGGCAAAGCTGCGGCTCGACCGCTTCGCGTCCACGTGGCGGGAGGTTTACGACCGCGCCGCCGTCAGTCGGCCGGTAAGCACATGAGCAGCCGTCAGACGGAGAGGCCGAACACCTCTCGCTGGGGCGCCTCGGCGAGGCGCGCCCGCAAGGTGTCGCGATCGCGGATGAAGAGAGCGTTGCCGACCCGATCGAAGACCGGCTCGCGAACCAGGGCGCGCGATCTGGGATCGTAGAAGGCGCGCTCGAAGCCGAACCGCGCCAGCTGGTCGACAATGGCCGGTCCCTGTCCTTCCGTCAGGATGGCCAGCAACGCCTCGTTGGCGAGGGTGGCTTCGGCGCCGGCCAGGACGTGTTCCTCGTAGCCCTCGACATCGATCTTGAGCACGCTTGCCCCGGGCGCCGGGGGGACGTCGTCGAGGCGGCCGATCCGCACCCTCCGCGTCCGAGGCCCGCCGGCCGCCGCGACCTGATTGGTGGTGTCCTGGCCGACGGTGAAATCGACTTCGCCTGTCTCGCCGCCCAGCGCCATCTCATAGACGGACGCCTTGCCGCTCAGGCCGTTGATCTCGATGTTGCGGCGGAGGAAGAACGCCGTCTCCGGATCCGGCTCGAAGGCCAGGGTCGAGGCGCCGCAGACGCCCGACGCCAGGATCGTATAGCTACCGACATTGGCGCCGACATCGACGAACCGATCCTCCGGCCTGAGCGCATGCAGGACGAGCGACATGTCCGCGAACTCATGCAGACCGCAATAGATGTTGCCGGTGAACCCGGTCATGCCGTTGCGGACGACCATCCTTGTTCCAGGAAACCACGGAACCTCGACATCGGTCCGGAGCCGGCTCCTGATCTGCCAGGCGGCGTACCGCGATATGGCCGCAGGGCGCTGCCGCCGCGACAGGGGATGATCCCAGATGAATCGCAGGGCTCTTAACATCGTCCACCGGGCAGAATAGTCTGGAGGCGATCGATCCGCCACCGCTGGCTGGCAGTGTCGCATTCGAACCGCTGGGCGGCATCAACTCCGCGTTGTGACCTAATGCCCCACCCCGCGGGCCTGACACGGCGCGGTGACATCCCCTATGCTAGGCCCCGTCCACGGGGTCGAGCCGTCTGTGCATACCGCCAAGTCTGTCGCCATCTGCGTGGCGCTGATTACGCTGGTGGCCGCGTTCGCCAGTCCTGACCATCTTCTCGTCCTCTGCGACGGGCTGGTGCTGGTAGGCGCGCTCCTGCTGCTCTGGCCTGAACGGGACGCGCCGATCCTGCTCCTGCCGTTCGGCCTGCAATGGCTTTGTGTGGCGATGAAGCCGATCGAGACGGCGCTGACCGGTCAGCCGCTGGACAACTTCGCCGACTTCGGCGAACCGCTGATCGGCGGCGCCTGGTTTGCCCTCGGCGGCGTCACGGCGCTGGGCCTCGGCATGTGGCTGGGGGCTCGCGAGACGCGCACCAATTGGGCGGCCATGCTCGCCCGCGACGCCGACAACTGGAGCCAGGGGCTGGTCATCCAGATCTCCCTCGCCCTGATTGTCGTGGGAACCTTGCTGCAGGCCGCGGCGCCCCACGCCGGTGGGGCGAACCAGATCCTGCTCGCCCTCGGCGGCGCGCGGAACGCGGGGCTGTTCGTGCTGGCCTACTGGTGCCTGAGGGAGGGCAAGGCGCTCTGGGTGCTCGCCGCCGTCACGGTGTTCGAGGTGATCTACGGCATGACGGGCTATTTCGCGGGCTTCCGCGAGACCTTTCTTGTCCTCATCATCGCCGCCGCCGCCGCCCGGCCGCGCCTGGGCGTGCGCGGCCTCCTCGCCGTTGGCGGCATATTCGCCGTCATGCTGTTGGTCACCGTCTTCTGGACCTCGATCAAGACCGACTATCGCGACTACCTAAATCAGGGCAGCCAGCAGCAGGTCGTGACGCGCAGCATGTCGGAACGACTGAGCTATGTCGGCCAGGCGGCCGATCAGTTCGACAACGACGCCTTCCGCGACGGCTTGCGCAAACTTGCCTCACGGATCAGCTACATCGACTTCCTCGCTTGCACGACCAGGTACGTGCCGGAGGTGCGGCCGCACGAGGGCGGCAGGCGCCTGGGCGACGCCCTCGCCAACATCTTCGAGCCGCGGATTCTGTTCCCGGACAAGCCCGCGACCCCCGACGACTCGGTGATCACCGCCCGCTACACGGGGCTCCAGCTCGACACCAGCGGCGGTACCTCGATCAGCATCGGCTACCTCGGCGAGCTCTACGTCGACTTCGGATACGTCGGCGCGATCATCGGCGCCTTCGCGATCGGCGGCTTCGCCGGTCTCGCCTACCGACTGATCCGGGGCTTTCGCGGCATTCCCCTGTTCTTCACCTACGGCATCGCGGCCATGACCCTGCTGATCTTTTCGATCTTTGAGACCGATCTGGTCCGCTTCCTGGGTTCGGCCATCACCTTCTGCCTGGCGGGGCTGCTGCTGCAGCGCGCCGTCGCCCCGCAGGTCCTGCTGGCGCTGGCCAACCGCGACGTGCGGACGCGGGCCGCATGACCGGCCTGCCGGCCAGCGAGCAGGTCGTCGCCTCCATCGCCGATCCGGGAGCCGGTCCTTCCTACAGCGTGCGGGCTCTGGCCAACGCCATGGCCGCGCGGAGCGCGAGCGTGCGGCTGCATTCCGTGCGCGGTTGGCGCGACGCCGGCGTCGCCGCCCAAACCTGCTGCTGCACAGCCACGGCCTGTGGCTGATGCCCAACGTCTACCCCTCCTGGGCGGCCAAGCGCGGACGGGCCAAGCTGGTGGTGTCACCCCGTGGGATGCTGGCGCCTGAGGCCATGGCTTTCTCGTCGGCCAAGAAGCAGGCCTTCTGGCGGCTGTTTCAGCGCCGCGCGCTGACGACGGCTTCGTTCATCCACGCCACCGGCGAGGGCGAGCTGGCCGACATCCGCGCCGCCGGCCTCGCCAATCCGGTCGCGGTTATCCCCAACGGCGTCGACCTGCCGTCCGAGGTCGCCGGTCCGAGAACGGGGCCGCTCACGATCCTCTCGCTGGGCCGCATCCACCCGAAGAAGGGGCTCGAGAGCCTGGTGCGCGCCTGGGAGCGTCTTGAAGCCATCTGGCCCGATTGGCGCCTGCGCATCGTCGGGCCGGCCGAACTCGGCCACGACCGCGAACTGGCGGCGCTCGCAGGGAGCCTCGGGCTGGCGCGCCTCTCGGTCGAGGGGCCACTCTACGGCGGGGAGCGGCTGGAAGCCCTCCGCGGCGCCGATCTCTTCGTCCTGCCGACCCTGAGCGACAACTTCGCCATGACCGTCGCCGAGGCGCTCGCCGCCGGGACGCCGGTGATCTCCACTCGCGGTGCGCCGTGGGCCGGGCTGGAGCGTGAAGGTTGCGGCT
>JBEKQJ010000254.1:0-6264 GCA_049519835.1 Caulobacteraceae bacterium | reverse complement strand
ATCACGTTCCGCTCGACGGCGAGCGCCGTGAAATAGGCGCGGTTCTTCTGCGTCCAGTCGGTGACAAGCGCCCCGCGGCCGGCGGCGACTTCCAGGGCGTTGCGCAGATCGTGGGCCCGATCTGGGTCGTCGAAGTTGATCTCGATGAAGTCGAAGGCGGCGTCGCGGCCGAACAGCAGCTGGGCCTGGGCGAGCGGCATGTAGATGAAGGTCTGGTCGTATTCGCTCATGCCGACCGAGAAGAGCCCGTCGATGTTGTAGGTCTTGCGGGTCGGCGTCGCGCCCATGATCGTCGCGGCGCCGTTCGGCGAGATGATCGAGATCGGATCGCCGGAAGAGACGCCCAACGTGTCGGCGAGCTTAGCGCCGACCAGCACGCGGTCGCCGCCGCTCTCGCCATCGCCGAAACCCTTCATCGTGCCGTTGGTGATATTGCCGGCGATGATCGGCAGGCGGCCCAGATCGGTTGGATCCAGTCCGCGCACCACCGCGCCTGAAGCCGTTGCTGGCCCCTGCACCATTGCCTCCGACTCCACCACCGGGAAGGCCTGGACCACGTGCGGCACGCGCCGGATGCGGGCCAGCATCTCGCTCTCCGCCTCCGGCGTCATTGGCGGCATGGTGATGTAGGCGTGGCCGTTGAAGCCCAGGATCTTGCTGCTGAGCTCGGTCCGGAAGCCGTTCATGATCGACATGGTGATGATCAGCGCCGACACGGCCAGCGCGATGGCCGCGAACGAAATCATCGAGATCAGCGCCACCCCGCCGTTGCGGCGCTTGGTGAACAGGTAGCGGATCGCGATCGAACGCTCCCAGGCGCTGAAGGGCCGGCTCACCCGCCGATCACCTCGAGCGCTCGCTCCAGCGCCAGGCTCTGGCGCTCGCCGGTGGCCCTCCGCTTCAGCTCGACGACCCCGTCGGCCAAGCCCTTGGGCCCGATGACCAGCTGCCAGGGCAGGCCGATCAGGTCGGCGGTGGCGAACTTGCCGCCAGGCCGCTCGTCGGTGTCGTCGAGCAGCGGCTCGCGGCCCATGGCGGAGAGCGCCTCGTAGGCGCGCTGGCAGGCGGCGTCGACCGTCGCATCGCCTGGCCGCAGGTTGAGGATCGCGGCCCCGAACGGGGCCACGGGCTCGGGCCAGATGATGCCGGCCTCGTCGTGGCTGGCCTCAATGATCGCGCCGACCAGGCGTGAGACCCCGACGCCGTAGCTGCCGCCCTGGATCGGCGCCTCGGAGCCGTCCGGCGCGGTCACCGTCGCCTTCATCGGCTTGGAATACTTGTCACCGAAGAAAAAGGTCTGGCCGACCTCGATGCCGCGGGCGGTGAGGCGGTTCTCCGGCGTGGTCTCCGCTTCATAGCGGGCTTGGTCGTGGACGTCCTCGGTGGCGGCGTAGAGATTGGTCCAGGTCTCCACGATCGGCGCCAGATCGCTGTCGTAGTCGAGGTCGTCGCCGGGCGGCGTCAGCTCCAGCAGGCGACGATCGAGGAAGACGCCGCTCTCGCCGGTCAGAGCCAGGACGATGAACTCGTGGCTGAGGTCGCCGCCGATCGGCCCGGTCTCGGCCTTCATCGGGAAGGCCTTGAGGCCCATGCGATGGAAGATGCGCAGGTAGGTCACGAACATGCGGTTATAGGACCGGCGCGCGGCGGCCTCGTCGACGTCGAAGGAATAGGCATCCTTCATCAGGAACTCGCGCCCGCGCATGACCCCGAAGCGGGGCCGAACCTCGTCCCGGAACTTCCACTGGATATGGTAGAGGTTGAGCGGCAGGGATCGGTACGACTTCACGTAGGCGCGGAAGATCTCGGTGATCATGTCCTCGTTGGTCGGCCCGTAGAGCAGCTCGCGCTCATGGCGGTCGGTGATGCGCAGCATCTCTGGGCCATAGGCGTCGTAGCGGCCGCTCTCCCGCCACAGGTCGGCGAGCTGCAATGTCGGCATCAGGAGTTCGACGGCGCCGGCCCGGTCCATCTCTTCGCGGACGATCTGCCCGACCTTGGTCAGCACCTTATGGCCGAGCGGCAGCCAGGCGTAGATGCCGGCTGCCTCCTGGCGGATCATGCCGGCGCGCAGCATCAGACGGTGCGAGGCAATCTGGGCCTCGGACGGCGTCTCGCGCAGCACAGGCAGGAAATAGCGCGACAGGCGCATCAGGCGTCCTTCGTGAGAGAGAGGCGGCCGGCAGATAGCCCGCGTCAGCCGAATTTGGCAACGAAACCGTCAGCCGGCCCCCGGCATCTGCGGCAGCGGGATCAGGTGGAAGTGGAGCACCGCCAGGATGATCGCGGTGACGATGGCCGACACCCAGGTGGTGGTGATGAACTTTCGCTTCAGCTTCGGCTCGATCGGCGAGGACGGATCCCCGCCGCCCGGCACCGGGCGGCCGGCCTCCCAGTGGCTGGTGACGCCGATCGGCAGGATGGCGAAGAGCACCGTCCACCAGACGACCAGATAGATAAAGATGATCGAGACGACAGGCACGTCAGTGAGCTCCGGACGGAGTCTCCATGAGCTCGACGAGCACGCCGCCCATGTCCTTCGGATGGACGAAGATCACCGGCACACCGTGCGCGCCGATGCGCGGCTCGCCGGTCCCAAGGACGGTCGCGCCCTTGGCTCGCATCTCGTCGCGGGCGTTGAAGATGTTCTCGACCTCGAAACAGACGTGGTGCTGGCCGCCGCGCGGGTTCTTGGCCAGGAAGCCGTGGATCGGCGAGTTCTCGCCGTAGGGCTCGATCAGCTCGATCTGGGCGTTGGGCAGGTTGACAAACGACACCCACACCCCCTGCTCCGGTAGGGCGCGCTTCTCGGTAATGTCGTCGACGCCCATGACATCGCGATAAAGCTTCCAGGACTCCTCGATGGAGGGCGTGGCGACGCCGACGTGGTTGAGCTTGCCGATCATGGCGTCGGCCTAGCACCGTTCCGGGGCGGGAAAAAGGAGACGACGGTCATCGCCTACGCGATCAAAGCCGAGGTTGCCGATCCAGCGGCGGAGCGTTTCGTCTTCGCCCGGCAGAAGACCATGTACGGCGGCAAGCACATCGCCACCGGCGATATCGTCTTCGTGTTCGCCAGCGAAAAAGAAGGCGGTCGTGGTCTCGTTGCGCGCGGCGTGGTGACCTCCACCGATGCCGTTTCGCTGATCCCAGGCGTGGAGCGGCAGACGCCGCGGGTGAGCGTCGAGATCACCCGCACAGCCTTCGCCCGGCGGCCGCTTGGTCGCGCCGAATTGAAACTCCACAAGGACTGGAGCGACGGCCGGCCGGAGAGCGAACTCAACTTCAAGTTCTATCGCCAGGCCACGAATAAGATCGTCGGACTTTCCGATCAGACGGCGGCTTTCCTCGATGGGTTCTTCTAGCCCGGCCGCTCGCCCGCGCCCGCCAGCCAATCCTCCGAGCGCAGCCCATCCACGCGCTGGAATTCCCTGAGATTGCCGGTAACGATGGTCAGACCCCTGCTGCGGGCATGGCCCGCGATCTGCAGGTCGTAGCCGCCGATGGGACGACCCCGGCGTTCGAGCGTCGCCCGGATATCGGCGGCGTGAGCGGCGGCGTCAGCGTCGAAAGGCAGCAAGTCCAGGCGAGCGACAAGGCTCCCCACCTCCCGACGATTGTGCGCCGGTCGAGCCGATTTGGCCGCCCCGTGCAGCAATTCCATAAGGACGATCGTCGAAATGCAGAGACTGTCCGCTTCTTGATTGAACCGGTCGCGAAGTTCTGCCGGACGATCGCGCAGCAGCCTGATGCACAAACTGCTATCCAACATGAAACGGTGCATCAGAGAGGATCGCGAACCTGCGGCGCAGGCTGGTCGCGCTCACCCAGATCCACGCTGGGCGCGTCGAAGAAGTCGTCCCACACCGCATCGGCCGGCACGATCACGCGGCGTTTGCCGTCCTTGAGCACAGCGACCTCACGCACACCTTCGGGAAAAGCAACATCCTTGGCCAGCCGTACGGCCTGTGAGCGATTGGAGAGGAAGATCGAGGTGCGGGTCATGCTGGGCATCGAGTGAATTTGGCGTCACCCAACAATGGGATATACCGCTTGGATATTCAAGCCCCTCCCCTACACCCGCAGCACGGTCGCCTCGACCACTGGGCGGCGCTTCCAGATCCGGAAGGCGGCCTTCTTGAGAGTGCGCGCCACCATGGCCTCGACGGCGCCGTCGTCCTCGCGATCGTCGGCCGAGAGACGCCCGAGGGCCTTGCCGGCTTCCTCGGCGAGCTGGTCGAGCGCCTCCTCCAGCGGCTCGTCCTCGCTCTCGGGCATGCCGAGCGCCCGCACGTCCGGGCCGGCGGCGATGCGCCCGCGCTTGTCGATGGCCAGCGAGGCGAAGATCATACCGTTGAACGCCGCATGGCGGCGCTCGCGCAGGGCCTGGCCGTTCTCCGGCGTCACCACCCCGGCGTCGACGTAGAGCCGGCCGGCGGGGACCTCGTCGATGATTTCGGCCATGCCGGGGGCGAGGCGCACCATGTCGCCGTTGCGTGGCGCCACGGTTTCGGGAACCTGCATCTCCCTGGCCAGCGCCGCGTGCTCAAGCAGGTGGCGGCGCTCGCCATGGGTCGGCACCGCGATCCTCGGCCGCGCCCATTGGTACATGCGCCGCAGCTCGTCGCGGCACGGGTGGCCGGAGACGTGGGAGGCTGACGTGCGGATGATTGCCCTCGGCGATGCGGAACAGGGCCGCGCGCGGCTCGCCCTGGCTGCCGGTGCACAGGAACAGCACCTGATCGCGACCGAAATGCCCGGCTTCGCCCTCGGTGATGAACGGCTTCGCGGTCGCCAGCAGCCCGACCGACTTGGCGGCGGCGGCCATGCGGATCATCGAGCGGCCGACCAGGCAGACGTGACGGCCGGCCGCCTGGCCGGCGAGGATGATCGATTCCATGCGCGCCACGTTGGAGGCGAAGCAGGCGACGGCGACCTTGCCCTTCAGGCCGGATATCAGCGCATGCAGCGTCTCGCGCACATCGGCCTCCGAACCTGCTTCGCCATCGACGAAGACGTTGGTGGAATCGCAGACCATGGCCAGCAGGCCGGCATCACCCAGGGCGCGGATGGCCCCCTCGTCGGTCGGCAGGCCGGTCAGCGGATCGGGGTCCAGCTTCCAGTCGCCGGTGTGCAGCACCGTTCCCAGCGGGGTGGTGATAGCGAGGCCATTGGGTTCGGGGATCGAGTGGGTGAGCGTGATCAGCCGCACCTCGAAGGGACCGAGTCGGACCGTGCCGCCGAGGGGAACCTCGGTGATCTCCGCCTCGTCGAGCAGGCCCGCCTCTCGCAGCTTCTCGCGCAGCAGGAAGGCCGTGAACGGCGTTGCGTAGAGCGGGGCCTTCACGCGCGGCCACAGCCAGGCGACGGCGCCGATGTGGTCCTCGTGGGCGTGAGTCAGGACGATGCCGAGAATGTCGTCGGCGTAGGCCTCGATGAACTCCGGATCGGGGAGGATGATCTCCACGCCCGGCGTGGTCTGATCGCCGAAAGTGACGCCCAGATCGACGACGATCCACTTGCGATCCTCCGGCGGCCCGTAGCCGTAGAGGTTGAAGTTCATGCCGATCTCGTTGGACCCGCCGAGCGGCAGAAAGACCAGTTCGTCGCTCATGCCCTGGGCCCTGCCGGATTGCGTCGGACGATCTCGAGGAGGCCGTGAATGGTCAAATCCTGATCGAAGACGTCGATCGCCGCGGTCGCACCCTGGAACAGCGAGGCGACGCCGCCGGTGCCGATCACGGTCATCGCCCCTCCCCGCTCGGCCTTGATCCGCGCCACCAGGCCCTCGATCAGCGAGACATAGCCCCAGAAAATGCCCGACTGCATGGCCGAAACCGTGTCCTTGCCGATCACCTGGGCCGGACGCCGAATGGCCACACGCGGCAGGCGGGCCGCCGCCTCGTGCAACGCCTGCAGCGACAGATTGATGCCGGGGGCGATCGCGCCGCCTTCGAAGGCGCCATCGGCGGCGACCAGGTCGAAGGTGGTGGCGGTGCCGGAATCGACGATCAGCAGCGGCCCCTCGTAGAGGCTGTGGGCGCCAATGGCGTTGACCAGGCGGTCGGCGCCGGCCTCGGAAGGCTTGTCGATACGCACCTCGATCCCGAGGTCGACGTTCTCGCCCACCACCAGGGGCTCAACGTGAAGATAGCGCCGGGCGAGATTGCGCAGGTTGAACACGGACTGGGGCACGACGCTGGAGATCACACAGGCGTTCATGACCTCGAGCGCCAGGCCGCGCATGGCCAGAAGCTGGGAAAG
>JBEKQJ010000253.1:0-4799 GCA_049519835.1 Caulobacteraceae bacterium | reverse complement strand
TGGAGTTCGCCGGCCTCGACACACCGGGCGGCGCCGGCCCGCCCCCCTTCGCCAAGGCTCTGGACATCGACCACGCCCAGGACGGCGAGGTGATGCTGGCCTGGGCGATGAACAGCCGGCCACTACCCGTTCTCAACGGCTATCCGCTGCGCCTCGTCGTGCCCGGCTGGTACGGGACCTACTGGGTCAAGCACCTCTCCGAAATCACCGTGCTCGACCAGCCGCTGGACAATTTCTGGATGTCGACCGCCTATCGGGTGCCGGACAACGATTGCCACTGCGTCGCGCCGGGAGCCGCGCCGGCAAAGACCCTCCCCATCAGCCGCCTCGACGTGCGCAGTTTCATCACCAATCTCTCGGCCGGCGCGAAGGCCCCGGCGAGTCGGCCGCTGCTGGTGCGCGGGATCGCCTTCGACGGCGGGTCCGGGATCGCCAAGGTCGAAATCTCGTCGGATGGCGGAGCGGCCTGGACCGAGGCGAGCCTGGGGCCGGACCTCGGCCGCTACGCCTTTCGGACGTGGACCACCCACCTGCGCCTCCCGCCTGGCGCCTACGGCCTCAAGGTGCGCGCCACCACCCGCTCAGGCGAGACCCAGCCGAGCGAGTCGCGCTGGAACCCGGCGGGCTACATGCGCAACGTCATCGAGACCGTCTGGGTGGAGTCGATCTGATGCGCGCCGGCATCGCTGCGCTGACAACGAGTTTCGCCACGGCCCTCGCCGTCGGGGCGCCAGCCGCCCCGGTACGCTACGAGGCCCCGCCGGAGACCGCCCGGCTCGCGCCCGGTGAGGGAAGCGATCTCGCCCAGGCTCACTGCCTCGTTTGCCACTCGGCCGACTATGTCATCACCCAGCCGCGCGGCCTTCCCAATCCCACCGCCTTCTGGACGGCGGAGGTGGCCAAGATGAGGAAGGCCTATGGCGCCCAGCTCACCGACGAGGAGAGCGCCAAGATCGTCGCCTATCTCGTGGCGGCCTACGGCAAGTGAGCTAGCGCCCCCAGCCCTCCGGGCCGGTGCTGAGCGCCAGCACCCGGCTGATCGCGGTGAGATCGCGGCCACTCTCCGCCGCCCAGGCGTTGAACGCCGCCTGCACCGCCTGCAGATCCTTCTTGCCGCTGGGCGGTTTGTCGACCACGCCCGCGGTGATCAGCGCGGCGGCGACGTCACGGCTGGTGATGAAGCTCGCCTTGCCCATGAAGCGGAAGAGCCGCATGGCCGTTTCGCCGGAAAGCCGCGAAGCGCGCGCCTTCATCACGTCGAGCAGCCCGATAAAGTCCGAGTCCGGCCAGGCGGCGAAGAAGGCCGCGGCGCTGCCGTGTTCGTGCGCCAGGTCGACCAGGAAGGCGGCGTTGTTCCGCACCGAGATGATCTTCTGGGCGTTGCGGATGATGCCGGTGTCCTTGAGATGTTCATCGAGTTCGTCGTCGGACATCACCGCGTTGATCTTCGGATCGAAGGCGTGGAAAGCGCGCTCGAAGCCGGGCCACTTGGTCTCGATCACCTTCCAGGAGAAGCCGGCCTGAAAGACGCACTTGCTCATCTGGGCAAGCCAGCGGTGGTCGGGAACGGCCGCGAGCTCCGCCGAAGTCTTGACCGGATGTTCGGCGACGAGCGCCTCCAGCGCCGCATCGCCGCCCTTGCGCGCCGCCGCCTCTCGCCAGATTTCGCTGAACGGTCTCATGGCGGAGCAGTCTGGAGCGCTGGCTTCCAGCCCGCAAGGCCAGGAGCCTCAGGCGGCGCGCGACGCCCGTCTGGGCTTTGGCGCCAGGCCGCCGAACAGCGCCGCCCAGACCGGCTGTTCAGGCGGCTTGGAGAGCACGGCCATCTGGCACGGGCCGCCTTCGCTGTTGGGATAGGTCTGCCAGGCGCCGCTGGACTCCTCGGCATAGAACTCGCTGGCGACGCCCTGCCCAACGCCCGCCTGGGTAAAGGCCCAGTCGAGCGAGGAACTCTGCCCTTCCGCCGGGGCCATGACGACCCAGTAGCGCGCCTCCGGCCGCAATTCAGCTGGAAGGTCGAAGGTCATCGGCTGGTGGGCCGTCGGTAGAATGGAGTCCGGGATCGGGCCGGTGGTGGCGATGGCCTCGCCTGGCAGAGCGCCGGCGTCGGCGTGGAGGCTGACCATGAAGGCGCCCCCGTCGTCGGCCCCGCGCACGAGCGCCTTGACCCCCCAGAGCTTGAGGCCCTCCCCGCCTGTCGAGAAGGACGCGGCCCACCGGCCGGCCGCTGAGACCGGACCGTTCCCCTGCGGGTGACCGCCGAGACTGTCGAAGACCATGATGAATTCCGAGCGTTGGATCCGCGAAGCTTGATTACGCATACTAAAGCTTACTCGACATAACGCGGCTGCCTGGCGCCAACACTCTCACCGGCGCGACGGACGCTAGCCCGTCGTTCCAGCTCGGCACACGACATCCTAGAACAGGATGCGACAAAATGTCTCGATTGTTCGTTAAAAAGGCGACGTCGCGGCCAAAAAAAGGCGGGTTGCTCAGGCCGCCAGGATTTCGGCCAACATTTCGCGGTCGATATTGCCGCCGCTTACCACCGCCACGCTGGCCCTCGGATCGGCCGCGGAAGCCAGGGCGCCGGCAGTCGCCACCGCTCCGCTCGGCTCGGCGATCAGGCGCGCTTCGCCCGCGATCCGCCGTATCGCCGCCGCAATCTCCGCCTCCGAGACGGTGACGATGTCGTCGACGAAGGCGCGGATGTGAGGCCAGGTGCGGGCGCCCAGCCGCTGAACGCGCAGGCCATCGGCGAGGGTGCGCATGGCCTGTTCGGCCGGGATGGTGACCACCTCGCCGGCCCGGAAGCTCTGGTGGGCGTCGTCGGCCAGCTCCGGTTCGACCCCGATCACCTTCACTTCCGGCCGCGACTGCTTGATCGCCGCCGCCAGGCCGCCCAGCAGACCGCCGCCGGAGACGGGGGCGAACACGGTCGTCACATCCGGCGCCTGCTCGAGGATCTCCAGGCCGATCGTCCCCGTGCCGCACATGATCTCGTCCATGTCGAAGGGCTCGACGCGTGCCCAGCCGCGCGCTTCGGCCAGCTTTCGCGCCATCTCGGCCCGCTCGATACTGCCGACATTGGCCGAAACGATCTCCGCCCCGGCCCGGCGTACGCCCTCCCGCTTGGGGGCCGGCGCGGCGTCGGGCATCAGGATCGCCGCCTTGACGCCCAGGGCCGCCGCGGCCCAGGCCACCGCCTGGGCGTGGTTGCCGCTCGAATGGGCGACGACGCCGGCCGCGCGCTCATCGTCGCTGAGGCTGAGCAGGGCATTGAAAGCGCCGCGGATCTTGAAGGCCCCGATGACGGTGAGGTTCTCGGCCTTGAGCCGCAGGCCGGTGGGCGTCATCGGCACGATCGGCGTCGCCGGCACGAAAGGCGCGATGCGCGCCCGCGCCGCCTCGATCTCGGCCAGCGTGATCAGGCGCCCGTCGCTCATTCGGCCGTCCAGCCGCCGTCGATGGAGAGGTTGGCGCCGGTGATCTGCTTGGCCGCGTCCGAGGTGAGGAAGACGACGAGGGCCGCCACCTCGTCCACGGTCACGAACTGCTTGGTCGGCTGGGCTTCGAGCAGGACGTCGTTGATCACCTGCTCGCGGGTCAGGCCGCGGGCCTTCATGGTGTCGGGGATCTGGGCCTCGACCAGCGGCGTCCAGACGTAGCCGGGCGAGACGCAGTTGACCGTGACCCCGTGGGTGGCGAGCTCGAGAGCGGCGGTCTTGGTCAGGCCGGCGATGCCGTGCTTGGCCGACACGTAAGCCGACTTGAACGGCGAGGCGACCAACGAGTGGGCCGAGGCGGTGGAGACGATCCGGCCCCAGCCGCGCGTCTTCATGCCGGGGATCGCCGCGCGGATGGCGTGAAACGCCGCCGACAGGTTGATGGCGATGATCTGGTCCCACTTCTCGATCGGGAAGTCCTCGATCGGCGAGACGAACTGGATGCCGGCGTTGTTGACCAGGACGTCCACCGACCCGAACGCTTTCTCGGCGTCGGCGATCATGCCGGCGATCTCGGCCGGCTTGGTCATGTCGGCGGCCGAGTAGCGGGCCTTGACCTTGAAGTCGGCCTCGATCCTGGCGCGCTCGGTTTCGATGTCCTCGGGCTTGCCGAAGCCGTTGATGGTGACGTTGGCGCCCTCGGCCGCCAGCGCCCGCGCGATGGCGAGGCCGATGCCGCTGGTGGAGCCGGTGACGACGGCGGATTTCGAGGCGAGGGACATGGCGCGCTCCGATCTGGACCTTGGGGGACGGCTTCGCCTTACGGGAGAAGGCGCGCCACCGCCACTCACGAACTTCGGAGCGCGCATGGTTCGGCGGCGCCAGCGTTCACGTGCGGGCGGGACGCCCGCGCTCGGGGAAAAACGGCTGAGGCGTGCAGAACCATGACCATGGAGGCTCGGACCGCGGGCGTCTCGCCCGCATGGCGCTCCGGCGTTGCTATGGAGGCGCCTGGACCGCGGCCGCCGACTGCGGCCACGGATTGAAGCGGGGCCGGGCGGCGAGATAGCCGCACGCCCAGCCTTCGGCGACCCGGCTGCTCAGTTCGGGGCCAAGGCCAAGACGGGCGCAGACGTTTTCGATGGTGGGGGCCAGGCGCCGATCGCCTTTGAAAGAGGCCTCGACCTGGTCAGGCGTCTCGGCCAGCGCATCGAAGAGCTTTTCGGCGCACTCCAGGCTCTCGCCTTCGCTTTCCGAAACGGCGACGAGGAGATCGAAGGCGTCGGCCTTGTCCTCCCGGATCGCCCGCTTGCGGCGCTCGCCGTCGTCCAAGACGTACTCGGCGGAGGCCGG
>JBEKQJ010000252.1:0-6475 GCA_049519835.1 Caulobacteraceae bacterium | reverse complement strand
TCGGCGGTAGCTGTGGTCGCGGCCGCGGCGACCTGCGTGGTGGCTGTCTCCGCCGGAGCGGCGGCGGGCTCAGTCTTCCTTGGGCCGCAAGCGCAGAGCGCCGCCATGACGGCGACGCATGTCCAGACGCGATGGTTCCCCAAGGCGATGCCCCCCTTGCCTGGCGGGAGGTTCAACTGGCCGGGATCACCCTGTCAACCGAGGGCCGGGCGCAGGTCCGAACAAAAGAAACCGGCCGCCGGGTCGCCCCGACGGCCGGTTCTTCAAATTGGGCTAAAGGCTTAGCGGGTCGCCTTGTGAACGGCGTCCTTGGCCTTGCCGAAAGCTTCCTTGGTCGAGCCGACGGCCTTGTCGGCCACGCCCTTGGCTTGCAGCTTGTGGTCGCCGGTGGCCTTGCCGACCGCTTCCTTCACCGCTCCGACGCCCTTTTGGGTCGCGCCTTCGATACGTTCCTTGTTCATGACAGTCTCCTGCTGGATTGGGGCGGACTAGGCCACGCCCCGACGGAAGAGCCCGTGGTAGATCAACAGCACCACCACGGCCCCGACGAACGAAACGAATATGCTATATATATTGATACCGGTTGGGGCTGAGTGACCGAAGAGATTGAATATCAAACCACCAACCAAAGCTCCGACGACACCAAGAATGATATCCATAAGCAGGCCTGAGCCCGTCTTATTGATGACTTTGCTGGCCAGAAAGCCGGCCACCAGGCCGACGACTAGCCACGCGAGAATTGACATTGCAATCGCTCCAGGCGCCAACGCGCTAAGGCGGAAAGACTTCAGCCGCCGGATCGTTCCCAAGCGGCGCTCGCAATCGCGTGAAGCGTCGCGGCGGACCTGGCGCCAGCGGCAGCCTATCTGACGGTGACCGTGGCGCGCATCTTCGGGTGGATGGTGCAGATGTATTGGTAGACGCCGGGCTTGGTGAACTTGAACGTATAGGTGTCGTCTTCGTCGAGCGCCTCGGACCGGAAGCTGCCGTCGACGCTGGTGACCGTGTGCGGCTCACCGTCGTGGTTCGTCCAGGTGACCGATCCACCGACCGGCACGATCACCGCCATCGGATGGAAGTCGAAATTCTTGATCGCCACCTGAAGGGCGCCAGGCGCGCCAGCCGTCTGTCCGGCGGCGAACGAGCTCAGGCCGGCGATAAGGGCGAAGCTCGCAGCGGCGAGACTCGCCCGAAGGGGCGCGATGCGCATGAGATTGTTCTCTCTTTTGGGAAGGTTCAGGCGAGGGTGGTGTCGTTCAGCCGCAGAGGCTTGTGCAGCGAGGCGACGCTGAGGCTGGTGACGCCGATCATCCTGGGTAGTTGGTCGGGCGGCACGGCCAGGGGTCCCGGGGCCGGGCCAACACCAGGCGCCGGCTGTGGATAGGCGGTGGCGCGGGCGGTGTGGAAGGTGACGGCGCCTTCGACTTTGGAGACGATCTGGTGAATGTGGCCGTTGAGCACGGTCACCGAGCCGAAGCGGCCGATCAGGGCCATCAGCTGGTCATGGTCGCTCGAGCCCCAGCCCCAGGGGTCATAGATGCTCCACATCGGCATGTGGGCGAAAAGCACGATCGGCTGACTGGACGGTCGCCCGGCGAGATCGTTCTTCAGCCAAGCCAGTTGGTCATCGCCCATCGAGGCCAGACCGCCGGGCTTGAACTGCATGACGTTGACCAGGGAAACCAGGTGAACGCCCTTGTGGTCAAAGCTGTAGTAGCCTTTGTTGTTCGACGCCGCGCCGAAGCGCTTGAAGTACTCCGTGCCGATCCCATCGGTGACGTCGTGCTCGCCAGGCGTGGTGTGGATCTCGGTCACTTTGAGCTGCGACATCAGCTGCTGAGCCTGGTCGAACTCCGCCGCCTTGGAGAGGTGGGTGATATCGCCGGTGTGCAGCACGAAGGCGGGTCGGTGCGGCAAGGCGTTCACGAGGCCGATGGCGCGTGTGAAGGTCCCGGCCACGTCCGGGTTCGCGGCCTTGTTGAAACCGATGTGGCTGTCACTGAGCTGGACGAACAGGGGCGTGCCGGGGATGACGCCGGCGCCCGGCTCGGCCGCCTGCGCCAGATCGAAGCCAGAGAGCACGCCGCCCGACAGGGCGAACAGCGTGCCGGTTCCCACGCCCAGGCACTTGAGCGCGCCGCGGCGGGTGGTGTCGTGATGCATGTCGAAGACCTCCAGGTGCGTCTGAAGGTCAAGACCGGCCGGGCGCGGGATTTATTCCTGGGTGGTGCGAACTAAATTCGCGAAGGTCGCAAGTTCGCTGGCCTGCATGTCGGACACCGCTGCATAGTCGAGATCCTGATGCTTCCAGTACACGGCGTTGTAGCCCCGACGCGTGGCGCTCCCAGGCAGCGTCTGGTGACGATCAGCCCAAACGAACAGATCGATCTCGTGCAGGCCATGCTGGTAGACCACCACGGCGGCGGGCGCGCCGGCCACCCTGTCGAGCCGGCCACCCGTCAATTTGAAGCCTTCGGCTGCAAAGTCGTGGACCGGCGGTGAGACGTCGATCTTGCCGGCGAACCATGGCTTGACCGTGTGATGGTCGCTGGAGACGACGGCGATCGTTTTTCCCGACATCAGCGCCTCGGTGTGCGCGCGCACGACGCCGTCGGCGAGCGTATCCGGAGGCGCCGGCAGCACCGCCAGCATCACAAGGGCGGCCGCAAGGCCGCTCAGCCCGACACCGCCGCCGAAGCCGCCAAGGAAGGCGCGTGATCGGGCCGTTTGGACGGCTTGGCCAAGCGTTCGCCGCCATGTCGGCGCGCGCCGGCTCGGCGGCGGCGTAACGTCGGCGGCGGCGATCGCCTCGAGCACGCGCAGCTTCAGGCGCTCGGGGGCCGTATAGCGCGGGGCGTAGTTGTGGATGTCGTCGCTCAGCCCCGCGGCCGCCTCGCAGAACACCTGGCAGTCGGCGCAGCCGGCGATGTGCCGTTCCGCGGCATCGGCTTCGGCGCCGGTCAGCTCGCCGTCGATGAAGGCCTGGGAGTGCAGGAGTTCAGCGCAGGTCACGGTTTTCCTCCGCTATCCATTTGTCCTTCAAGAGCGCCCGGGCGCGCGCCAGGCGAGACATCACGGTGCCGATCGGGGTTTGGATGACTTCGGCGATTTCTCGATAGCTCAGGTCCTCCATTTCCCTCAGGATCAGCACGTCGCGAAATTCGTCGGGCAAGATCGCGATCGTGGCGCGAAGCCGACGCGCCTCGCTGGCGCGGATCGCTTGCGCCTCGGCGTCCGGTTCCTCGGACACAAGTTCGGGACCGTGGGCCCCAAGAGCAACGTCTCGCCGTCGATGTGGTCGTGCGGCCCAGTCGTGGCAGCAGTTGCGTACGATGCGCATCAGCCACGGACGTACATCCTCGCCACGCACCTGCTCGAAGCTGCGGAAGGCGCGCACCATGGCGTCCTGGACAATGTCGTCGGCGTCGGTCGGCGAGCGGCTGAGCCAACGCGCCAGGTTATAGGCGGCGTCCAGATGCGGCAGCGCCAGGGCTTCGAACTGTCGGCGGCGATCTGTCATCGAAAGGCAAGACCAGGCGAGCGCAGAGCTTATTCCCAAGAATCCGCGAAAGATCGCGCGCCAACGCTTTTTTCTGGCCCGTCGGGAATAGCCGGCGCGATCGCGCGGTCTAGGCCAGGAACGTGGTCGCCATCCCAACCGTCCGCGACCGCCCCTCAATGGCCGGGAGCCCCGCACATGTCCACCGCCTCGGCGCCACGCTTCGACGCGGCCACGCTCTGGCTGCACTGGCTCACCGCGGCTCTCGTGCTCTCCCAGTTCGCGACCGCCCTCTCGCTCGATCATCTCGAGCCGGCGCAGATTGACGGGGTGCTCGCCGTGCACCGCTCGACGGGTCTGCTATTGTGGGGCCTGACCGCGGGCAGGGTGGCCTGGCGGCTGACCTTGATGCAGGTTCCACCCGCCGATTCCAGCCTGCCGCGCGTGCAGCGCCTTGCTGCCCGCGCCAACGAATATGCGCTCTACTTGCTGCTCCTGGTCCAGCCGGTCACCGGCCTGGCGGACAGCCTTTTCCACGCCCACGCTTTTCCCGTCTTTGGGATGGCCGTTCCGGTGCTGGTCGCCAAGTCGAAGCCGATCTACCACGCTGCCCACAGCCTGCATGAGGCGGGGGGCTGGCTTCTCGCGGCCCTCGTCGGCCTTCACACGGCTGCGGCGCTCTTCCACCGCCTCGTGCTGCGAGATCGGGTGCTGCAGAGCATGCTGCCGGCAGGCAAAGTCCGGTCGCATGCCCGCGTTCGCGCCTTGAACGGCAGTCACCTCTGAGACGTGAGGCGGCCCGGCTGACGCGCCTCACGAACCACACCGTGCAGGAAAAAGTCGAGATACTGCGCGACGATCGCCTCGAGTGGCATGGCGCCGTTGGGATTCACCCATTTCGCCAGGCCGTTGAAGGCATCGAAGAGGGCGATGGCCAGTGCGCGGTCGTCACAGGGTCGGAATTCGCCTCCGGCCATGCCCTCGCGGATGATTTCCCGCACGGCGAGGTTCAAGGCGCGCCGTCCGGCCAGGTCGATCTTTCGCGATGCGAGGGCAAGGTCCCTGGGCTCAGTCAACACCAGGCAGCGACCGAAGTCACCGCAGATGACTTCCGCGTAGACGCCGAGCTCGTCCGCCACATCGTCCAGGGTGGCGATATGAAATCCCCGACGATTGAAGGTTCGCGCCGCCGCGCGCAGGACCTCCATCCGGCGCTGCTCGTACCTTGCGCTCGGTTCCAGCCTTGCCTGGGTCCGCGCCGCCATCGTCTCGCCCACTCGATTTCCCGTCCTTGATAGGCATCGTCATCGCGGCGTCAAAGCGCTTGACTCTGGTCTGCCGCAACTCCTAGTTTGACTTACTAGACAGTAGAATTCTTGACAAGGAAGCCCGTGACTCAGCGCGTCTCGCCCTGGATGACCGAGGAGCTGAGCATTCTGCGCGAACAGACGCGCCGCTTCCTGGAGCGGGAGCTGGTTCCCGAGCGCGAGCATTGGGAAAAAGACGGCGTCGTGGGGCAGGACGCATGGCGCAAGGCGGGCGCCGCCGGGCTTTTGTGCGCCAGCATTCCCGAAGCCTATGGCGGGGGCGGCGGCACGCGAGCGCATGACGTTGTCATAGCCGAGGAGATTGGCCGAGCGGGTCTGGCCGGCGGCTTCGGCGCCGGCGCCGGCGTGCATTCGAACATCGTCGCACACTATGTCCTTGCCTATGGCTCCGAGGCGCAGAAACGGCGCTGGCTGCCGGCCATGGCCACAGGCGAGTTGATCGGCGCGATCGCCATGACCGAGCCCGGCGCGGGATCCGATCTTCAGTCCATCCGCGCTACCGCGCGCCTCGATGGCGACGCCTATCTCCTCAACGGGCAGAAGACCTTCATCACCAACGGTCAGAACGCGGGCCTAGTGATCGTCGTCGCCAAGACCGACCCCGCGGCGGGCGCTCGAGGCATCTCGCTCGTCGCCGTCGAAACCGCGAATGCTCCCGGATTTCGGCGCGGGCGGAACCTCGAAAAGATCGGCATGCACGCCCAGGACACCTCGGAGTTGTTCTTCGACGATGTGCGCGTCCCCGCCGCCAATCTGCTCGGCGAGGATGAGGGCCACGGTTTTCGTCAGTTGATGGTTGAGCTCGCCTGGGAACGGCTGTCCTGTTCGTTCGGCGCGGTGGTGGCGATGGAGCAGGCGGTTGAGCTGACCAGCGCCTATGTGAAAGAGCGCCAGGCGTTCGGCCAACCGCTGCTTCACCAGCAGAACACACAGTTCAAGCTGGCCGAGGCGAAGACCCACGCCGTCATCGCCCGCACCTTTGTCGACGACCTGATGATGCGCCTCCTGGATGGCGAACTCGATCCGACCCTCGCGGCCATGGCCAAGTGGTGGACCACCGACATGCAGTGCAAGGTCATCGACGAGTGCCTGCAGTTCTTCGGCGGCTATGGTTACATGGCCGAATATCCCATTGCCCGGCTCTACGCGGACGCCCGTGTGCAGAAGATCTACGCCGGCTCCAATGAGATCATGAAGATGCTTATCGCCCGGACGCTCTGACCGGCGTCCGAGGCGCCATGGGAGAGATGCAATGACCAACGAAGTGAGAGTGGCGGGCGTCGGGATGATCCCCTTCACCAAGCCCGGCCAGAGCGAGACCTACGATGTCATGGGCCAAAAGGCGGCCGCAGCGGCCTTCGCCGACGCCGGACTGCCCTATTCCGCCGCCCAGCAGATTTACGTCGGCTACGTCTACGGCGATTCCACCGCCGGTCAGGCGGCCGTCTATGGCCTCGGGCTGTCGGGCGTCCCGATCATCAATGTGAACAACAACTGCTCCACCGGCTCGTCCGCTCTGTTTCTCGCGCGTCAGGCGGTTGAGAGCGGCATGGTGGAGTGCGCCTTGGCCCTCGGCTTCGAGGAGATGCGTCCGGGCGCCCTGGGGGCGGTGTTCAACGACCGCCCGAGCCCGATGGGGCGGTTCTTC
>JBEKQJ010000251.1:0-4842 GCA_049519835.1 Caulobacteraceae bacterium | reverse complement strand
GTTTTCGAGCCCCGTTCTCATCACCTCGCGCGCAGAACCCGGCGCGTCAGCGTCGCGGGCCATCAGCCTTCACGGCCTGGCGCAGACGCTCGTTGAGGCGTGTTTGCCAGCCTGGCCCGCCGCTTCTGAAATGATCGACGAGGTCGCGGTCGAGCCTCAGGGTTACCTGCAGCTTGGGTTGGTCTAGCTTCGGCCGTCCCGGGCGCACAAGGCGGGCCCCTTCGCGCACCTCGGCCGCCTCAAAGAAGGCGTCGTCGAGCGGCGGCGCGTCATCCGGATCGACCCATGCGCTCGCGCCAGAGGCGGCTTTCGTCGACATGCGCGTACCTCATCGAAATCATCCGGCGCCCATTTGTGGTCGGCGTCCAAACCATGACCACCACCCGGCCGTCGAACTCGCCCGCCGTGATGAACCGGGGTTCGGGATAGGACTTGCGCCGATCCTCCACCGTGGCGGTCAATCCGGCGAACACGCTCGCCGCATCGGCGAAGTCCAGACCTCGCTCTTTGAAGGTCCGGTCCCGCTTGACGGGGTCGAAGGTGATCTCCACGGATTTATGTAGTTACAAAAACCGGCATCGTCCAGATTGGTCCGACGAGTGCGGCGCGCGCAACCGCAAAGCTGCTCCTTGCGAGGACCCCGAGCGCCGATTTCAACGCGTCCGCCGCTTGCCCCGGTCCCCCGAACGCCCGCAGAATATAGAGCGTGAGCCAGACTGCCCCCGAACCCAGCACCCGTCGTTCCGCTGGGATCGTCGGCTTGGCGGTCATCGCCTCGCGGCTCTTTGGCCTCGTGCGCGAGCAGGTGTTTGCCGCCATGTTCGGGGCCGGCAAGCTGCTCGACGTCTATCTGGCCTCGTTCCAGATCCCCAATCTCTTGCGCGACGCCTTCGCCGAGGGCGCGCTGTCGATCTCGTTCACCACCATGTTCACCGCCGCCTGGGACACCGAGGGCGAGAAGCCGGCCTGGGAGCTGGCCAACCTGATCATCTCGGCCATGCTGTTCCTGATGGGCGCGCTGTGCGTCGTCGCCATCATCGCCGCCCCATTGCTGGTCGAGCTGACCAACTACGGCTACCACTCGGTGCCCGGAAAGTTCGAGCTGACCGTCCAGCTCACCCGCATCCTCTTCCCCTTCATTCTCTTCGTGTCGCTCGCCGCCGCGGTGATGGGCATGCTCAACGCCCGCTTCGTGTTCGGCGTGCCGGCCTCGGCCTCGACCGTGTTCAATATCGTCTCGGTGATCGCCGGCGTCATCCTGGCGCTGGTCTTCGATCCCGTCGCGCGGGCCAGTTGGCCGCATCCGCATTTCACCGAGAAGGCGCTCTATGGCGTCAGCCTCGGCGTGTTGCTGGGCGGTCTGGCGCAGCTCGCCATGCAGCTGCCAACATTGCACCGGCTGGGCTATCGCTTTCGCTGGCGGCTCAATCTGCGCGATGCGCGGCTGCGGCGCCTGTGGAGCCTGATGTGGCCCAGCGTGATCGCCGCCTCGGCCGTGCAGGTGAACGTGCTGGTCAACGGCAACTTCGCCTCGGAGATCAACGGCGGCCGCTCGTGGCTGGCCTGCGCCTTCCGCCTGGCCCAGCTGCCCATCGGTCTCTTCGGCGTTTCGCTGGCGACCGCCACGCTGCCGGCGGTGACGCGGGCCTTCGCCAGGCAAGACATGGTCGCCTTCGGCCGCACGGTGAAGGATTCCATGCGCCTTGCCTGGTTCTTGGCCCTGCCGGCCGCCGCCGGCCTCGGCTTCCTCGCCCGGCCGATCATCGCCCTTATCTATCAGCACGGCCGGTTCAGCGTCTTCGACACCCTGCAGACGGCGCATGCGCTGCAGGCCTACGCCGTTGGGCTGGCTGGCTATGCGGCGATCCGGGTGCTGACGCCGTGCTTCTACGCGCTCGGCCTTCCCAGAACGCCGCTGCGCATCAGTCTTGTCGCCATCGGCATCAACCTCGTCCTGAACAGCTTGAACGCCACCGTGTTCGGCCTCGGCCACGTCGGCCTGGCCCTGGCCACCTCGGCCGTGGCCCTGCTCAATTTTGTGCAGCTCGCCCACGCTCTTTCCCGGCAAGTCAATGTCGGCAGCCTTCGTGAATGGGTCTTCTATCTGGCGCGTGTCGCCATGGCCGCCGTCGCCTGCGGCGCGGCCGCCTGGGGCCTCGACACCATCCTCGAGCGGGCGACTTCAGGGGCGCTTCTGCATGCCGTCGACCTCTTCGCCTCGATCGGTGTCGCCGTAGGCGTCTACTTCGGCGCCGCCCAGATTTTGCGCCTCAAGGAGAGCGGCGAGGCCTGGCGGATGATCAGGCGGCGGATTCCCGGTCTGGCCTGACGGGGCCTCATTGGCCTAAACCTGACGTTGGAGTCATCCACGGGGAAACGCATGTCCGCTGAGGGCTACGACTACATCATCATCGGGGCCGGCTCGGCCGGCTGCGTCCTCGCCAACCGGCTCTCGGCCGACGGCCAGGCCAAGGTGCTGCTGCTGGAGGCGGGTCCGAAGGATAACTCGCTGCTGGTCAAGATGCCGGCCGGCGTCGGCGCCATCCTGCCGGAGAAGGGCGACTACAACTGGGGCTTCTGGACCGAGCCGGAGCCGCACCTGGACGGGCGCCGGCTGTGGTGGCCGCGCGGCCGCGGCTGGGGCGGCTCATCCTCGATCAACGGCATGATCTACATCCGCGGCCACGCCCGCGACTACGACCAGTGGCGGCAGATGGGCCTCACCGGCTGGGGCTACGCCGACGTGCTGCCCTATTTCAAGCGCTCGGAGACGCTCGAGGGCGGCGGCGACGCCTATCACGGCGGCGAGGGGCCGCTCTTCATCTCCAAGGCGTCGTCGAAGAGCCAGGTGTTCTCCGGCTTCATCGCCGCCGGCCGCGAGGCGGGTTTCGCCCACACGGCCGACTTCAACGGCGCCCGCCAGGAGGGCTTCGGGCCCTACCAGATGACCATCCGCGACGGGAAGCGCAGCAGCGCCGCCGTCGCCTACCTGCATCCGGCGCTGAAGCGGCCGAACCTCACGGCGCTGACTGGCGCTCGCATACTCCGTATACTGATCGAAGGCGGTCGAGCGGTCGGGGTGGAATACCTCGAAGGCAAGGAGACCCGCCAGGCCAGGGCCTCGGCCGAAGTGCTGCTCTGCGCCGGCGCGGTGCAGTCGCCCCAGATTCTGCAGCTCTCGGGTGTCGGCGATCCAGAGGCGCTCAATGCTGCCGGCGTGGCGCCCGTTCACAATCTACCGGGCGTTGGCGCCAATCTGCAGGACCACCTGGACCTCTCGCTGTGCTGGGAAGCGCCAGGGATCAAGACCGCCTACGCCTACAATAAGGGCCTCAATCGCCTGACCACCGGCCTCAACTACATGCTCTTCGGCCAGGGACCGGCGCGGCAGAACTTCCTGGAGGCCGGGGCCTTCCTGAAATCCCGCCCTGACCTCGACCGCCCGGACCTGCAGCTTCACTGCGTGCTGGCGGTGATGCGCGACCACGGCCGCACGCCGGCGGAATGCGACGGCTTCACCGTCCATGTCTGCCAGTTGCGCCCAGAGAGCCGCGGCCGGATCGCACTCCGCTCGGCCGATCCGCTCGACGATCCGGCGATCTTCGCCAACTATCTGGCGGCCGACGAGGACCGCCGGGCCATCCGGGCCGGGTTTGACATCGTCCGCGATCTCGCGGGCCAGCCTTCGCTGGCCGCCATCCGGGCCGGCGAGATCGTCCCGGGCGAGGCCGTCAAGTCGGAGGCCGAGATCGACGCCTGGATCCGCCGTTCGGCTGAGACGATCTATCACCCCGTCGGAACCTGCCGCATGGGCGCCACCGGCGATCCCATGGCCGTCGTCGACGAGACACTCAAAGTCGTCGGCCTCGAAGGACTGCGGGTGGTCGACGCCTCGGTCATGCCGACCCTGGTCGGCGGCAACACCAATGCCCCGACGATCATGGTCGCCGAGAAGGCGGCCGACCTGATCCTGCGGCGGCAGGCCCCGCCAGCCGAGATCGTCCCGATCGCCGAAGACGCTCGCGACGCCGCGTGACGCCCTGATGTCGACCTCTGACGGCCGGGCGGAGCCGGCCATCCGGGCGCCCTGGCCGGTGGCGTTGCTCATCGCCCTGCTGCTCGCCGCCCACGCCGCCCGCCTCCTGTTGGGGATCGACCCCAACAGCCTGGCGCTCACCGGGCCCGATGTCGCCGCCGGCCGCTGGGGCGGCCTTTTCACCTGCATGTTCGTTCACGCCAACTGGGCCCATGTGCTGATGAACAGCGTCGCGATCCTGGCCTTCGGCGCGCCGGTCTCGCGGTTGTTCGGAACCAGCCTGCGCGGGGCGCTGGTCTTCGCCCTGTTCTTCCTGGTCTGCGGTGTCATTGCCGGGGCCGGCCAGGCTGCCATCGTCGGCCTGCTGGCCCAGGCGGGGCTGGCGACCAATGACTATGCGCTTGTCGGCGCCTCGGGCGCCGGCTCGGGGCTCATCGGCGCGGCCATGCGGCTCATCCAGGGGCGCGGCCGGCCGGGTCCATTGTTCGGACGCATGGTCTTGCTGACCACGGCGGCCTGGGTCCTCGTCAATGTCGTCACCGGCGTCAGCGGCCTGATGCCGGGCCTGCCGGCCGGCTCGTCGATCGCCTGGGAAGCCCATCTGGTCGGCTATTTCGCCGGCCTGATTCTCATCCCGGTCTTTGCGCGCCTGGCGGGCCCTCACGAAGACCTGACGCAATAGCGCCTTGATCGATCCCGGGATCGAGCAGATGCTTCACGTTCACACTTGGCGAAACGCAGCCAGGGAGGACGAGATGCTGGTGTTGGGCATTCTCAAGGACAAGGGCGATATGGTGTTCACCGCC
>JBEKQJ010000250.1:0-4847 GCA_049519835.1 Caulobacteraceae bacterium | reverse complement strand
CGTGATTGAACGCCTGATTGCGTCCGTTCTGACGGTTGAAACCCCGCTGCCGGGCTAGACCGAGGGTGATGCCGACGACTGCGGGCCCGATTATGGCCCCCGCGATGGCGGTGGCGATCTGCGAGCCGGCGATCACCCAGAAGGCCTGCGACACCCAGATCAGCGAGGACGCCAGGACCGTGAACAGTCCCGATAGGATGACGAAGAGCCTTTTGCGGCGCGTAGCATCCACCAGCGCGCCCGCCGGCGCGGTGACCACCATGCCGGCCATGCCGCCAAGGGTCATCACCAGGCCGATGGCGCCCGTCGCCCAGCCGCGTTGCTGCAGGAAGACACCCAGGAACGGGCCGATCCCGGCCTGCATGTCGGCCATGAAGAAGTTGAGCGCCTCGAGCGCATGCCGCGCTCGAGGCGCCGGCTGCGAGGCGGTTGGCGGCGGACTCACCACGTGATCTTGCCGTTCATGTTCGGACCGACTTGCGGGCCGCCCAGGCCCAGCGCCTTGTACGGGTCACTAAGCGCTCGATGGCAGAGCCTGTTCCTCGAATGGCGGCCTCATTCGTCGCTCGGCCACTGAAAGGATCGGGTCGCCAGCATCCGCCGAATAAAAAGCGCGTTCATCCCCGCTCACTACTGTAGAGCTTGGGCTGGGACGCATCGCCGGTGCGCGGCGTCGTGAGCCCGGTGTCGCCGTGCGGTTCGAGGCGCGTTAGGTAAGAGTGACGGATTCGAAGCGGGCCGTCTTACGCGGCTGAACGGTCGGCCCACAGCTGGAAGGTTCCGGGGAGGCGGCGGGTGGACGGCGGGACGATCAAGGTGGCCGTGATCGGGGGAGGCTGCGCGTCCATGGCGGCGGCCTGGGAGCTGTCGCGCCCTGAACACGGCGGGCGCTACGAGGTGACGGTCTTCCAGGAGGGCTGGCGGCTCGGCGGGAAGGGCGCCTCGGGGCGGGGAGCCAGCGGCCGGATCGAAGAGCATGGGCTGCACGTATGGCTGGGCTTCTACGACAACGCCTTCCGCATGATGCGGGCGTGCCACGCCGAACTGGAGAGCCAGGGGCTCGGAGGCCTCTATGGCGACTGGCGCGAGGCCTGGACGCCGGAGAACGACGTCGCGCTGGTCTCCGCCGCGGAGAATGGCGGCTTCCAGCACTGGACCGCCCACATGCCGCCCCGCCCCGGCTACCCGGGCGATCCGCTGCCGGCCGGCCAAGTGTATTCCCTGGCCCACTATGTGGCCACGGCGTTCGACCTTTTCCGCACCGTGGTGCTCGACACCAGCGTCGACGGCCGCGGCCTGTTCGATGCGCCGCCGGCCCACGCCGACCTGCCGGACCAGCTCGCCCGCCTGGCCAGCCTGGCCGGCTTCACGACCGCGGTGGCGCTCGCCGAGGGCCTCGGCATGGTGTCGGCGCTGCTCCGCTCGGTTTCGTCGCTCCCGACCGGCGGCGTCCTGGACGCCGTGGAGGCGGCGTGCGCGCAGTTGCGCCGCTGGATCGAAGACCGCTGGCTAGCCGACGACGAGCGCCGTTTCCTCTGGGAAATCGCCGACCTTGCCCTCGCCAGCTGCGTCGGTCTGATCCGTCATGGAGTGCTCTTCGACCCGCGGGGTCTCGACGCCCTCGACGACTACGACTGCCGTGATTGGCTTCGCCTCAACGGCGCCTCCGAACGCGCCGTGCAGTCGCCGTTCGTGCGCGGCCTCTACGACCTCGCGATGGGCTATGAGGCGGGCGACCCGAACCGGCCGGTGATCGCCGCTGGACAGGGGCTGCGCGGCTCGATCCGCACCTTCTTCGGCTATCGCGGCGCCTTCATGTGGCGCATGCGGGCGGGCATGGGCGACGTGGTGTTCGCCCCGCTGTTCACGGCGATGGCGCGCAGGGGCGTGCGCTTCGAGTTTTTCCACCGCCTGACCAACGTCGGGTTGGCCCCGGCGGGCGACCACGTCCGCTCGCTCACCTTCGATGTGCAGGCCAAGGTCCGTGGCGCCGGCCCCTATCAGCCCCTGACGACGGTGTCGGGCAGACCGTGCTGGCCGTCACGGCCGGATTATGCCCAGCTGGTCGATGGCAAGCGGCTCGAGACCGAGGGTTGGAATTTCGAGTCGCACTGGGATCGTCGGCGGGCGGCGGAGAAGACGATCGAGGTCGGCCGCGACTTCGACCTCGTGGTGCTCGGCGTCGGCGTGGGCGCCATTCCCCATGTCGCCTCCGAGATCCTGGCGCGGGACGAACGGTGGCGGCGGATGACCAAGGAGGTGAAGACCGTCGCCTCGCAGGCCTTCCAGATCTGGCTGAACGAGGATCTGGAGTCCCTCGGCTGGATAGGCCCCGCCTACATCACCGGCGCGTTCGAGAAGCCCTTCGACACCTGGTGCGACATGGCGCAGGTGGTGCCGGAAGAGGCATGGGCCGACCGTCCGCGCACGTCGGTCTATTTCTGCGCCGTACTGCCCGAACCGCCCCAGCCGGAGGGCGCGGACGATATCGGCTATCCCGCCCGGTGCGCCGAAGAGGTTCGGCGCAGTGCGGAGCGATTCCTCGAGGGCCCGATCCGCGACGTCTGGCCGAACGCCTTCGACGCCGACGGCCGCTTCCGCTGGTCGGTGCTGAAAGCGCCGGACGAAACACCCTGCGCGTCCGACGGTCCCGAGCGGTTCGCCACACAGTACTGGCGCGCCAACATCAATCCCTCGGATCGGTACGTGATTCCCACGCCGGGGAGCCTGCGCCACCGAATTTCGCCCCTCGACACCGGCTACGATAATTTGACCGTTGCCGGTGACTGGACTGATAGTGGATTCCACTCGGGGTGCGTGGAGGGGGCGGTCATGTCGGGTCTGCTGGCCGCGCATGCGCTTTCAAGCTTGCCCGAGCTCGAGGACATCATCGCCTATGACCACCCCTGAATCGACCGGCGACCAGGGCGCGGCGCCGCCGCAAGGGCGCGTCCGCCGCCCGCAACCTGCGCGCACCGGTCCCCTGCGGGCGCGGACCGCGCCGGCGACAAGCGACGCACCCGAAGCCGTGCCCCCACAGGCTGAGTTCGGGGGCGCGACGCCCAAGAACACAGACGATACGGCCATCAGCGAGGCGGTGTCGCAGGCGGTGAAGACTGGCTATGAGGTCATCGCCGAGAACCTCAAGCGGGGCCGGGAGGCCGCGGAACGGTTCCGGCAGGGCACGTACAACATCCGCGAGGTCCCTGGCGATCTCGAGGCGATGAGCCTGCGGGTGCTGGGATTGGCGCGCGAACTCAGCATCACGACCTTCGACGTCTGCGAACGGCTCCTGCACGAGTTCAGCGCCAATGCTGCGCAGCCGCCGAAGCAGACGGCGGCTGGCCCGTTCTGGCCGACCGTGAAGAAGGCGCCCGCGCCGGCGAAAGGCCCGGCCGGGCCGTCCCCCAGCGGCCCCGGCGCGATGAAGCTCAACGTCGTCTTCAACGGCGCCGCCAAGGCCGTGGCTCACACCGACGCCCTTTCGCGGCCGATCCAACCCACCGCGCCGGAAGAGGTTTCGGCCGTCCCGCTTGCCGCCCGCTCGGGCGGCGGCGCGCCGATCGCCGGCGTCGGCTTCCAGGCCGACCTGGCGAACGGCGGACTGATCGCCACCATCGCGCTGCCGGACGGCCAGGCGCCGGGGATCTATTCCGGCCTGGTCTACGCCGCCGGCCAGGACGTGCCGCTCGGCGTGCTCACCGTCGAGGTCGCCAAGTGACGCTGGCGGAGGCGCGCCAGGAGACGCCCGCGGCCGCGCCTCCCACGCCTCAGGGCGGGCTGATGGCCCGCTATGCCCGCGCCACCCGGGCCGAGCTCGACCGTTACCTGACGTCCGGCGCGCCGGCGCCCTATCTCGACGCGCTGCTCGCCGACTATCCCTCGCGCGGCGGCAAGATGCTGCGCCCGTCGATTTGCATCGCCAACGCCCGCGTGTTCGGCGGCGGCTTCGACTCCGCCGTGAGGTCGGCGGTGGCGGTCGAGTTGCTGCACAACGCCCTGCTGATCCACGACGACATCGAGGACGAAAGCGAACTGCGACGCGGGCGCCCGACGCTGCACGCGCTCCACGGCGCGCCGCTGGCGATCAACGCGGGCGACGCCCTGATTTTCGCCGCCTTGCAACCCTTGATCGACGCTGTGCGACCGGGCGGAGCCGAGGTCGCGCGGCAGGTGCTGGCGGTGACCACGACCATGGCGCGCCAGACGGCGGAGGGTCAGGCGCTGGAGCTTGGCTGGCGCCACGACAACGTCACCGATCTCACCGAAGCCGACTACCTCGAGATGGCGCTGAAGAAGACCGCGTGGATGGGCATGATCTGGCCGGCGCAGTTGGGTTTGATCGTGGGTTCCGGCGGTCGCCTGGATCCCGAGCGCGTGCTGCGGTTCGGCTATTTCCTGGGCGTGGCGTTCCAGATCGAGGACGATCTTCGCAACCTCTCGGACGATCCCGGCTACGGCAAGGAGAACAACGGCGACCTGCTCGAGGCCAAGCGCACGCTCATGCTGATCCATGTCCGCCGCACCTGCGAGGCGGCCGACCGCGCGCGTCTGGACGCCTACCTGGCCCTGAGGCGCGACCAGCGCTCACAGGAAGAGGTGCTTTGGCTTGCGGACCTGATGAGGCGGGTGGGCGCCGTCGACTACGCCCGCAGGGTGGCGGCGGCGATGGGCGGCGCGGCCGCGCATGAGTTTGAGCTGGCCTACGGCGACCTGGCCGACTCTGAGGATCTCGACTTCCTCGCAGGCCTCGTCCGCTGGGTGTTCGAGCGGCCATGAGCCGGCGCGCGCTCCTCTATGGCGCCACCGGCTACACCGGCCGGGAGACCGCGGGGCGGCTGGCGGCG
>JBEKQJ010000249.1:0-4853 GCA_049519835.1 Caulobacteraceae bacterium | reverse complement strand
GAGGGCCTCGACATCCCCGAGTGCGGCCTGGTGGCCATCCTCGACGCCGACAAGGAAGGCTTTCTTCGCTCCGAAACCTCGCTCGTCCAGACCATCGGCCGGGCGGCGCGCAACGTCGACGGCAAGGTGATCCTCTACGCCGACTCGATCACCGGCTCGATGGAGCGGGCCATGGCCGAAACCCAGCGCCGGCGCGACAAGCAGGCGGCCTGGAACGCCGACCACGGCATCACGCCGGAGAGCGTGAGGAGCCAGATCAAGGACCTGCTCGCCAGCCCCTATGAGCGCGGCGACCGGGTGACCGTCGACGCCGGTGTGGCCGAGGATTCCAAGCCGTTCCTCGGCAGCAACTTCCAGGCCACGCTGCGCGACCTCGAGGCGAAGATGCGCGCCGCCGCCGCCGATCTGGAGTTCGAGGAAGCGGCCCGCGTGCGCGACGAGATCAAGCGCCTGAAGCTGCTCGACCTGGAGTTTGCCAACGAGGCTCTGACGCCGGCCGGCGAAATCCCGGACCAGGAAGTTGTCACCCGCGTCAGGGCCGAGGCCCGCGCCGAAAAGGCGGCCAGATTCCGCAAGGGCGGCAGGCGATAGGGGATACGTCCCCACTGATCAGCGCTCACGCCTTGATGCTGGCGGGCGCTGCGGAACGCCGCTAAAGCCCGGCCATGTCTGTCGCGGACTCCGCCGTCGCGGCGCTCAAGGACGAAGCCGATCGGGCCCTCCGGCGCGGCGACCCGGCCGCGGCCGCTGACGCTTTCGAGCGCGCCATCGCCCTCGATCCCTCGCGCGTCGACCTCATCATGGGCCTGGCGGCGTCCCGCCGCGCGCTCGGCCAGCTCGATGCAGCGCTCGCCGCGGCCGACCAGGCGCTCATGGTCCAGCCGCGGCTGTTCAACGCGCTGCTGCTCAAGGGCGCCATCCTCGACGGCCTCGATCGGCTCAAGGCGGCGGCCATGGCCTACGGCGACGCGCTCCGGCTGGCGCCGCCGGTGGGCGCCTTGGCGGAGCCGACCCGACGAGCCCTCGATCGGGCGCGGGAGGTGTGCGAGCGACATCAGGCCGAGCTTGCCGATCGCCTCCGCGAGGTCGCAGACTCAGCCGGGTTGACGGGGTCGCTGTCGCGAAAGATCGACGCCTTCATCGAGACCACGGCTGGACGCCGGCGCTTCTATGCCCAGCAGCCAAGCCAGTTCTACTTCCCCGGTCTGCCGGCCATCGAGTTCTACGACCGCGACGAATTCCCGTGGCTGGCGGCGTTCGAGGCGCATTGGGAGTCCGTCCGCGACGAGGCGTTGGCGGTCTGGAGCGAGGGGACCGACGGCCTGACGCCTTACGTCCGGCTCGACCCGGGCAAGCCGCTCGACCAGTGGGCGGAGCTGAACCAGTCGATGAGTTGGAGCGCCTTTCACTTGTTTCAGGACGGCGAGCCGGTCGCCGCCAACCAGGCGCGCTGCCCGGCCACGGTCGCCACGCTTGGGATCCTCGATCAGCCATCCGTGCGAGGGCGATCGCCGACGGCGCTGTTCTCGATCCTCCGTCCGGGTGCGCACATCCCGCCGCACAACGGGCTCAACAACACACGCCTCATCCTGCATCTCGCCCTGATCGCCCCGGAGGGTTGCGCACTGCGGGTGGGCGGCGAGACGCGACCGTGGCGGGCGGGCGAGGCGTTCGTCTTCGATGACACCCTCGAGCACGAGGCGTGGAACCGAAGCACGTCACCCCGCGCCGTCCTGATCTGCGATGTGTGGAATCCGCGGCTGTCTGCCGACGAGCGGGAGCTGATCGTGCGGCTCACCGACGTCGCCGACCGATTCAACGAGATCGCGCCCGGGACGACCGTCGCCTGAATCTCGGATCTAGCGGCCCGGCAACACCACGCCCGTGAGCACCGCCACGTATTGCGTCGCCGCTGCGGCGACGACGAACCCATGCCAGATCGCCCGCCGGAACCTGAGCTTGCGGCTGACATAGACGATCGCCCCGGTCGAATAGATCAGGCCGCCGATCGCCAGCAGGATCATTGCCGCCAGCGAGACGCCGGCGAGCATCGGCTTGATCGCCACCACCACGGCCCAGCCGAGCGCCAGATAGAGCGCCAACCAGAATCGCTTGCCGAGCCCCGGCAGGAACAGCTTGCCGGCTGCGCCGGCAAGCGCCAGCGTCCAGACGGACGCGGTCATGCCTACGGCCCAACCGCCGTGCAGCCTCTGGGTGGTGAATGGTGTGTAGGACCCGGCGATCATCAGGAAGATGGCGGCGTGATCGAGCCGGCGCAGCAGCGGCCGGCGCTTTGCGCTCGCCATGTTGTAGGCCGTCGAGCAGACGAACATGATCACCAGGCAGGCGGCGTAGACGGCGATCGCGGCGGTGAGCCCCAGGCGGCCGACGCCGAGCGAGAATCCGAGCAGGATGAGGCCGCCGATTCCCGCGGCGGTCAGGCCGGCGACGTGGACCCATCCGTCCGCCGCCCGCTCGGCTGGCGTCGGGTAGTGCTCGGCCAGTCCATCTGCGGGCATGGGCGGCGCCTCTCTGAAATCTTCACGAAACGCCTAAAGCATATAGAATTGGCCAAACTGCAACCTGGAGTCCCGCTATGACCCGCGCCACTCAATTCCTCTTGTCAGGCGTTCTGATGGTCGCAGCCCCAGGGGCGGCGCTGGCCGATCCGCCCGCGGCGCCGGCGAGTCCGACTCCAGTCGCATCGGCGACCGCCGGTGTCGCTCCGACGGCTGCAGATGGGGTCCCTGCCATCGCCAAACCCAACCCGGGTGACAAGGTGATCTGCAAGTACGAGGTGCCGACGGGCAGCCGGCTCGGCGGGCACAAGACCTGTATGAAGAAGTCCGACTGGGACGCTCAGGCCGCAAATGCCCAGACGGTCATGAGCCAGCGACTCGGCAACGGCGCCAATTCCCACTGACGCGGGAGCTCAACCAGGAAGCACGCCGCTGAGGTCGTAGCCGGCGCCGGCCGCCAGGGCGAGCAACTCGCCGCGGCTCTTCGCCCCGGCCGCCAGCTCGCCAAGGGCCCAGGCCATGATCGAACGTGTGCCCGAGCGACAGAACGCCAACGTCGGCCGGCCTGAGGCGGCGCGCGCCACATCGGCGGCCTGCTCGGGCGTCGGACGGCCGACGACCGGAATGTGAACATAGCCCAGCCCCTGAGCACGCGCCGCCGCCTCGATGTCCGCGGCCGCCGGTTGGTCTGCCGACTCGCCGTCCGGCCGATTGTTGATGACAAGCGCGAAGCCGAGCGACCTGGCCCGGGCCAAGTCCTCGATCTCGATCTGTGGGCTCACGGAGAAATCGGCCGTGACGCTTCGGAATTCGGCCATGTCTTCGTCAGCTCTCCCGTTTCGCCTTGCCGGCCCCCTGGCCGTCGATGGTCATGAAGAAGCTGCCCAGCATCCCTTTGCTGATGACGACGGTCGAACCCTTGTGCGGATCGCGGCCGAGCGGTTCGGGTTCTGATTGGATCCAAATCGCCCCGCCCTCCAGGCGGACCACCCATCGGCCCGTCGAATCCTGATTCGCGTCAGCGACGGTCGCCGTCAGCTGGTCCGCCCCCTCGCCCTTTTCCCCGTGTTCCAGGAACGACAGAGTCGGCAGCGTAAATCCGAAGGCCTGACGCCGCGCCGCCTTGCGCTGCTCGCGGTCGATGGACACCAGGTCGCCGCTGGAGGTGGCAGCGTCCATCGCCGCCGCGGCCTTGTCGAAGCATGCTAGCCGGGCGGCGTCGTCCGTGAGCTTTCGGCAGTCGAGCAGACTCTGCACCACGTGCGGGCTCGCCACAGGCGCCGGCGCCGCCAGCAAGGGCCCGGCCGCCAGGGTCAGCCCGGCGAGTAGCGCCCGTTGAGTTCCACGGCCCAAGACTCGCCCTCCTTTTTCGGCGCCCCCATACAAGCGCCGCGCGCGGGCGGGCGCAATCCCGGGGCTCCAAGGCCGCTTTGCGGGTCTTGATTGAACGAATTTTCCGCGCGCCCCGGCAACCGCGGGAATCTGTGACCGGAAAGTGACAGGTTGGAGACGATCACCTTACGAACACGTAATCCGCGTTGACCGATTCCGCGCCCCGCCCCTAAGACCGGTCCAATCCGGGGGGATGATTTCACCCAGGAACGTTTTTGCTCGCACCCACGCGATCGTCGCAATGACGGCGCCCCTGGGCTGATTGGAGGGTTTCACTTGACCACTACGACCATGCGCACGCGCCTCCTGGCGTCGTCCATGATTTCCGGCGCCGCGATTGCGGCCGTCTCCGTTACTGGGGCCCAAGCGCAGCAAGCCGCTCCGGCGCCCGCGTCGACGAGCGTCCAGGAACTGGTCGTCACCGGTTCGCGCATCCCGTCGAAGAACCTGACCAGCGTCAGCCCGGTCACCACCGTCAACAATCAGACGGTCAAGCTGCAGGGCACGACCAACGTCGAAGACCTGATCAACAATCTGCCGCAGGCGTTCGCCGACTTCGGCCAGTTCGAATCCAACGGCTCGTCCGGCACGGCCACCATCGACCTGCGTGGCCTTGGCTCCAAGCGCACTCTCATCCTGGTCGACGGCAAGCGCCTGCAGCCGGGCGACCCGACTGTCCCGGTGCCGGACATCAACATGATCCCGCCGGCCCTCATCGACCGGGTGGAAGTGCTCACCGGCGGCGCCTCGGCCGTGTACGGTTCGGACGCCGTGTCCGGGGTTGTGAACTTCATCATGAAGCACAACTACGAAGGGCTGCAGATCGACGGCGAATTCTCGATCGGCATGCACGAGAACAACGACCAGCAGGTTCGTTCTGCCGTCGCAGAAGAGCTACCGCTATTCGGGACGGCCAGCCCACTGATTCTCCCGTCGGGCACG
>JBEKQJ010000248.1:0-4867 GCA_049519835.1 Caulobacteraceae bacterium | reverse complement strand
GTTCCAGTACATGGGTCTCAACGTCCCGTTCGACGCCCACACCGATGCCCATCGCATCGGCGAGACCTGCCCCGCCGGTTCTCCGGGCAGCGAAGACCGGTGAGCGGCGCTGGCTACTCGGGGAAGACCTTGGCGGCCAAGCTGGGGGTCAAGGAGGGGACGCGCCTCTGCGCGCTGGACGCGCCGGCGCACTACGACACGCTGATCGGCCCCCTGCCCGCCGGCGCGGCGATGGAGACCGATCCCACCCAGGCAGACATCATCCACCTTTTCGTCGCCGGCCGCGCGGCCCTGGAAGCGACGGCGGTTGGTATCGCGGCCGGCGCGCGTCCCGGCGCCTCGTTGTGGATTTCCTGGCCGAAGAAGTCCTCGCCGCTTTACACGGACCTGACCGAGGGCGGCCTGCGCGACGTGCTGCTGCCCACCGGCTGGGTCGACGTGAAGGTCTGCGCCGTGGACGCCGACTGGTCGGGGCTGAAGTTCCTGCGGCGGCGCGCCTGAGGGCTCAAACCAACATCGCGCCGCCGTCGACGACGATGATCTGACCGGTCGTGAAGCCGGCGCGCATCAAATAGAGATAGGCCTGCGCCGCCTCGGCGGCCTCACCCGCTCGCGGCAGCGGCTGACGCCCGGTCCATTGACCGATCACCTCTTCAGACCAGCCAGCGAGTAACTCGGTGCGAATCAATCCCGGGCAGACCGCGTTGACGCGCGTCGGGGCGAGATCCATCGCCAGGCCGCAGACGAGATGCTCCGTGGCGCCGGCAAAGGCGGTGACGAGCGGGATACCTTTCATCGGCCGATGGGCGAGGACGCCGCCGGTGAGGGTAATCGAGCCGTTTGCCGCCAACTTGCCCTGGGCGTGCTTGATCGCCTTGAGCGCACCCCAGAACCTCACCTTCGGCAGCTCGCTCGCAGCCTCGATGTCGAGTTCGGCGATCGACCCGCCCATGAAATGGCCCCGCGTATCGCCGGCGGTGAACACCAGGTGATCGAATGACTCCAAGTCGCCCAGGAAGGAGGCGATGCTATCTTCGCTGCCTGCATCCACGGACTTGCCGGAAGCTCCGGCGCCCAGTCGCGCCACCGCGGCTTCCACCTTGTCCGGACTTCTCGACCCGACCACCACTTGAGCGCCCTCGGCCAGCGCCCCCTCGGCGACCGCGAAGCCCATACCCGAGGTGCCACCGATGATGACGACCCGCTGACCGGACAGGGTGGGAACAGGCATGAATGCGACCTCCGAACATTGTGAGGTCAGTATCGTCGCCGGGCGGGCGCCCGAAAAGTCGTGAACGCTTACCGGTATGGCGGCTAACAGGCTCAGACGTAGAGTTTCGCCAGCGGGAGACGGCGCTCTCCGCCTATTGCGTATCGAGCAGATCCGTCGGCGCGCCGGGCTTGGCGCCGCAGCCTTCCGAGCGGGCCCTGACGGCCGTCACCCGCGCCAGATGCACGTAGTCATCTTCAATGTCTTCGCGCTGATAGGGGTACACGGGTCCGAGCTTTTCGAGGGACTTGAGCGCCGACTCCTCCTCGGCGGCGCAAGCCGCCACGGCCGCCGGGCCTACCGCCGCGATTGACCCGCCCTTTCGGGCGATCTTGAAGGCTGACACCTCAATGCAGATCTGGGCGCGTTCACGGTCGCCCGCCCACGTGCCGGCCGCCCCCTTTGGCGTCAGGGTCGGATCGAGGCAGGGACGGACATCGTCCGCGGCTTTGTCGCAACCCGCGACGGCCAGCGCCATCGCCGCCACGCCGACAAGTCCCGCCCTGCGCATCCTGTTCACCCTGCCCTCTTGATCCGAAGCTGCACCGCTTTGGGGGAGGTCCCAAACGAAAAACGGCCCGGGATCGCTCCCGAGCCGTCGTTCGCAGTTCGCAGTCGTCCGGAGTCAGACCGTCTCGGCCTCGATGATCTCCGGCAGGGGCTCCAGCTCGATCGTCGGCTGGCGGCTGGCGGCGAGCGCCTCGTCCCGCTTGGCGGCAATCCGCTGGAGGCTGCGAAGATAGGAACCGGTGCCAGCCGGGATGAGTCGGCCGACGATCACGTTCTCCTTCAGACCCTCGAGCGAGTCGCGCTTGCCATGCACGGCCGCATCGGTGAGCACGCGCGTCGTCTCCTGGAACGAGGCCGCGGAGATGAAGCTGCGCGTCTGCAGCGAGGCCTTGGTGATACCCAGCAGCACCGGCTGGGTGATCGCCGCACGGCCGTTACGCGCCAGAGCCTTGGTGTTCTCCTCCTCGACCTCAGGCTTGTCGAGGTGGTCGCCCTTGAGCAGGCCGGTGTCGCCGGGCTCGAGGATCTCGACCTTTTGCAGCATCTGGCGGACGATCGTTTCGATGTGCTTGTCGTTGATCGGCACGCCTTGCAGCCGGTAGACGTCCTGGATCTCGTTGACCAGGAAGTCGGCCAGCGCCTCGATGCCCAGGATCCGCAGGATGTCGTGTGGATCGGGGTTACCGTCGATGATGTACTCGCCCTGACGGATCGTATCGCCGTCGTGGACCGCGATGTGCTTGGCCTTGGGGATCAGGAACTCGACCGCTTCGCCGCCTTCCGGAATGATCCGTATACGGCGCTTGTTCTTGTAGTCGCGTCCGAATTCCACCCGGCCGTCCATCTCGGCGATCACCGCGCAGTCCTTCGGCCGGCGGGCCTCGAAGAGCTCCGCCACCCGCGGAAGACCGCCGGTGATGTCGCGCGACTTGGCGCTTTCGGTCGGCAGGCGGGCCAGCACGTCGCCGGGCTTGACTTCGTCACCGTCACCGACGGAGAGCACCCCGCCCACCGGCAGCAGGTAGCGAGCGTCGCCGCCGTTGGCCAGGCGCTTGTAGGCGCCCTCCGCGTCGAGCACCGCTATGCTGGGGCGCAGGTCGTTTGAACGCGAGGACGTACGCCAGTCGATCACCACCCGGTTGGAGATGCCGGTGGCCTCGTCGGCCTCTTCACGAACCGAGACCCCGTCGACCAGATCCTCGAAGCGGACCTTGCCGGCCACCTCGGTGATGATCGGCGTGGTGTAGGGGTCCCATTCCGCGAAGCGGGCGCCGCGGGTGATCTTGGCCCCGTCGCGGAACTTCAGCCGCGCGCCGTAGGGCGGGCGGTAGGACTCGCGATCGACGCCGTCGACCTCGACGGTGATCTGCAGGTTGCGCGAGAGCACCACGATGTCGCCGTCGGGCGCTTCGATGGTATGGCCGCCGGTCAACCGAAGGACGCCGTCATTGGCCGCCTCGAAGAACGACTGCTCGGCCACCTGCACGGCCCCGCCGATGTGGAAGGTGCGCATGGTGAGCTGAGTGCCCGGCTCGCCGATCGACTGAGCGGCGATGACACCCACCGCCTCGCCGATATTCACCGGCGTCCCACGCGCGAGGTCGCGACCGTAGCAGGCGCCGCAGACCCCGACCTTGGACTCGCAGGTCAGCACCGAGCGGACCTTCGCCTGCTGCACGCCGCGGGCCTCGATCAGATCGATGAGATCCTCCTCAAGGTAGGTGTCGGCCGGGATGAGGATTTCCTCGCTGCCTGGCGCCTTGATGGCTTCGGCCGTGAAGCGACCAAGCACCCGCTGACCGAGCGCGACCTGTACTTCGCCGCCTTCGGCCACGGCGCGCAGGGTGATGCCCCGCGTAGTGCCGCAGTCTTCCTCGGTGATGATGCAGTCCTGCGCCACGTCGACGAGACGGCGGGTCAGATAGCCGGAGTTGGCCGTCTTGAGCGCCGTGTCGGCGAGGCCCTTACGGGCGCCGTGGGTGGAGTTGAAGTACTCCTGGACAGTGAGGCCTTCCTTGAAGTTCGAGATGATCGGCGTCTCGATAATCTCGCCTGACGGCTTGGCCATCAGGCCGCGCATACCGCCGAGCTGCTTCATCTGGGCCTGCGAACCGCGGGCTCCGGAGTTGGCCATCATCCACACCGAGTTGAGGTCTTCCTCGCGGCCGGCCGCATTCTTCCGGCGGGCCGAGATTTCGCTCATCATCTCGTCGGAGACGCGGTCGGTGGCCTTGGACCAGGCGTCGACCACCTTGTTGTACTTCTCGCCCTTGGTGATCAGGCCGTCGGCGTACTGCTGCTCGTACTCTTCCACGCGCTTGCGGGTCTCATCGACGATCCCGGCCTTGGCGGTGGGGATGAGGATATCGTCCTTGCCGAACGAGATGCCGGCCTTGGCCGCCTCGCGGAAACCCAGACCCATGATCTGGTCGGCGAAGATCACCGTCGCCTTCTGACCGCAGTGCCGATAGACGGCGTCGATCAGGTTGGCGATCTCCTTCTTGGTCATGCTCTTCTCGATCAGCCGGTGGCCGATCGCCGGGTGATGCGGCAGGAGGGCCGCGATCTTCATCCGGCCGGGGCTGGTGTCGATCACTCGCCGCTGCACGTCGCCGTCGGCGTTGCTCTCGAAGAAGCGCGCCTTGATCTTGGTGTGCAGCGTGACCACGCCGGCTTCCAGCGCCGCCTCGATCTCGCCGAGGTCGGCGAACAGCTTGCCCTCGCCGGGCTCGCCGTCCTTGGCGATCGAGAGGTAGTAGAGGCCGAGCACGATGTCCTGGCTGGGCACGATGATCGGGCGCCCGTTGGCGGGCGACAGGATGTTGTTCGTGCTCATCATCAGCACGCGCGCTTCCAGCTGGGCTTCCAGCGAGAGCGGCACGTGCACGGCCATCTGGTCGCCGTCGAAGTCGGCGTTGAAGGCGGTGCAGACCAGCGGGTGGAGCTGGATCGCCTTGCCCTCGATCAGCTTCGGCTCGAACGCCTGGATGCCGAGGCGGTGCAGCGTCGGCGCGCGGTTGAGCAGCACCGGGTGTTCGCGGATCACCTCCTCGAGGATGTCCCATACCTGCGGCTGCTCGCGCTCGA
>JBEKQJ010000247.1:0-10752 GCA_049519835.1 Caulobacteraceae bacterium | reverse complement strand
ACCACCGGGACCCCGAGAGCGGTCCCGCCAACGAGGGACTTGTAAATCTAGATGTCCGACATTCTCGAGCGCGTGCGCAAGATCGTCATCGAGCACCTGGACGCCGACCCGGAGAAGGTCACCGAAAAGGCCAGCTTCATCGACGACCTCGGCGCCGACAGCCTGGATAACGTCGAACTCGTCATGGCCTTCGAGGAAGAGTTCGATATCGAAATCCCCGACGATGCGGCCGAACACATCCAGACGGTCGGCGACGCAGTGAAATTCATCGGAGAGCGCCTCAGCGCCTGATCCTGCGATGCGTCGCGTCGTTGTCACCGGCCTGGGTATGGTCACGCCTCTCGGCTGGGGCGTGGAGACTACCTGGCGCGCCATCCTGGACGGGAAGTCCGGGGCCGGGCGGATCACCACCTTCGACCCGACCGATTACGCATGCCAGGTGGCGTGCGAGGTGCCGCGCGTGGACGGCCGGGGCGGCGGCGGCCCCGACATCGCCGGCAGCTTCGATCCCGAACAGGTGATGAGCGCCAAGGACCGGCGGCGCATCGACGATTTCATCCTCTACGCCATCGCCGCCGCCGACGAGGCGGTGCGCGACTCCGGCTGGGCGCCCACCGACGAGCGCGACCGCGAGCGGACCGGCGTCAACATCGGTTCGGGGATCGGTGGCCTGGCCTCGATCGCCGACACAGCCATCGAGCTGCACGAGAAGGGTCCGCGGCGAGTCAGCCCGTTCTTCATCCCGTCGGCCCTGATCAACCTCGCCTCAGGGCAGGTGCAGATCCGACACCAGTTCAAGGGGCCGAACCACGCCGTGGTGACGGCCTGCTCCACCGGCGCCCACGCCGTCGGCGACGCCATGCGCTTCATCAAGGCCGGCGACGCCGACGTGATGCTGGCCGGCGGGGCGGAGGCGGCCATCTGTCCGCTGGGCATCGCCGGCTTCATCGCCTGCCGGGCCATGTCGACCCATTTCAACGACCAGCCGACCCGCGCCTCGCGGCCCTATGACGCCGACCGCGACGGTTTCGTGATGGGCGAGGGGGCCGGCGTGCTGGTGCTCGAGGAACTGGAGCACGCCCGGGCGCGCGGCGCCAAGATCTATGCGGAGGTTACCGGCTACGGGCTGGCCGGCGACGCCTATCACATCACCGCCCCGCCCGAGGATGGCGACGGCGGCTTCCGGGCTATGCGGGCCGCCATCGCCCACGCCGGCATCCAACCGGCCGACATCGACTACATCAACGCCCACGGCACCTCGACGCCGCTGGGCGATGAGATCGAGCTCGGCGCCGTCGAGCGTCTGCTCGGCAACGCGACGGCCAAGGTGTCGATGTCGTCGACCAAGTCGGCCACCGGCCACCTCCTGGGCGCGGCCGGAGCCATCGAGGCCGCCTTTGCGGTCCTCGCCCTCCGCGACCAGGTCGCGCCACCGACCATCAACCTCGACAATCCCTCGGTCGAGACGGCCATCGACCTCGTCCCGCATCAGGCGCGTGCGCGCCGGATCGACGTTGCGCTCTCCAACAGCTTCGGGTTCGGCGGCACCAACGCCAGCGTCGTCTTCACCAAGGCGCCGTGAGTCGCCGGCCCCGCGCCCGCAAGGGTCAGCGCAAGCCGCCGCCGACACGCGACCGCCGGAGCCTCCTGATCGTCGGCGCGGCCGCCCTCGGCGTCATCATCGTCGGCTTGGCAGGCGTCCTGCTGCTGCCGGGGCCGGCGGCGCGCAGCGGCAATGCGACCGAAGTGGTGCTCGCCGGCGGCGGCGGCGTCCAGGGCCTCGCCGACCAGCTCGCCGGCGCCGGAGTCATCCGCTCGCCGCTGGCCTTCATTATCGTCGCCGAGGCCAGTGGCTCGGCCCATCGCCTCAAGGCCGGCGACTACAGCTTCCGCTCTGGCGCCTCTCTGCTCGCCGTTCTGGCGCAGGTCCGCCAGGGCCGCACGGTCCGCCACTGGGTGACCATCCCGGAGGGATTCACCTCGGCCGACGCCGCCGCCGTGCTCGCCCATTCGCCGGATCTCTCGGGCGAGACCGTGGTTCCGCCGGAGGGCTCGCTCCTCCCTGAAACCTACCAAACCGGCTTCGGTGAGACCCGCGCCCACATGCTGGGCCGGATGCAGGCCGCCCGTGACGCCCTGCTGGCCAAGCTCTGGGGCGATCGTCCGGGTGGCCTTCCCTATCGCTCGCCTGAGGAGGCGGTGATACTGGCCTCCATCGTCGAGAAGGAGACCGCCCTGCCGGACGAGAGGCCCCACATCGCCGCGGTGTTCATCAACCGCCTGAGGACGGGCATGCGCCTGGAGAGCGACCCCACTGTCGTCTACGGCCTCACCGGCGGGACGCCGCTCGGACACGGCCTGAGGGTATCCGAGCTCGCCCGCAAGACGCCCTATAATACCTATCTCGTCGCCGGCCTGCCGCCGACGCCAATCGCCAATCCCGGCCGGGCGGCGCTGGAGGCGGCGCTTGACCCGGCCCCCAGCGAGGACCTCTACTTCGTGGCCGACGGAACCGGCGGTCACGTGTTTTCCACCACGCTCGCCCAGCATCTGAAGAACGTGGCCCGTTGGCGGGCCGTCGAGCATCAGGTGCGCGGGGGTGGTCGATGAGCGCACGCCGCGGCCTCCTGCTGGTCATCTCCAGCCCCAGCGGGGCCGGGAAGACCTCGCTCAGCCGGCGTCTCGCCGAGCGCCATCCAGAACTCCATCTGTCGATATCCGCCACCACCCGGGCCCCCCGGCCCGGCGAGGCTGACGGTCGCGAGTACCATTTCGTCAGTCGTGCGGCCTTCGACGCAGAGGTGGCCGCCGGAGCCTTCCTCGAGTGGGCTGAGGTGCACGAGAATTTCTACGGTACGCCGCGCGCGCCGGTTGAGGCGGCGGTCGAGGCCGGCCGCGACACCCTCTTCGACATCGACTGGCAGGGGGCTCAGGCCATTCGCAAGGCGATGCCCGACGACACCGCGACGATCTTCATCCTGCCGCCCAGCATGGCCGCCCTGGCCGATCGGCTGCACGGCCGCGCCCAGGACGCCCACGACGTCATCGCCAGGCGCCTCGCCCGCGCCCGCGGCGAGATCGCCCACTGGCATGAATACGACTACGTGATCGTCAACGAAGATTTCGAGCAGGCCTACGCCGACATCGAGACGATCTACTGCGGCGAGCGGTTGCGCCGACGGCGCAATCCCTGGCTGGCGGACTTCGTTGAGCGGCTCGACGGCGAAGGGTAGGGGCGGTGAGCATGGGTTCGTTGAAATGGACCATTTGACGGTCTAGAATAGGCCAGTCGGCACGAGCCGGGCTCGGGGCGCCATGCAGATTTCCGTAACCGAAGCCAAAGGCCAGCTGACTGAGCTCGTGCGGCGCGCCGAAGCCGGAGACGAGGTCATCCTGACCCGTCATGGCCACCCCGCAGTGAGGCTGGCGCCGATCAAGCCGGCGGTCGATGCAAAGTCCCGCCTGGTCTTGCTGGAGGCCGTACGCGCGGCCGCTGTCGCCAAGGTCGCGGCGGGCCCGAGCGCGGCCCGCAGCCAGGATTTCCTCTACGGCGAGGATGGCCTGCCCTGATGATCGCCGTCGATACGTCTGCACTGATGGCGATCGTCCTGAATGAACCCGAAGCAGACGCCTGCGCCGCCGCGCTCGAACGGGCAGATCGGTTGCTGATCTCGGCCGGTACGGCGGCCGAATCGCTGATCGTGGCGGCCCGTCGGCGGGTTGGCGAGGAAGTGGAGCGGCTCATCGACGGGCTCGGTTTCGAGATCGTCAGCGTGACGCCCGCATCGGCGCGCCGCATAGCTGCGGCCCACGGAAAATGGGGCAAGGGCGCCCACGCCGCGGCGCTGAATATCGGTGACTGCTTCGCCTATGAAGCGGCCAAGGAACACGCCTGCGCCCTGCTCTATGTGGGCGAGGATTTCGCACGGACCGATATCGAGTCCGCCCTATAGGACGACGGCGATCAATGCGATGAGTCTGCCGCGACTGCTGGCACAACGCCGCCCCGCCTAGCGCCTTGACCGATGAGCGCAGCATCTTGCGTCGCTGCCCAAAGGCGGCGGCAGTCACCTTTTGCAGGGCATCGAGGATCGGGTCCACCGGCCGCTCAGGCCGAGGCGTCAGCCGCACCACCGCCGAATCGACTTTCGGCGGTGGCGTGAAGGCGCGGGCCGGCAAGTTCATGGCGATCCGAGCCTCGCATACCGCCTGGGCGATCACCGCCAGCCGGCCATAGTCTTCATCGCCCGGCCGCGCGGCGATCCGGCGGGCCACCTCGGCCTGGAACATCAGGGTCAGGCTGGCGGGGCGGAATGAACCGGTCAGCCATTTGACGAGCAGGGGGCTGCCCACGTTGTAGGGTAGATTGGCCACCACAGCCGCGCCCGCGCCCACTTCCGCCGTCTCCTCGATTGTGAGGGCGTCGGCGTGGATCACCTTCAGGCGTCCCGGCGCAGCCTCGGCGAGCGTCGCCAACAATGGCAGGAAGCGGGCGTCGGTCTCGACCGCTGTCACCTCAGCGCCCGCCTCTAGCAGGGCGCGGGTCAAGCCGCCTGGGCCAGGACCCACCTCGAGTACCTGCTGGCCATCTGAAACATCAGCGATTCTAACGATCTTGCGGCAAATATTGAGATCGAGCAGGAAGTGTTGGCCGAACCGCTTGGCTGCCAGGATGCCGGCGGCGTCCAGCGCCTCGCGCAGCGGCGGGAGATCCTGCAGGCTCACGCCGCCCGCCGGGCCGCGATCTCGCCTGCCAGCCGCAGGGCGGCGATCAGGCTGTCCGGCCGCGCCAGCCCCTTGCCCGCGATGTCGTAGGCGACGCCATGGTCCGGCGAAGTGCGCACGATCGGCAGCCCCAGGGTCACGTTCACGCCGCCCCAGAAATCCAGCATCTTGACCGGGATCAGGGCCTGGTCGTGGTACATGCAGATCGCTGCGTCGTAGCGCGCCCGCGCTTCGGCGTGGAAGAGGGTGTCGGCTGGAAACGGCCCGGCGGCGTCGATCCCGATCGATCGGAGCGCGGCGACCGCCGGGGCGATGATCTCGGCCTCCTCGCTCCCGAGCGCTCCGGATTCGCCGGCGTGGGGATTGAGCGCCGCCACGGCGAGGCGCGGCGCGGCAATGCCGAAGTCCCGCCTGAGCGCCTCGGCCGTCGTCAGGGCCACGGCGACGATGGTCTCGGTGGTGAGCATGCCAGCGACCTTGGCCAGTGGCTCGTGAATAGTGACGAGCACGCAGCGCAGGTCCGCGGCAGCCAGCATCATCACCGGCGCGCCGCCGGTGAGCGCGCCAAGGAATTCGGTGTGCCCTGGGAAGGCGAAGCCGGCCTCGTAGAGCGGGGCCTTGGCGATCGGCGCGGTGACGACAGCGGCGGCTTCGCCATCGAGCGCCAGTCGTGCGGCGGTCTCGATCCAGTCGACGATCGCGCTGGCGGCCTGGGGCGCCGGTGCGCCGGGGGTCACGGCGGCAGGGAGGGGACGGTCCAGCACCGGCAGGGCTTCGGCGAACCGCGACGCGCCCTCGGCGAGGGCGCCCACAGGAAGGACAGGATCGACGCCCGCGGCCCGGGCCACGGTCGCCGCGTCGCCAACGACGACGAAGGCCGGACCGGTGGCCCTCAGGGCGCGCCAGGCAGCGGCGACGATCTCAGGGCCTATGCCCGCCGGATCGCCCAGGCTGAGGGCGATCGGCGCGTTCATAACTACCGAACCTCGATGGTCGCCGAGTTGCGCAGGTCGCGCAGGGCGCGCTTGGCGATCATGGCCAGCTCCTCACCATAGAGCCGGTTCTCGATCTGATCCTTGGTCAGCGCCTGTGCGCCGCCCATGTGCCGCGAGCAGACGGCCACCAGGTGCAGTCCGGCGTCGGTGCGGACTCGGCCGCGTCGCGGAAGGCCGGAGCCAGATCCTTGGTTTCGGCCTCGCCGAGATCACCGGTGACCACGCCCTTGAACTTTGCGCCTTCGGCCTGGAGGTTGTCGCAGCCGTTGAGCTTGCCCTTCAGTTCAAACAGCTCGGCGTTGGCGTCGGCGACCTGTTTGTCGGTCGCGCCCTTCGGCAGGGCGATGGCGGCCTGTTTGAGGTCGACCACGGTGGTCGTCCCACCCGCCCTGCGGTCTTTCAGGAGGATGACGTAGACCCCGTCCTTCACCTGGATCGGAGCCGAGAGCTGGCCGGCCCTCAGTCCGTCGAGCGCCGCGTCCACCTCCGGCGGCATTTCGCCGGTCGAGATCCAGCCCACCTCGCCGCCATTGGCCGCCGAGGGCGAAGCCGAGAATTGCCGCGCCACGGCCGCGAAGGGCGCGCCGCGATGGAGCTGGTCGATGAGCTGCTGGGCGGCCTGCATGGCGGCGTCCTCGCTGCCCGCGCGGCCGGCGTCGATGAAGATCTCGCTGACTTGATATTGCGGTTTGCCGGACTCGGCCTCGGTCCGCTTCTGGTAGGCCTTGATCTGGTCGTCGGCGATGACGATGCGCGAGCCGTAGCGGCCGCGAATCCAGCCCCGCCAGCTGATCTCGGCGCGGAGCTGGTCTTTGAATGTCTCAGCTCCCACGCCCTGGGACGCCAACTGGGCCAGCAGCTGGCTGGCGCTGGTGTTGTTGGAACGAGCGATGTCGGCCAGTTCGTCGTTCACCTCGGCGTCGGAGGCGATCAGGTCGAACTTCTGGGTTTTGCTCTCCTCGCGCAGGTCCTGCATCTCGAGGTGCTCGTCGACCAATGAGCGGGCGGCCTCCTGCTGCAAAGCCGCCAGGTTCTGGTCGGTGGGCTGAATGCCGGAGGTCACGATCAGCAGCCGCATGCGCTGGACGATGTCGAAGGTCGAGATCATCTCGTCATTGACGGTGATGACCACACCTTCGCTGAGGGCGGCCGGCGGCGCCTCGGGAGCCGCAGCTGGCGCCTGTTCCGGTGTCGCGGCCGGCGCAGCCTCGGCCGGCGCGGGCGCAGCCGGCGGCGTGGTCTGGGCGAGGGCGGCGTACGAAATTCCCATCAGGCAGAGCGTGGCCAGTCCGCCGCGCCCAATATCGGTGATCCGCTTCATCGAAGCTGAAATGTCCTTGTCATTCTGCGGCCGGGGGCGGCCTTTAGCGTGTATTGCCAAATGTGGCGAGTGAAAGGCGCAGCACGACCCCGCTCGAGGGGCCGAATGTCACCAGCTTGCCCGAGGGGCCGAGCACCGGGTTGTAGGTGTCGTTGCTCCTGTAGAGCACTTCGACGCGCACGCAGTCGTCCCGATAGACGAGCCCGATGTCATTCTGCCGCCAAGTGCCGCTGTCGACGATGGAATAGATATCCAGGCCCCAGTGCTTGGTGGCCCACACCTCGCCATGGATGTCGAGGCTGCTGACCTTGCCGCCGAGCGGCGACACTGCTTCCTGCAGGTAGCTGACGTAGCCCGTCACGCGGCTGGAGGTAAAATTGATTCCGGTCTCCATGCGTTGGATGCCGAAGTTCTGGCTGTTCATCTGCCAGCGCGAGAAGAAGCCGATGCCAGCGCCCATCTGGCCGTCCAGTCCGATCACCCAGTCGGAAAGGTTTCTCTGCAAGCCGGACGTCAGGGGCAGGTTCGGATTGCCTTGCGTCTGAAGGACCCGACCGATCAGGAGGCTGCCCGAGCCGCCGTCCGGCAGGATCACGGTCGCCCGTCCGCCGAGGGTGGCGCTCTGTCCGCCCTCGTAAAGATCGTAACCTGGTGAGCGATTGGACTCGAAGAGGTTGGTCTCGTCGAGATACCAGACCTGGCTGTCTTCGTCGGGGATGCGCGGGTCGAGCCTGGTGTTCGGCCCGACGACGATCTGAGCCAGGGGTTCGAGAATCCAGGTGGCGCCCGGAGTCTGCCTGATCAGCGGATAGCTGATGTCCGCGCCGACATCGCCGAACGCACGCTCGATCGTCGCGGTGCGTGCGTAGGGCGCGGGGAGGTTGTTGAGGTTGTAGAGATCAGTCCTGCCTTGGACGAAGGGGACGATGCGCAGGCCGTTGTCCAGCGTGATCGCCGTCTGCCAGTCGAAGCCGGCTGTCGCGCGGCGGCTGTCGATCCCCGGCTGGTCGACGAGGGTCGGTGATTCATCGCGCGTGAGCGCTACGGCGCTGGCGTTGATTCTGAGACGCCCGCCCAGGATGGCGTCCGGCAGTTCGTAGTGGAACTCGATCAGCGGCGCGACGGTGGGGATGGTGCTCTGCGAGTCGTTCGGGCGCAGGCCCTGGACGTCGATGGCGGCGATCGAGAGATACGAGTTCGAGTCCTGCCGCACCGCGTCGATCTGCGAGATCAGTCGCCCGGGGTCGGCCGCGTAGAGCCCGCGGTCGATGAACACGTCAGTCACCGAATACTTTTCGAAGATCAGCTTGTCCGAGGTCTGCTCGGCCGTGAAGCCCCAGGTCCAGTGGTCGCCGAGATCGAACTGGCCGCTGCCGAGGATATAGCTGTGCGAAATGGTCGGGCCGAACTTCGCCCCGCTGGACGTGAAATCCTGGTCCTCGGTGAAGCCGGCGCGCAGATCGATGACGCCCGAGTAGAAACGCTGGCGGTATTCGACGTTCAGGAACGGATTGACCTTGGTGTTGATCTGCGGAGCGACGGTGAAATCGGACGACGAGTTGATGACCTGATAGTAGGGCTGCTCGTAAGAAAATCCGCGCGAGCCGGTGATGCTCGCCACCGGCAACAGGAAGCCCGACCTGCGCTCCGAGGACGGATCCGGCGCGGTGAAGGCCGGTAGGTAGAACAGGCTGACGCCCTTCACCTGCACCACAGCACCGTGGAAATAGAGCGTCTTCTTCTTGTGGTCCTCGACCACCCGTTTGGCGCGGATCGACCAGGTCGGCGCCTTGGTCCCATTCTCCGAACAGACCTGGCAGGGCGTGAAAATCACGTTTTCCAACTCGGTGATGTTCTTGTCGCGCCGCTGGCTGCTGGCGGCGGCGATCTTCACCTCGACGCCATTGTCCAGCAGGCGGGCGGAGAAGCCGACCGCCATGCCCTCGCTGAGATCCTTGTCGAGCGTGAGCGTCTGGGCGAACTCGCTCGTGCCGTCGGCGTTGATGATCACCACGTGGCCGTGGGCGGTGACGACGCCGGTGTCGCGGTTGTAGTCGACCTCGTCGGCCCTCAGCACCCGACCGCGGTAGCGGGCCTCCACCGACCCCTCCGCGGTCACCGTGTGATGGTCGCCATCGTCGATGAGGGTGTCGGACTCGAGGTAGAAGCCGCCGCCCTTCAACCCGTCCTCAGGCGCGAGTGTCGTCGGCTTGGGCGGCGGCGTCATGATTTTGGCGAGGGACGGGGCGGCGAGGGCCGATCCGGCCGCCAGCAGACTGCTCGCGCAGACCCCCGCCAGTCCCCAGTATCTCGCCACTCGCGGCCCCTTCACGCACTGGTCCTCAAGAATCGCCGCCAAGAGCGCGCTGGCCGGCCCAGGCGGAATCGCCCGAACCGGCCAGCCAGTTCTCCATCCAATATCTTGCGCGCGCTCTGATCGCAAAGCCGGTTCCCACTGTGCGGAACGCGCTCCTTAGCCGTCTTCGGTATAGCAAAGGAGCGTGACGCCCGCCAAAAGCGCCAGGATCGGTGGCGCCCAGGCGGCGAGGCCGGAGGGAATCACCTCGGCGGTCCCGAGGGCCCCGCAGAATTCGTCGACGAAGAAGAACACGAAGCCCAAGGCCACGCCGGAGCCGGCCAGGGCCGCCAGGTCGCCCAGCCGCATCAGCCGCAGCGAAAAGGCGGCGCCCAGCACGGCCATGGCGGCGAACAGCAGCGGCGAGGCCAGCAACTGCTGCAGGCGCAGGCGATAGCCGGTGGCCGAATATCCGGCCAGGTCCGCGGCGTGGATGGTCGAAGGCAACCGCCAGAAGGCCACGGCGTTGGGCGAAACGAATTTTTCCATCGCCGTGCGGTGGTCGAGCATCGATGGGATCGACATCCGGTCGGAGTGCGCCGTCCCCGAGCCGGGCAGCGCCTCGCGCACGTCCGTGAGCCGCCAATAGCCCGGCATCAGGTCGCCCTCGTCGGCTTCCAGGCGACGCGAGAAACTGAATCCGCCGGCCGGATCGACCGTCTGGATGAACACCGAGACCCCGCGCAGCCGCACTACGTCGTTCAACGTGTCGTGACGTCTGGCGTGGATGACCACCTGCTGGCGGTCGTCGCCTTGCCGCAGCCAGATTTCGTCTGGGCCACCCTGTGCACCCTCTGTCAGGGCGGCTTGCCGGTCCTCATAGCGGGCGTTCAGCGCCGAAGCCGCCGGGTTAAGGACAGTCGTCGACAGCACCCCAAGTGCAAAAGCTGTGACCGCCGAAGGGAGGATGAATCGCCAGGCCGACACCCCGGCCGCGCGCATGGCCACAAGTTCACTGCGCCGGTTGAGGGCGACGTACGCGCCCATGGATCCGAACAGGAAGACGAAGGGCAGCAGCAGCAGGATGACGGCCGGCGACTTCAGCAGGGTGAGGTGGAGGATCTGGACGAAAGATAGATCCAGGCGGCCGCCGCCAAGGGTGCGCGACACCTCGACGAAGTCGATGAGCACGATGACCGAGGCGATCGCCGCCAGGGCCGCGCCGACACCGATCAGGAAGCGGCCGAGCACATAGACCTGGAGTCGCCAGTCCCTCACGCCGGCGCGCTCGCGAACGCCATCGGCCGGCGGCGGCGGGTCGTTCTGGGTCGCCGCTGCGCGAAGAGAAGCGCGAGCGCCAGGCCGGCCGCGCCGAGCGGGACCACATATTGCAGCACGTTGAGCGCCGGCGAGGC
>JBEKQJ010000246.1:0-4879 GCA_049519835.1 Caulobacteraceae bacterium | reverse complement strand
GGACGCGCGGTTCCTGGTCGACAGCGTCATGGGCGAGGCGGCCGAGGCCAGCGCCGAGGTGCTGGCGATGTTCCACCCGGTGGTGGCTGGCCCGTCCGGGCCGACGTCGATGATCCAGATCTGGCTGGCGCCAGTTGCCGAGGAGCGGCGGGCCGGGCTGATCGAACGGGTGCGTGCGGCGCTGGCCGACAACCACGCCGCGGTAGACGATTTTCCGGCCATGCTGACCCTCTTCGCCCAGACCATCGAGGATCTGGAGCGAGCCGCCCCGGCCCTGGCCGACACCGTCGGCGCGGCGACGGTGGCCGAGGAAGTGGCCTTCCTGAAATGGGTCGAGGCTGGCCGGTTCGTCTTCCTGGGAGCGCGGGTCTACGACTATCCGCTCAATCCGGACGGCTCCTATGCCGCCGAGGAGCCGGTCTACGACCACGCCACCGGCCTCGGCGTCCTTCGCGATCCAAATAATCTCGTGCTCAGACGCTCGAGCGAACCCTCGGTGCTCGCTTCGTCGCTGCGTTGGCGCACGGAAGTGGCCGAGCCGGTGGTGGTGGCCAAGGCCAATCTGCGCTCGCGGGTGCATCGCCGCGGCTACATGGACTACGTCGGCGTGCGCCGCCACGGGCCTTCGGGCGAGCCGGTGGGCGAGGCCCGCTTCGTGGGCCTGTTCACCGACCAGGCCTACGAAGAGCCTGCGCACGAGATCCCGCTGCTGGGCGGCAAGATCGACAAGGTGATGGCCGAGGCCGGCTACCCTCGGGGCGGACACAACGCCGTGCGCCTGGAGTACATCCTAGAGACCTATCCTCGCGACGAGCTGTTCCAGATCCCCGTCGACGAGCTGCGCGATACGGCGCTCGACATCCTCCACCTGCTCGACCGGCCGAAGATCAAGCTGTTCGTCCGCCGCGACCCCTACGACCGCTTCGTCTCGATCCTGCTCTACGCGCCACGTGAGCGGTACGACGAGCGGCTGCGCGAGGGAGCCGGGGAACTGTTCGCCCGCGCCTTCGGCGGCCACGTCACCGACTGCATGCCGAGCTATTCCGATCAGCCCCTGGCCCGCATCCACTACATCATCGGCCTGCCGCCGGAAGGTGCGGTACAGCCGGATATCGCCTGGCTGGAGGCGGAGGCCGGCCGGATCGCCCGCACCTGGGCCGACGATTTTGAGACCGCGGTGCGGGCCGGCGCGCCCGACCCCCTGGCGGCCGCCAAGCTGCTGGGCGACTTCGCGGACGCCTTCCCGGCCGGCTATCGCGACCGTTTCGATGGCGCCGAGGCCTTGCGAGACGCGCAGGCCATCGAAGGACTGGGCGATGACGTCGCGGTGCGCGCCTACCGCACGGCCGAAGACAGCGCCCTGCAGTTCCGCTTCAAGCTCTATCGGCGAGGGGAAACGCCGGCCGCGCTCTCACGGGTGCTGCCGGTCCTGGGCGACCTGGGCCTCGCCGCCCTGGTGGAGGACGGCTTCCCGGTCCGGCCGGGCAACGTCTCCGGCGCCGTCTGGGTGCACGAGTTCCTGGTTGAGGATCCCGAGGGCGAGCAGCTGACCTTCGCCGAGCGGCGGGAGCCGTTCGAGACCACTTTCAAAGCGGTATGGGCCGGCGAGACCGAGAGCGACGGCTTCAACCGCCTGGTTCTCGAGCTCGGCGTCTCCTGGCGCGAGGCAGCGCTGGTTCGCGCCCTGGCGCGCTATCGACAGCAGTCCGGCCTCGACCCGCGCCCCTCCGTCCAGGCCCAGGCGGTATCCGCCCATCCGCATGTGGCGCGCCTGCTCCTCGACCTGTTCGCCGCCCGGCTGGATCCGGCGACCGGCGATGGGCTGGAGGCGCGGGGTCGCGCGGCCGAGCGCCTCAGGCTGGAGATCGAGGGGGCGCTGCAGGAGGTGGAGAGTCTCGACCACGACAGGGTGCTGCGCCGCCTGGCCGCCCTCGTCCTGGCGATCACCCGCACCAACTACTATCAGAACGGCGCCGACGGCCGTCCGAAACCCTACATCAGCTTCAAGGTGGCGAGCCGAGAGCTGGTCGACCTGCCGGCGCCCAAGCCTTTCCGGGAGATCTTCGTCGCCGCGCCGGACGTCGAGGGCGTGCACCTGCGGCTGGGACCGGTGGCGCGCGGCGGCCTGCGCTGGTCCGACCGGGCCGACGACTTCCGCACCGAGGTTCTGGGTCTGGTGAAAGCCCAACAGGTGAAGAACGCGGTGATCGTGCCGGTCGGCTCGAAGGGCGGCTTTTTTCCCAAACGCCTGCCGCGCGGCGGCGCGCCGGACGATGTGCGGGCCGCGGCGATCGAAGCCTACAAGACGTTTCTGCGCGGCCTTCTCGACCTGACAGATAACCTCGACGCCGAGGGGGCGGTGGTCCATCCCGCCGGCGTCGTCGTCCACGACGGTGAGGATCCCTACCTCGTGGTGGCCGCCGACAAGGGGACAGCGACCTTCTCCGACATCGCCAACGGCATAGCGGCGGACTATGGCTTCTGGCTCGGCGACGCCTTCGCCTCCGGCGGCTCGGCCGGCTACGACCACAAGCAGATGGGCATCACCGCCCGTGGCGCCTGGGAGGGCGTGAAACGCCACTTCCGCGAGCTTGGCGTCGACATCCAGCGCGAGCCGATCACCGTGATCGGCATCGGCGATATGTCGGGTGACGTGTTCGGCAACGGCATGCTGCTCTCCAAGACGCTGAAGCTGCGCATCGCGTTCGACCACCGTCACATCTTCATCGACCCCAATCCGGATCCGGCGACGTCTTGGACCGAGCGCGCGCGGCTCTTCGATCTGCCGCGCTCATCGTGGGACGACTACGACCGCGACCTGATCTCGGACGGCGGTGGGGTGTGGCCGCGCAACTTGAAGTCCATACCGCTCAGCGACGAGATCCGGGCCCTGCTGGAGATAAAGGCCGCCGCGCTGTCTCCGGCCGAGCTGATCAACGCCATCCTCAAGAGCCGGACGGACCTGCTCTATCTGGGCGGCATCGGCACCTACGTGAAGGCGACCGCCGAGACCAATCTCGACGTCGGCGACAAGACCAACGACGCCTTGCGGGTGAACGGCCGCGAGCTGCGCTGCAAGGTGGTCGGCGAAGGGGCCAATCTCGGCCTTACCCAGGCCGGCCGGATCGAATTCGCCCTGGCCGGCGGGCGGATCGACACCGACGCCATCGACAACTCGGCCGGCGTCGACACCTCCGACCACGAGGTCAACATCAAGATCCTGACGGGCGCGGCCGAGCGCGCCGGGGCCCTGGCGCCGGCCGACCGCGATGGGCTGCTGGCCTCGATGACCGATGACGTGGCGGCCCACGTCCTGCAGCACAACTACGACCAGACCCTGGCGCTCTCGCTACTGCAAGCCGAAGGCGCGGCGGCGCTGGACGGCCAGAGCCGGTTCATGACCCGCCTGGAGGCGACGGGCCGGCTCGACCGCGCCCTGGAGGGCCTTCCAGACGCCGAGATGCTCGCCGAGCGCGCCAGGCTGGACAAGGGTCTGACCCGCCCGGAGCTGGCGGTCCTACTGGCTTACGGCAAGCTCGATCTGTGCGACGATATCGTCGCCTCGTCCGCGCCGGACGACGCCTGGTTCCTGCGCCTGCTCGAAGGCTATTTCCCCAAGGGCTTCGATCGTTTCGAAAGTCAGATGAAGCGGCACCGCCTGCGCCGCGAGATCATCGCCACGGTGGTCGGCAACGACATCGTCAACCTCTGCGGTCCGACCTTTCCCGGTCGCCTGCGCGCCGCCACCGGCGTCGACACGGCCGGACTGGTGACCGCCTATGAGGCCGCCCGCCAGACCCTGCGCTTCTCCGAGATCTGGGCGAGGGTCGAAAAGCTTGACGGCAAGGCGCCGTGGCCCGGCCAGGCGGCGCTCTATCGCGAGCTGGTCGATATCCTGCGCGGCCAGACCTACTGGCTGGCGCGTCGCGGCGGCAAGCCCTCGGTGCACGAGCTGGTCTCCGCCTACCGGCCGGCTGTCGACACGCTGAAAGACCTGATGCCGGGCGTGCTCTCGCCCTTCGAGCAGAAAGCGGCGGTCAAGCGCGCCGCGATCTGGATCAAGGCCGGCGCGCCCAAGCAGATCGCCCACTCCGTGGCTCTGATGCGGCCCCTGACCTTGGCCGTATCGGTGGGCGACCTGGCGCGGGAGCGGTCGTGGCCGCTGGCCGCGACGGCCGAGATCTACCACAAGGTCGGCGGCGTCTTCGGCTTCGACCGGCTGCGCGCCGCCGCCGCCTCGCGGACGTCCGGCGAGGATCCGTTCGAGCGGATGGCCGTGCGGCGATTGATCGAGGACATGGTCGGCGAGCAGACCGGCCTTACCGCCGCGATCATGGCGGCCGCCGGCCCGGCCGGCGACAAGGCCCCCGCCCACGCCGTGACGGCCTGGGCGTCCGACCACGCCGACACCGTACGCCATGTCCGCCGTTCGCTGGAAGAAGTGGAAAAATCGTCCGGCGGCTGGAGCTTCGCCAAGCTCACCATCGCCAACGGCGCGCTGCGCGAGCTGGCGGCGGCTTGATTAGGGTTCCCTTACCCGCAGAGGAGAAGGGACTTTCGATCTAGGCGTCCAGCAGTCGGACCCGCAGTTCGAGGTTGGTGTCGGTCATGGCCCTTTGCTGCACGGCGTAGAAGTCTTGCGCCACGTCGCTGAGGGCGCACGAAGCGTAGACCTGAATCCGCACCTTGCCGCCCTGGTAATTGGGCCACACGCCGGTCAGCTGCCCGGTTTCGATGAAGGCGATCTGGGTCTTGATCTTCTCGCGCAGGGCCCAGAGGTGACGGCGGTCGTCCGGCGGGCGCCAGCTGAGCGGGTCGCTGATCACCAGAACCGGGACGTCGCCGTCGTCATGTTCCAGGTAGATGTAGTCGACGAGAT
>JBEKQJ010000245.1:0-11772 GCA_049519835.1 Caulobacteraceae bacterium | reverse complement strand
AGCAGCAGGATCCGCCAGTCCGGCATGAAGCGGAACCAGACCATCATCCCCAGCATCAGGACGAAGCTGATCGCAAAGTCGACCAGGGCCACGGCGATGGTCGCCGCTGGCACGATCAGGCGCGGAAAGTAGACTTTGCCGATCAGGTTGGCGTTGCCCACCAGGCTGGCCGAGGCGTCGGACAGAATGGTCGAGAACAGGAACCAGGGCAGCATGCCCGCGAAAACCATCACCGGGTAGGGCGTGGCGCCGTCGGTGGGCATCTTGGCCAACCGCCCGAAGACCACGGTAAAGATGATCATGGTGATCACCGGTCGGACCACGGCCCAGGCCGCGCCGATCACCGTCTGCTTGTAGCGGACCGCAAGGTCGCGCCAGGCGAGAATGGCGAACAGCTCGCGATAGGCCCAGAGGTCGCGCCAGTAATGCCGCTCGGCGCGACCGGCTTCCAGCACCAGCACCCGTTCGGACCCCGACTCCGCCGTCATGCCAATGCCGCCGTTTCGAAGACGCCGGCGAAGGCGCGCTCGAGGCGCGCCCGAAAGGCGCCAAAGCCGAACCTGGCGTGCACGGCGTCGGCGACCGCCGCGGCCGGCCGGCCCTCGGCCAAAGCTTGCACCATGGCTTCGCCCAGGTTCGCCTCGCTCGCCAACATCCCGAGCGCGCCGTCGGCGAAGGCGTCCGCCGCGCCGCCGACCGCCAGGCCCAGGGCGGGCGTGCCGCAGGCCATGGCCTCGAGAAAGACGATGCCGAAACCGTCGCCGGTGGACGGCAGGGCGAAGAGATCGGCGGCGCGATAGAGATCGGCCAGTTCGCCGGCCGGCACGCGACCCAACAGGCGCACCCGCTCGCTGACTCCGGTCGCAGTCGCCAACGCCGCAAGGCGCGCCGCATCGTCCCCCTCGCCGGCGATGAGATAGAGCACGTCCAGTCCGCGTGCGACGAGCGCCGGCAGGAGACCGATGATCCTTTCCTGACCCTTGTGACGCTGGCCGGCGTCCAGGCGACTGACACTCAGGATCACCTTCTGACCCGCAAGACCCAGATGCGCGCGCGCCTCGCTGCGCGATCCCGGCGCAAAGCGGTCTGAGACGGTGTTGGGCGCCACCCGCACGCGCTCCGGCGGGAGATCGGCCCAACTGAGCACGCGGGCCCGGGTGTCGCGGCTGACGCACAGCACCAGCTCCGCCGCCTCGACGCTGCGTCGACGGACCTCGCCAGGACGACTCCAGACCTCAACGCCGTGGGCCTGCTGCACCAGGGGCGCGTGGTGACGGCGGGCGATCCACGCCGCCAGGGGGCTCAGGTGCAGATGACCGCTGAACACCACGTCGGGCCGCCGGCGCTCGGCCAGGGCCAGCGCGGTCAGGGCCAGGAGCTGCCGATCGCCAACCGCCGCATACTGACGCACTCGGTCCGGAAGAGGGCCGGCGCGCTCGCGGGCGTAGCGCGGCAGTACGTCGACGACGGGTTTGGCGGCGAAGGCCGACATGGCGGTGAACAGGTCACGGTTGTACTGGGCGATTCCCCCGTAGCCGCCGAACGCCTCGCTCACCAGGGCCAGGACCCGCATCAGGCCGCCTCCAGCTGCTCGAGGCAGAGCTGCACGCGCCGGTCGAAGGCCGCACGGCCGAAACGTCGCCGCACTTCGCCACTCAGGACCTCTCCAGACGGCATCCGGTCGGCGAGGCGGTCACGACAGGCCTGCTCCAAGGCAGGTTGAAGCGCCGCCCTGGGCGCGAGGCGGCCGAGTTCGCCGTCCGCCAGCGGATCGGGCGCGCCACCGGCAGCCAGGGCCAAGGCCGGCGTGCCGCTGGCTAAGGCCTCAAGCAGGACGATGCCGAATCCCTCGCCCGTGGAGGCCAGCACAAACAGGTCCGCGGCGCGATAAAGCGCCGGCAGGTCCGGGGATGGCGTGCGGCCCAGGAACCGCACCCGCCCGCCCACGCCCAAGCTAGTCGCTAGGGCCTCCAGCCTGCCGCGATCTTCACCGTCGCCGGCGATGACGTAGCCGGGATTCAGGCCGTCCTGCGCCAGGTCCCCCAGCAGCTCGATTATGCGGTCGTGGCCCTTGTAGCGCTCCCGCCGATCAAGCCGTCCCACCGTTAGGAGCATGAACGTATCCGCCAGGCCGAACTGCGCCCGCGCGGCGCGGCGATCTCCTGGTGTGAATTCCTCCGCCACCGTGTTGCTGACCACTCTCACCCGCTCCGGCGCGATCCGCGCCCAGTCCAGAACCCGGGCCCGGGTGTCGCGGCTGACCGCCATGATGAGGTCCGCGCTCTCGACCGCCCGTCGGGTGAGGAACGGCGGACGCGGCCACGCTTCGACACCGTGAGTCTGGACAACCAAGCGCGCGCCCGTTGCCCGGGCGATCAGCCAGGCCAGGGGAGCCATGAAGATGTGCCCACAGACAACGCACTGCGGCTGGAGGCGCGTGGCTAGGCGCCAGGCCGCCACCGCATAGGCGGCGCGACCCCGCCTCGGCGCATGTTGGGTGACCTTTGGTGGAAGCGCGCCGGGAAGGTCCGGCGACAGCCGCGGCAGCAGGTCAATGCGCCCCACGTCCGGTGTCCTTGCCACGGCCGAAACGAAATCGCGGTTATATTGCGCGATCCCGCCGTGGCCGCCGAAGGCGTCCGTCACCAGAGCCAGGATGGCGCCGGCCATCAGGCGGCAGCCGGGGCGAGATGCGCCGCCAACAGCTCGAGGCCCCAGGCCCGCGAGGTGAGACCCCGGCCGCGCGGGCGTCCGGAGCGGGCGCGATCGGCAATCCACCGCTCGGTGGGTACGGAGAATCCGGTCTTGCTCCGATCGACATAAGAGATCGGCAGGGAGACCGAGGGCGCCGCCGCGAGCGCCCGCTTGCCAGCGTCGGCTGCAAGAGTCGGCGTCGCCGGGGCGATCTCCTGCAGCAGCCGGAAGTCGACCAGGGGACAGCGAATCTCCACGGAATGGGCCATACCCGCCCAGTCGGCGTCGCGCAGCAGTTGGTGGCGCAGGTAGTTGGCCGATTCCAGCGCGCAGACGCGCGAGATCGGCGAGGCTGGCGTCGGACTCATCGATGCGCGGAGCCGGGCCAATGGCCGCAGCCGCCTCAGGCCCTCGCGCGTCACGTCCGCGCCCAGGATTGCCGGCAGCTCGAAGGGCAGGAAGAGGCCGCGACGCAGCAAGTAGGCGCCCGCGTAGTCGCCGCCGTATTCCAGCATGCCCAGCGCCTTGGGCGCCTGTCGCGCCAGGCCGATCCCCTGTCCCAGCAGGCGCAGCCCGGCGCCAAGGCCGGGAATCCGCGCCGGCAAGGCCATCTGCCGGGTCCAACGGGCCGCCCAAACCCGAGAGCGCCACCTTGAGTCCCGCCTCCTTCGCGGCCTTGGCCACGAACCAGGTGTTGACCCCGTCGATGGAGGGTTGGTCCATGGCTTCGACTAGCGCCGGCAGGTCGGCGCGGAATTCAGCCTCGCCGACCTCCCGAACGATGTGTTCGGCGCCGTAGAGGGCGGCGGTCTCGGCGGCCATGGGCGCCTCATCGTCGGCCAAGCCGCGGAACTCCTCGAAGGCCAAGGTGATGGCGCGGACGCGACTCTGGCCGCCATCGCGCATCAGGCCCAGCAGGGCGCCGGAGTCGACGCCAGCCGACAGGAACAGACCCACCTCAACATCGGCCAGGCAATGCGCTTTGACGCTGGCAAGCGCGGCCGCACGGAGCCGCTCCCCGACCTCTTGCGGCGGCGTCGGCGCGCGGGCGCCCTCGGCCAGGACGGCGGAGAGATTGGCGAAGGGGCGCGGTTCGCGCGGTCCGGCTTCATCGATCCACTGGTGGCAGCCGGCCGGCAGGGCGCGGATATCGCGGTAGAGCGTGAACGGCTCGGGCACGCTGCCATAGAGGTGAAAGCCGACGAGGCCGGCGGCCTCCGGATCGCGCGAGACCCTGCCGCCGGCCAGCAGGGCCTTGACCTGGCTGGCGAAGCGGAAGGTCCAGCCATCGTCGCAGATGTAGAGCGGTTTGATGCCGTAGGGGTCCCGCGCCAGGAACAGGCCGCGGCGCCTCTCGTCCCAGATGGCCAGGGCGTACATGCCGCGCAGGCGCTCGACCATGGCCGGGCCCTCGGCGGCGTAGAGGTGGAGCAGAACTTCTGTGTCGGACGTGGTGCGGAACACTCGGCCGGTCGCCTCGAGCTCCGCCTTGAGCTCGGGAAAGTTGTAGATCTCGCCGTTGAACGTCACCGCGAGGGCGCCATCCTCCGCGACCATCGGCTGGTTCGCCCGCGGATCGAGGTCGATGATCGCCAGCCGCCGATGGCCGAGGGCCAGCCGGCCCTCCGCGCCCCACCACTCGCCGGCGCCGTCCGGACCCCGCGCCGCCATGTGATCACGCGTGCGAAGGAGTTCGTCCGACGCCGGCGCGTTGGCCGCCCCATGATAGGCGTAGATTCCGTTGATTCCGCACATTGTCCCAGAATCGCGCCTAACCTGCGCGCCGTCCATCGCAGCCGGCTTCCCAGCCAGCAATGCGTCCTGGCGCCGCGCTGTCAGACCTTCTCAAGCCAAGCGGCGTATGTCGCCGCGACGCCATCCCTGAGGCCGATGCGGCTGCGCCAGCCGAGCGTCGCCAGCCGGCCCACGTCCAAGAGCTTGCGCGGCATCCCATCAGGCTTTGAGGGGTCGGTCTCGACCTGGCCCTCGAAGCCCACCACCTCAGCGACCAGCTTCGCGAGGTCCAGTATGGCGATGTCATCGCCGCAGCCGATGTTGATATGCCCCGCGTCGGAATAGACCTTCATCATATGCACCAGCGCGTCTGCGCAGTCGTCCACGTGGAGAAATTCGCGTCGGGGCGTCCCGGTGCCCCAGATCGTCAGCCGGTCGGCGCTCGCGAGCTTGGCTTCGTGCGCCTTGCGGATCATCGCCGGCAGGACGTGGCTCGTGTTCAGGTCATAATTGTCGCCGGGGCCATAGAGGTTGGTCGGCATGGCGCTGATGAAGTCGCAGCCGTACTGCGACCGCAGGGCTCCTGCGAACTTGATCCCGGCAATCTTGGCGATGGCGTAGGCCTCGTTGGTAGGCTCCAGCGGCCCGGTCAGCAGGGCCTCTTCGGCCATCGGCTGGGCCGCGTCGCGCGGGTAGATGCAGCTGGAGCCCAGGAACAGCAGCTTGGCCACGCCGTGGTCGGCGGCCGCCTGCAGCACGTTCGCTTCGATGATCAGGTTGTTGTAGATGAAGTCGGCCGGAGCCGTGCTGTTGGCGAGGATTCCGCCCACCTTGGCCGCCGCAACGAAGATCGCCTCAGGCCGGTTCTTGGCGATCCATGCCTCGGTCTCCGCCTGTCTGGTGAGGTCGAGTTCGGCCTTGGACGCGGAGAGGATCTGGCAGCCCTCTGAGGCCAGGCGCCTGACCAGGGCCGAGCCGACCATGCCGTTGTGACCCGCCACCCAAACCCGTCGGCCCGACAGGGGAAAGATTTCTTCGCTCGCCATGATCCTCGGCCGTCGCCCTTCGTCGCTACCGCCCGCATCGTCACGCCATCGTAACACCGCGCAAGGCGTCACGACGCCGCGGGGATTATCGACCCGGACACGCCCGATTTCGCCCGACTCCAGCGCGGGCTACGGGCGACTCGAAAGCCGGGCATCAGGCTCGCCAGCGATCAGGAGATTCGAATTCGCGGTTTCCACAGAGTGCTGGACGAGTATCTGGCGCGGTGAGACGCGAACGACCGGAGAAGGGGCGACGGCGGGCGGCCTGAAAGAGAGCCGGCTCGATCTGCAACTGGACGCCCACTGACCGGCGGACCCGAAAGCAAAACCTGGCGGCGGATTGCGCCATTTCAGGTGCAGAGACGTTGTCGTGCGACGGCCCCCACCGCAAAGGCGCCAGACCAGGCTCCCCGCAACGCCGCAGGCGAAGCTCAGGCGGGAATGGCTTCCAGCGCCTCACTGGCCTCGAGCCACGCGGCTTCGGCCAGGCCGATGCGGGTTTCGAGCTCAGCCCGCCGCTTCATCAGCTCCGTCATCGTCAGCTTCGCCAGAGGCGCCTGCGCCGATCCCGGATCGAACATGGCCTGATCGATGGCGTTGCGCTGGGCTGTCAGCTTTTCGAGATCAAGCTCGGCCTGCCGGGAGCGCTTGCGCAGTTCCTGGCCCCTGACGCGCGCCTCGGCGGCCGCCTTGCGCTGGTCCTTGCGGGCGCCCCCCGTCCGTTCGCCGGCGCCTTTGCCTCCGGAGGCGGGCGCCTTGGCCAGCACGAAGGCGATGTAGTCGTCGATCGAGCCGTCGAATTCCCGCGCCGTGCCGCCATCGACCAGCACCAGCCGGTCGGCGGTCATTTCCAGCATGTGCCGGTCGTGCGTGACGATGACCACCGCGCCGCTATAGGCGTTGAGCGCCTGGGTCAGGGCCTCGCGGGCGTCGACATCGAGGTGGTTGGTTGGCTCGTCGAGGATCAGCATATGCGGCGCTTCGCGGGTGATCAGCGCCAGCGCCAGCCGCGCCCGCTCGCCGCCCGAAAGCTTGCCGACCTCGGTCGTCGCCTTGGCGCCGGAGAATCCGAAGCGGCCGAGTTGCGCCCGCACCGCGGCGGGGCTCGCGTCCTTCATCATCCGGGCCATGTGCGCCAGCGGCGTTTCCGAACGGTCCAGTTCCTCCACCTGGTATTGGGTGAAATAGCCGACCCGCATCTTGCCTGAGGCCTTCATGGTCCCGGCCATCGGGGCCAGTTGCGCCGCCAGCAGCCGCGCCAGCGTCGTCTTGCCGTTGCCGTTGCGGCCCAGCAGAGCCACGCGGTCATCGGGATCGAGCCTCAGGTTCAGCCGCTGCAGCACCGGCGTCTCACCATACCCCACCGCCGCCAGGTCGAGCGTCACCAGCGGCGGGCGCAAGGCGTCAGGATTGGGAAACTCGAAACTGAGCGAAGGGTCGTCGATCATCTCGGCGATCGGCTGCATCCTCGCCAGCGCCTTGGCGCGCGACTGCGCCTGTTTGGCGGTCGAGGCGCGGGCCGAATTGCGGGCGATGTAATCCGCCAGGCGCTCGCGCACGGCCAGTTGCTTGGACCGGGCCGAGGCGATCTGCGCTTGCCGCTCGGCGCGCTGCCGCTCGAAGGCGTCGTAGCCGCCCGGATAGAGCGTCAGCTTGCCGCCTGAGAGGTGCAGGATGTGGTCGACGACATTGTTGAGGAAATCGCGCTCGTGGCTGACCAGCAGGATCGTCGCCGGATATGAGCGCAGGAAATCTTCGAGCCACAGCACCGCTTCCAGGTCCAGGTGGTTCGAGGGCTCGTCGAGCAGCAGCAGGTCGGGCTGCGAGAACAGCAGGGCGGCGAGCGCGACGCGCATTCGCCACCCGCCCGAGAAACTCTCCAGCGGCCGATGCTGCGCCGCTTCGTCGAAGCCGAGCCCGGCCAGGATGCGCGCCGCCCGCGCCGGCGCGGTGTGGGCGTCGATGGCGAACAGCCGGTCATGGATGTCGGCGACACGGTGGGCGTCGTGACAAGCCTCGCCTTCGGCGATCAGCGCCGCGCGCTCGCTGTCGGCGGCGAGCACCGTCTCGATCGGCGTGGCGTCGCCGCCCGGCGCCTCCTGGGCGATATAGCCCAGCCGGCTGCCGCGCGGCATGGCGACGACGCCGCTGTCCGCCTCCAGCAGTCCGGCGACCACCCGCACCAGCGTCGACTTGCCGGCCCCGTTGCGGCCAATCAGCCCGATCCGGCCGCGCGGCGGCAGCGCCGCCGTCGCCTCGTCGATGATCGTCCGTCCGCCAAGGCGAACTGTGATGCCGGTGATGTTGAGCATTGAGAGCGCCTAGAGCGCCCGCCGCAAAAGGGGAAGCCGGTTTCGCAATCGGACCGGCGACAAGTTGCCTTTGGACTGACAGCACCGCCACCACAAGTGGCTGATTCCTCTCCGTTTCTAAAATCCAGAGACCGGCTTCGAAGGGTCTTATGTCGCCCCGGTCGGTCATCCTCAGCTCGATCGGGCGCCGGACGCTCTTCGCAGCGGTTGGGCAGCAGTCTTTGATTTAACTAACAGTGATTGGTGGAGGGCTGAGAGATCGCTCTACGCGCGACTGGTCCTGTGCCATCGAATGACCAAGAGCGGCCCATACGCGGGCTTATTCGCGTGCGTGGGCCGAGGCGCCGACTTGGAGGCGGATCGAGGGAGCACCATGGGGACATTTGCGGCACAGTTGCTGAAGGGGAAGACCGCCTTCATCGCCGGTGGATCGAGCGGCATAAATCTAGGCGTCGCCCACGGCTTGGCTGAGGCCGGCGCCAGCATCGCGCTGATCAGCCGAAGGATCGAGAAGTTGGAAGCCGCGGTCGCCGAGCTCAAGGCGAACGGATACGAAGCCTCCGGGTATGCGGTCGATGTGCGCGACTATGCCGGTGTCGAGCAGGCGCTCCGGGACGTACACGCCGCGCACGGACCCATCGATATCGTCGTCTCCGGGGCCGCCGGCAACTTCCTCGCGCCGGCGATTGGCATGTCGGCCAACGCGTTCAAGACCGTGATCGATATCGATCTGATGGGCACGTTCCACGTGCTGCGCGCGAGCTACGAATTCCTGCGCAAACCGGGCGCCTCGGTGATCTCGATAAGCGCGGGCCAGGCGGTGAATCCAACCATGTTCCAGTCGCACGTCTGCGCCGCGAAGGCCGGGATCAACATGCTGACCAAATGCCTAGCGATGGAGTGGGGAGCGGCCGGCGTGCGCGTCAACGCGATCTCGCCAGGCCCGATCCGCGATACCGAGGGCATGGCGCGTTTGACGCCCAGTCCGGAATCCGAGGCAGCGCTCAAACGCGTGATCCCGCTCGGAGATTATGGCGAGAAGCGCGATATCGCCGACCTCGCCGTCTACCTGTGCAGTGACAGCGCCAAGTACATCACCGGGGCCATACTCGATTGCGATGGTGGTTTCTCTCTCGCCGGGGGCGGCGCCGTCGCGCCTGCGACGATCCCGCCACGGGCCTAGCGTCCGACATATTGCAGGAGCAGACGATGCCGGGCGTGCGTATCGAGACAGCCGATCGGGTGATGGTCGTCACTCTGGACCGGGCCAGCAAGAAGAACGCTATCACGGACGAGATGTATGGCGAGATCGCGTGCGCGCTCGACCAGGCCGCCGCCGACGACGATGTGCGCGTGGTGGTGCTGGCGGGCGACGGACCGGACTTCTGCGCCGGCAACGACATCTCGATGTTCACCGACGCTGCAGCCGGGGGGCCGGACATCGAGACGTCCAATGTCGGTCCGTTCCTGACCGCGCTCAGCACTTTTCCAAAGCCACTGTTGGCGATCGTCACCGGCCGGGCGATCGGTGTTGGCGCGACCATGCTGCTTCATTGCGATCTGGTCTACGTCGCCTCCGACGCCCAGTTGATCCTTCCCTTTGTCAACCTCGGCCTGACACCTGAAGCGGGGTCGGCGTGGCTGCTTCCTCAACGGATTGGCCATGTCCGCGCCTTCGCCGTGATGGCGTTGGGCGAGCGGCTGAGTGGGGAAGCCGCAGCGAGCCTGGGGCTGGCGAACATGGCGGTCCCTGCTGCAGACGTGGGGCCGGCGGGGATGGCGGCGGCGCGCACGCTTGCCGGCAAGTCGCCATCCGCTTTAGCGGCGACCAAAAGACTGATGCGCGACGCCGGCGCGATCCAGACGGCGATCGCCGCCGATCGTGAAGCGCTCCTCATTCAGCTGGCGTCGCCAGAGGCTTCCACAGCCTTCGCCGCCTTCGCGACGCGCAAGAATGCGCCTGCCTGACAGAGAGGCCAGCGGCGACGACCCAGGCGACCGCGCGCCGGGCGACTAACTCAAGGGGCCGGGGCCGGCCCGGCCGACGCTCGATGGCAGAGGTTTGTCCATCACTTCAGCGAACCACTGATTGACCGCGATCGCCTGGCGCAGGTCGATGCCGGTGGGAACGCCCGAGCGCTCAAACAAGTAGATCAGATCCTCGGTGGCGACGTTGCCGGTCGCGCCGGGGGCGAAGGGGCAACCGCCCAGCCCGCCGAGGGCGCTATCGAGGACGACCGCGCCCGCCTCCCAGGCCGCCCAGGCGTTGGCGACGCCCGTGGCCCGGGTGTCATGGAAATGCCCGCGAAGTCGGATCGAAGGCGGCAAGGCTTCGCGTAGCCGGCCGACGAGGTCGCGCACCCGCGCCGGCGTCGCGACACCGATCGTATCGGCCACCGCGATCTCGTCCGGTTCGGCGTCCGCCAGGCGCCTGGCCATGTCCACCACCCGGTCGGGCGGCACGGTTCCCTCGAACGGGCAACCGAATGCCACCGCGATGGTGACCTGCGGCGTCAGGCCCTCACGCCGCGCCAGGGCCAACATGGCCTGGTTTTCGGCCGTGGATTGGCTCCAGGTCTGACCCTGATTGGCGACCCCAAAGGCGTCGGTGGCCGCCGCCACGCATCCGGCTTCATCCACGCCGCGCTTGTTGCCATCCCGGGACCGTGCGGCCCGTTCGACGCCCCGCCCGTTGAGACAGAGGCCGATGTAGCTGACGTCCGGGCGGTCGGGCAGGGCGGCGACCACCTCCGGGGTGTCGGCCATCTGCGGCACGCGCCGGGGATCGACAAAGCTGCCCACCTCCAGGCGGCGAACGCCGGCCTCGATCATGCGCGCGATCAGGCGCAGCTTGTCCGCCGTGTCGACCATCCGGCTTTCGTTCTGCAGACCATCGCGCGGACCCACCTCGACGATCTGCAAGGTCCGCGCGGTCATGCTTCAGGCCGTTCCCGTCCGCTTCAGACCCTGAGCGGATGCGGTCCGCAGCCTCGCCGCGGAGCGCCCAGCCCGACGACCGGAGAAGACTCCGTCGGCGATCGACAAGCCGCTGATGTAGCCGTTGGAATGCAGTCCGACAGCGCTCATCCCGGCGGCGTAGAGGCCATGGATTGGTGCGCCGTCGTCGCGGGTCACCGCGCCAGTCGATTCGTCCACCTTGAGGCCCCCCAGGGTCATGAACTTGGTCAGGGCGTGCCGGTTGCTCATCGACATATTGATCGCCCAGATCGGCCCCTTGCCCAAGGGCTTGCGAAGAACCTCGGTCTTGCCAACCGCATCCGGCCGCCCGGCCGCGATGTCGGCGTCGTGACCGCTGAGCGTGGCGACCAGGCGGTCGACCGGAACGCCGAGCTTTCGCGCCAGGCTGGCGACGTTTCGACCGCGTCGCGTGCCGCCGAGCGCGAAGTTGATCAGCATGGGCAGGCCGAAATAGGTAAAGCGTTGCCAGCCACAGGTGAGCGCTTCGACGACCGAGCGCCGGAAGCAGGGTCCGGTGACCAGCAGCCAGGCGTCGCCCTCCGGCTGACGCGCGATCTCACCGCCGATCAGACTCACATAGGCGTCCTCGGGCACGAACCGCTCGCCACGGCGGTTGACCAGGACGCCGGTGAGCAGGGCCTCTGGCGGGGCGATGTTGCGAGCAATGTAGAAGGAGTCCATCCAGCCCACGGCGGCGCCGGCCGAGACCGCCATGTTCAGACCAGAGCCGTCACTGCCCATGGTCGACAGCCGTTGCATCACATCGTAGTGGCGGGCGAACTCGGGATCGTGCCGCCCGATCAGCGTGCGATCATAGGCGAACCCGCCGGTGCTGAGGATGACGCCGACCCGCGCCCGGACGAGCTTGCGGCGGCCGTCACGTTTCTCCATGGCGGCGATGGCCTTGAGCGCACGCCGCGTCCGCCCGTGATTGTGCGGCACATACGGGCTGACCTTCTCATAGAGTCTTTGCTGGGTCGCATGCGTCTCCGGAGGCAGTTCGATCA
>JBEKQJ010000244.1:0-4896 GCA_049519835.1 Caulobacteraceae bacterium | reverse complement strand
GGCCGAGGCCACGCTCAAGACGCTGTCCGAGATGGGCTATGCCCGCACCAGCCTGCGCGAGATCGCCCAGAACTCGAGCTTCACCCACGGCGTGCTGCACTATTATTTCGCCGACAAGGTGGACCTGATTGTCTGCAGCGTGCGGCAATACAAGGGGCGTTGCGTCACCCGCTACGATCGCATCATCGCCACCTCAACCAGCTTCGAGGAGCTGGAGGAACGGTTCCTGGACTCCTTGGCCGAGACTCTGAGCCAGGAAGCCCACATGCATCGACTCTGGTATGATTTGCGCTCGCAGGCGCTGTTCGACGACGCCTTCCGCGCCGATGTCGCGGAAATTGGCGACAGCCTCAAAAACATGATCGCGCGCGTCACGGCGCGCGGCCGCAAACTGGCCCGCGCCGCCCAGGTGTTCAGCGATGCGGACGCCTACGCAATGTACGACGGCCTATTCCAGCACTACCTGTTCAGGCACCTGGCCGGCGACACGCGGGCTGTGGGGCAGATGCGGGACGGCGCGCGCGGTCTTCTGCGCTTGGTGATGGGCGTGGACGCCGCGTCGATGGTCGCCGCCTAGACGAGACACCCTCACTTCGGCTCGTCGGTCGTCTGGCGGTTCGGTGCGTCATGAATCTTGACAATTGCCCAATTTTCCCTTGACAGATGACCAAACGAGACCTTGGATCGGGCCGCGCCCCAGCGACATGATCACAAGAAGAACAAGACTTTCGGGAGGCTCGAGTTGAATCCATTCGACCTGACGGGCCGGTCGGCCCTGGTTACCGGCGCGGCGCGGGGCATCGGCGCGGCGATCGCGCAGGCGCTGGCTGAGGCCGGCGCGGCGGTGGCCGTTGGCGACGTGCTCGTGACGGAAGGCCGCCAGACAGCCGACGCCCTTGCCGAGGCCGGCCACAAGACCTGCTTCGTAAAGCTCGACGTATCCGAAGAGGAGGATTGGATCGACGCCATCCCCACAGTGATCAGCGCGTTGGGCGGCTTCGACATCCTCATCAATAACGCCGGCGTCGAGATTTCCTCACTGATCGTCGATCAAACGCCGGCCGACCTTCGCCGCATGATGGACGTCAATGTCTTAGGCGTCAGCCTGGGCCTCAAGCACGCCTTCCGCGCCATGAAGCCGGGCGGCGTAGCCGGCGCGGGCGGGGCGGTGGTCAACGTTTCCTCCGTGGCCGCGACCATCCCATTCCCGGCGATCTCCGGCTACGCGGCGACAAAGTCGGCTGTGGATCGCCTGACCCGGGCGGCTGCGCTGGAGGCGGGCAAACTGGGTTACGGCGTACGCGTCAACTGCGTCTACCCGGGCCTGGCGCCCACCGCCATGGGTCTGAAGCTGGCGGGCGACATGGCCGCCATCGGCCTATGGCCGAGCGCCGAGGCCGCAGTCGCGGAGGTGGTGAATCTCACGCCGCTGGGACGTTTGGGCGACGTCGCCGACATGACCGGTCCGGTCGTATTTCTGTGCGGTGAGGCGGCGCGCTTCATCACTGGCGCCGGCCTGCCGATTGACGGCGGCATGGGCATGTAACCCTCTGGACTCCAAAATCGAGCTGACTTTCACCATCGGAACGCTGAAGCCATGACCGCCAAGAAACCCGTCGTCGTATACGGAGCATCCGGGTACACCGGCCGCCTGGTCTGTGAATACCTGCGCGAGTACGACACGCCGTTCATCGCCGCCGGGCGCGACCGGGCCCGGGTCCAGGAGGCCATGGATAAGGTCCCTGGTATCGAAACCGCCGACTACGAAGTGGCCGAGGTCGAGCACGACGTTGCTTCCCTGACTGCTCTGTTCAAGGGCGCGCGCGTGGTGTGCAACATGGTCGGCCCGTTCGGCAAACTCGGCCATGAAACGGTGGAAGCCTGCCTGAATACAGGCTGCCACTACTTGGACACTACCGGAGAACAGGGCTGGATGATCGACGCCGAAGCGCGCTGGGGGGCCAAGTTCGCCGCCAAGGGGCTGCTGCTCTCGCCTGGCGTCGCGCAGATGTACACCACCGGCGAGATCGCCGCGCAGATCTGTCTGGAAAATCCGGGCGTCGATTCGCTGGATATACTGGTGTTGTGGAAAGGCTTTCCTACCTACGCCTCCACCCAGACCATCTTCGCGATCCTCGAGACGAATTGGTACTACCTGGAGCAGAACAAATACGTCGAATGGCCCCAGGATACGCATATGGACGTCGCGGTCCCCGGTCAGCACGTCTCGACCCTGGTGACGCCGTGGACGGGAACCTCACATCCGGTGTGGTTCAAGAACGACCCCCGGGTGGCCAACTGCAAGGCGCTCGGCGGTGTCTTCGAACGCAAGGTCATGGAGGGCTTCGTCGCCACCCAGAAGATGTTCGAAGAACAGATCAAACCCCTGGACCCGGAACAACGCGAAGCCGCCTTGGCGGAGATCGCCGCCTCGATCCAGGGCGGCATGCCTCCGCGCGAGAATCCGCGCTTCAACACCTCCCTGGATTCAGTCTACGGCTCAGGGCCCCTCACCCGGGTTCACTGCGTGATAAACGGCCATTCCAACTATAAGCAGACCGGTCTCCTGCAGGCCTATGGCGCCTACAGCCTGCTGCAGCAGCAGCCCTCCCGGGTCGGCTTCGCCTCGGCCTGCCAGGCGTTCGGCCATCGCACGCTGTTGGGCGTCCTGAGAAACTTCGGTCTGGTCATGGAACCCGTCATCGATACGCGGGGCTGATCTATGCTTCTGATCGATTATCTCGACAAAGGCGCAATGCTAGGCGCGGACGCCGCCTGCCTAACCACTGGCGAGAACGACCTCTCCTATGGCGAGGTGCAACGTCTGACCTATCGCCTGGCCCGCGCCCTGGCCCTCTCGGGTGTGCGGCCGGGCGACAAGGTGGCGGTGTTATCCAGCAACGACCCGATCGCCTTCGCTTGCGTCTTCGGCATATCGCGCGCCGCCGCCGTCTGGTGTCCGATCAACCCGCGCAACGAGGTGGCCGAGAACCGCTTCACCCTCGACGCCTTCGATTGTCGCGCTCTCATCTTCCACAGCGACTATGCGCCGATGGTGGAGAAGATGCGCTCCGAGCTGCCCAAGCTCGAGTTGCTCGTCTGTCTCGACAAAACGCTGCGTTACGCGCCGGCGTTCGACGACTGGCTATTGGGCTGCAGCGACGAACGCTTCGAGGTCGAGCCCTGCGACGACATCGCCATGATCGCGGGCACCGGCGGCACCACGGGACAGCCCAAGGGGGTCATGCTTACAGGTCGCAACCTGGAAACCATGACGGCCATCACCCTGATGAGCTATCCGTTCGAGCCGAGGCCGACCTATCTGGCTCTGGCCCCCCTCACTCACGCCGCGGGCGTGCTTTGCTTCCCGATGCTGTCGCTCGGCGGCCGGATCGTCATCATGGCCAAGCCCGATCTCGGCGAATTCCTGGACCTGATCGCCCGAAAGCGGGTGACTCACACCTTTCTGCCGCCGACCCTGATCTACATGCTCCTGGACAAGCCGGGCTTGGCCGACGCCGATCTCAGTTCCTTGCAGTGCTTCTGGTATGGCGCGGCGCCGATCTCGGCCAGCCGTCTGGAGGAGGCGCTGGTCAGGATCGGCCCGGTGATGGCGCAACTTTTCGGACAGACCGAAGCCCCGATGATGATCTCGACGATGGCGCCGAAGGACCATTTCAACCCGGATGGAACCATCGCGCTGCCCCGCCTGGCCTCGGCGGGCCGCCCCTCGCCACTGACCCAGGTCGGCATCATGGACGAGGAAGGTCGCCTGTTGGACCGCGGCGAGCGTGGCGAGATCGTCATCCGCGGTTCCCTGACGATGGCCGGCTACTACAAGAACCCCGAGGCCACCGCCGAGATCTCCCGCCACGGTTGGCGCCACACCGGCGATATCGGCTACCTCGACGCGGAGAATTTTCTCTTCATCGTCGATCGGGCCAAGGACATGATCATCACCGGCGGCTTCAACGTCTACTCGGCCGAGGTGGAGCAGGCCCTGATGCGGCATCCCGCCATTGCCGATAGCGCCGTCGTTGGCCTGCCCGATGATAAATGGGGCGAGCGGGTGTGCGCCGTCATCCAGCTCCGACCAGGCCAAAAGGCCGAGGTCGCCGAAATCCTCGCTTTCGTGAAGGCCGGGCTCGGCAGCGTCAAAACGCCCAAGTCACTGGAAATCTGGCCCGACCTGCCGCGATCAAAGGTCGGCAAGGTGCTCAAGAAAGAGGTGCGCGAGACGCTCATGCGCAACGTCTGACTGCGCCGCAACGCGGCTGGCTGGGTCAGCCTGACGGTCGGTGCATTTACTCCGACAATGCCGCGCCGCCCCGCGACGGCTGACAATTTTGCTTTGGCAATGTCTCGCCCAGGCGATCGAGCCGGTAGCCGTAACAGTAGATCGACTTGAGGCGATAGCCACCGGCAGCGTGGAGCCGCAACTTCGACCGGAGTCGAGCCATGTGCGTTTCGACGGTCCGGGTCGGGAGAGCCGGATTGCGGTCCCAAATCGTTTCCAGCAGATAGGATCGCGAAAGGGCTCGATTCATGTTCTGAAACATCAGCAGCGCGAGCCTGAATTCCTTCGTGGTCAGCAAAATCCGCTTGCCGCCAACGACAACGGTTTGGGTGGTCGTATCGAATACGTAGTCTTCGAAGGCGATTACCTTTGCCGGTGGCCGATAGACCCAAGCACGCCTAAGAAGAGCGCCGATCTTGGCCCGAAGGATAACTGACTGGAACGGCTTCACCAAATAGTCATCGATGCCGGAGTCGAGAGCCGTTGTTATGTCGGCTGGATCCGCGCGCCGGGTCAGAAATAAGATTGGCACGCGGTCTGCCATGTTCCGCCGCAGCCAGGATACCGTCTCCAGCCCTGAGGTTCCGGGCGACCCGCAA